>CAZYSJ010000018.1:0-46333 GCA_964649875.1 uncultured Caldilineaceae bacterium
CCATTTCGCTGACCAGGCCGCTTTTGGTTTCGTTTTTGTTCTTGCCGGCCAGGTAGTAGTCGCGCACGCGCCCGCGCATAAAGCGGATGTACTCCTCGATGCGGTAGGTGGCTTCGGCGTCGCAGACGGGGCCGTGGCCCGGCACAAGGTATTCAGCGTCCAACTGGCGAATCATCTCCAGCGCATTGAGCCATTCAATGGTGTTGCCCTGCGCCATGTAGGGGTGTTGGTCTACCCAGAGGATGTCGCCCACAAAACAGATGCTCTCTTCGGGCAGCCAGACGAGGCTGGTGGCCGGCGTGTGGCCGCCGACGTAGATCAACTCGATCCTGCGCCCGCCATAGAGCATGGCGGCGCGGTTGGTGAAGGTGATGTGCGGCGGGATGATCTCGATGTTGTTGAGCTGCGCTTGGATCTCCGGCTCGCGTTTGAAGCTGTTGCGCACGCGCTCCTTGAAGTTCTCGGTATAGCCCGACATCTCTTTGTGGGCGCGTTCTTGGGCGATGACCGTTACGGGCATGTAGTACTGGTTCCCCAATGCGTGCCCGCGATGGTGGTCGGTGTTGATCAGGTAGAGGAAAGGTTCGTCCGGATACTCGTCCTCGATTTGGGCGCGCCAGTCCAGCGCCTGCTTTGGGATGAGCGGTGCGTCGATGAGGATGATGCCCTCTTCGGTATAGACAAAACCGGGCGTGCAGCCGCGATAGAAACTGTTGATGAACACGCCGGGCGCCAGTTCTTCCCGCATTCCGAGACCGGTGACGCCGGGACGCGCCGCGCTTCTTCGTCGAGCCATGACTTGCTCCTGCCTGAACGATTGAGTGCCGAAACCTCTCGCAGTATAGTTCCGGGCGCGAAGGGTTGTCAAATGGCGCAGATTATGTAAATTTAGGGTTTGCCGCGGTTCGCCGAATCGTTGCAACAAGAATGGCAAGGCGGAAATTCCGGGCTGCGTCCGGCGCGCGGGGGCGCTCAGACGCAGGCGGCGGGTATGTTATAATCTAGGCTGTTTGTGATGAATGGTACGAGCCGTTTGGGGACGGCTCACGCGGCGCAAGCGTGAACACTAAATCGAGGGACGAAGTGTCAAATTGAACGCCGGCGGGCGTCATGCCTAAACAACTGCAGGCGTTTTCCTGCGTCTTGGCGTCTCAGCTTGACACGCTCCGTCCTAGCGTTGACTCAACTAGCGTTGACTCAAAAGGAACCGGGCTATGACCAAACGTTTAGGCGTTTTGACGAGCGGGGGAGATGCTCCCGGCATGAATGCCGCGCTGCGCGCTGTGGTGCGCGCGGCGCTGGATCGCGGCGCGGAGATCTATGCGATTTACGAAGGGTACCGCGGCATGATCACGGGGGGCGACCAAATTCGGCCGATGACGTGGAATTCGGTCGGCGGCATTCTGCAACGGGGCGGCACGGTGATCGGCACGGCCCGCTGCCCTGAGTTTCAGGCGCGGGAGGGACGCAAGCAGGCCGTGCGCAACCTGCTTGAGCGCGAGATCGACGGCCTGGTCGTGATCGGGGGCGACGGCAGCCTGACGGGGGCTAATATCCTGCGGCAAGAGTGGGCGGAGTTGGTGACGGAACTGGTCGACGAGGGCGCAATCAGCGCGGACCTGGCGGAGCAACATCGCGTGCTGTCCATCGCCGGGCTGGTGGGGTCTATCGACAACGACATGTACGGCACGGACATGACGATCGGCGCGGATACGGCGCTGCACCGCATTACCGACGCCGTCGACGCAATCACCAGCACCGCGGCCAGCCATCAGCGCGCCTTTGTGGTGGAGGTGATGGGGCGGCGCTGCGGCTATCTGGCGGTGATGAGCGCCATCGCTACCGGCGCCGAGTGGGTGTTGATTCCGGAGAGCCCGCCCGATTATGAGCATGAGGACTGGCAGTCCAGGATGTGCGATGTGCTGCGCAGCGGCCTGAAGATGGGGCGGCGCGACAATATCGTGATCGTGGCGGAAGGCGCACAGGACCGGCACGGCAATCGCATCACTTCGGAGTACGTGCGGCAGGCGCTGGAGGCCGGCCTGGGCGAGGATGTTCGCATCACGGTGTTGGGTCATGTGCAGCGCGGCGGTTCGCCCACGGCTTATGACCGCATCCTGAGCACCATCATGGGCGTAGAGGCAGTGGACGCCGTGCTGTCGGCTGATCCGGCGACCGACTCGCTGATGATCGGCATCCAGAATAACAAAGTTGTGCGCCTGCCGTTGATGGACTGCGTCAACAAGACGTTGGAGATCAACGCTGCCATCAAGTCGGGCGATTATGACAAGGCCATGCAATTGCGCGGTCGCAGTTTTCGGACTGCGTTCGAGATTCTGCGCACGCTGACGCGCGCCGCGCCGCACGCGCCGACGCCGGGCCAGAAGCGGCTGCGCATCGGCGTTATGAACGCCAGCGGGCCGGCGCCGGGCATGAACGCCGCGGTCCGCGCCGCGGTGCGTCTGGCAGCGGATCGCGGCCATGTGCTGCTTGGCATCCATCGCGGCTTCCGCGGGCTGATCAACGACGATCTGTTTGAGTTCGAGTGGATGGGCGTGAACGGCTGGGCGCCGATGGGCGGATCCGAGTTGGGAACGAGCCGCAAAGTCCCCGACGGCAAGGACTACTATGCGGTTGCGCGCACGCTGGAGGAGCGCCGCATCGATGCGCTGCTGATCGTCGGCGGGTGGTCGGGCTATGAGGCGGCGCTGCGTCTCTACCAGGAGCGCGAAAACTATCCGGCCTTCAACATCCCCGTCATTTGTATTCCGGCGTCGATCAACAACAATTTGCCGGGCGCACAGCACAGCGTAGGCGCAGACACGGCGCTGAACTCGATCACGGAGGTGGTCGACAAGATCAAGCAATCGGCGGTGGCGTCGAACCGCTGTTTTGTCGTGGAAGTGATGGGGCGCTACTGCGGCTATTTGGCGCTGATGAGCGCCATTGCGACCGGCGCTGAGCGCGTCTATCTGCATGAGGAGGGGGTGCGGCTGGCCGACTTGCAGCAGGACATTCAGCAGTTGATCAAAGGCTTCAACCACGGCAAGCGGCTGGGCCTGATCATCCGCAACGAAGGGGCCAACCCGCTGTATACGACTCAGTTCTTGGCGGCGCTTTTCGAGGAGGAGAGCGGCGACCTGTTTAACGTGCGCATCTCGGTTTTGGGTCATTTGCAGCAGGGCGGCGACCCGGCGCCGTTTGACCGCATTCTGGCGGTGCGGTTGGCGGCACGCGCCGTGGAACGGCTGGAGGAGTGGGACGCCGAGCAGCCGGATGAAGCGCCCATCATGTGCATGGGCTATCAGCGGGGCGAGTTGACCTTCACGCCGATCGAAGAGGCGATGCGCATGACGGACCCTGTGTATCACCGGCCAAAGAAGCAGTGGTGGATGGACCTGCGTCCTGTGGCGCGCATGTTGGCCCAGCCGGATCCGTCGATCGATCTACTCGAGGACGAGTCCGAAGCGCAGCCTCTGTAAGTTGGCATCCCGTTATTATGGCAAATTCGGCGGGTCCGATGGTATAATGGCGAGAGTGCGCGGCGTGTCAAACGCGCGCAGCTCGTCTGTATTCTCGCCTAATTTTGTGTCTCAGCGCAGGCGCAAATGGTGTTCATATTAGGCAACAACTGAAACCATCTCACATTGGCTTGACGACGTATAAGGAGTGATCGCAATGAGAATCGGTATTTTGACCGGCGGCGGCGATGTTCCCGGGTTGAATCCATGCATCAAGGCTGTGGTGTATCGCGCGGTCGACGAAGGCCACGAGGTGATTGGCATTCGTCGCGGCTGGGGCGGCCTGCTTGAATTGAACCGAGACGATCCCGCCAGCATCGAAAAAAACACGATCCGACTGGACAAGAACGTCGTTCGCACGATTGATCGGACGGGCGGCACGTTCCTCCACACAAGCCGCACCAACCCCGGCAAGGTGCGCCCGAGGGCTGTCCCCGATTTCTTGAAGGACCCGGAGCACCCGGAGGCGGAGGAGCAGGACGACCGGCCGCGCGACTTCACGCCCCATGTCCTTAAGAACCTGGAGTTCCTGGGCATTGACCGCCTGATCCCCATCGGCGGCGACGATACGCTCAGCTACGGCGAGCGGCTGCACAGCGAGACGTTCCCCGTCATCGCCATCCCCAAGACGATGGACAACGACGTATACGGCACGGATTACTGCATCGGCTTCAGCACAGCCGTGACGCGCAGCGTGCAGTTCATCCACCAGTTGCGCACGAGCACGGGTTCGCACGAACGCATCGCCGTGGTCGAGCTGTTCGGCCGCAACAGCGGCGAGACGAGCTTGATCAGCTCTTACTTGGCGGGCGTGGACCGCGCCCTGATCTCCGAGGTGCCGTTTGATCCGGAGCGGCTGGCCGAGTTGGTCCTGAAGGACAAGAAGGCTAATCCCAGCAACTACGCTATGGTCACGATCAGCGAAGGCGCGCACATGGTGGGCGGCAAGGTCGTGCAGTATGGCGAGCAGGACGCCTACGGCCATCAGAAACTGGGCGGCATCGGCGAAATCACGGGCGAGGCGCTGAAGAAGCTGACCGGCGAGAACATCATCTACCAGCAGCTTTCGTACCTGATGCGCTCCGGCGCGCCGGACGCGTTGGACCTGATGGTGGGCGTGAACTACGCCAACCTGGCGATGGACTTGATCACCAGCGGCGCGAGCGGGCGCATGGTCGCCTTGCGCGACGGCACCTATACCCACATCCCGATGAGCACCGTGACCAGCGGCCTGAAGCGCGTGGATGTGGACGAGCTGTATGATGTCAACGAGTACCGGCCGAAGGTGCGCCACGTACTCGGCAAGCCCATGTTCCTGTACTAAAGCGTCCCAGTCACGAGTCAGGCGTCAGATGCGCAGGGGCGTCCCTTGCGGGCGCCCTGACCGCCGTACAGATAAGCGCCTTAAGAAAGTACCCTAAGAAGTCGTTGACATACGTAGCAGACAATGCGAAGGAAAAACAAACATGATTCATGAAAGCGTTTATGAGCTGCGCAAGTCGGTTGCCGGCAGTGTGCGCGTCTCCAAGGGAGCGGTTGAGGTAGTCGATGCGGACAAGCTGCGCAAGCAGGATATCGACGTGTTGGTGCGCGATGCCGTTTTCGGCGCCAAGCCGGTCAAGGACTATGCGCGCTGGTTGATCTGGGAGGCGGGCCAAGCGCTCGGTGCGCGACCGGCCAGCGTCCATGACTTCTATATTAGCCGCGGCCAGGACAAGTGGCAGGACCGCACCGTGCCTGCCATGAACATCCGCTTCACCACCTACGACACGGGGCGCGCCGCGTTCCGTGCGGCGAAGAAGACGAACGCCGGCGCGTTTGTCTTCGAGATTGCGCGCAGCGAGATGGGCTACACCGACCAGGAGCCGATGGAATACAGCGCCGCCCTGATCGCGGCGGCCATCAAGGAAGGCTACGAGGGCCCGATTTTCATCCAGGGCGATCACTTCCAGGTTAAGGCGTCAACCTTCAAGAAGGACCCGGAAGGCGCGATCAAAGAGGTGAAGGACCTGATTGCACAGGCGATCCCCGCGGGCTTCTGGAACATCGACATCGACACCAGCACGCTGGTGACGCTGGAGCCGGAGACGCTGGACGAGCAGCAGCACGACAACTACACGCGCTCGGCCGAGCTGACCAAGTGGGTGCGCGACCTGGAGCCTGAGGGCGTGACCGTGAGCCTCGGCGGCGAGATCGGCGAGGTCGGCGAGAAGAACTCCACGCCGGAAGAACTGGACGCCTACATCGGCGGCTATCAAAAGGTGCTGGCGGAGATGGGCGACGGCCTGGTCGGTCTGAGCAAGATCAGCGTGCAGACCGGCACGAGCCACGGCGGCGTGGTGCTGCCCGACGGCTCCATCGCCAAGGTGGCTGTGGACTTCGACACGCTCAAGGTATTGGGCGACCGGGCGCGCGAGCATGGCTCCGGCGGCGCTGTGCAGCATGGCGCCAGCACGTTGCCCGAGGAGATGTTCGACAAGTTCCCCGAGGTGCAGACGCTGGAGATCCATCTGGCGACCGGCTTCCAGAATCTCTTCATGGATCACCCGGCCTTCCCGGAGAGCCTGAAAGAGACGATCTATCGCTATCTGGACGCCAACAACGCCAACGAGCGCAAGGCCGGCCAGACCGATGCGCAGTTCTATTACAGCACGCGCAAGAAGGCGATCGGCCCGTTCAAGCCCGAGTTGTGGGCTCTGCCGGAAAAGGCCAAGGAAGAGCTGTACCAGGCGCTGGAGGACAAGTTCGTCTTCTTCTATAAGAAGCTGAACGTCGACAACACCAAGGAGCTGGTCAACGAGATCGTGAAGCCGGTCGAGTATCACCAGCCCATGCCGGCCTCGGCGCGCGTCGCGGGCGACGACCTGGGCTTGGCCGACTAAGCGGTTTTCACAACACAGCAGTCAGTCTTCTCGGAAGCCGAAAGTTTTCGCGAAGCGCATCAATATGGACGTCTCCCCGGCGGGGCCTGTCGCAAGACGGCGCTCCGCCGGGGTTTGTTTTATGGCTGCGGGCTGCGTGTCAGGCTTTGAGTCAGGCTTCGTGGACGAAGACGAACACGAGGTCGTTGACGTTGGTCTGGGTGGGGCCGGTGAGCAGCAGGTCGTGGACGGCGTGCAGGTAGGGATAGGCGTCGTGGCGGCGCAGAGCGGATTCGGCGTCTAAGCCCAATGCTTTGCCGCGGGCGACGGTGGAGGCGTCGGCTATGCCGCCTGCGCTGTCGGTGGGGCCGTCGGTTCCGTCCGTGGCGAGCGACACGACGACGATGCCGGGCTTATCCTGCAGGGCGATCGCAGCGGACAGGGCAAGCTCTTGGTTGCGCCCGCCCTTGCCGGGGTCGGCGCCGAGGGTGACGGTGGTCTCGCCGCCGAGGACGAGACAGGCCGGCGGCTGCAGCGGCGCGTGGAACGCCTGGACCTCGCGGCCCAAGCCCACGGCGACTTTGGCGACTTGGCTCGCTTCGCCTTCCAGATAGGTCGTGAGGAGCAGCGCGTGATAGCCCTGGGACTCGGCGGCGCGTACGGCGGCTGTCGCGGCCACGCGGTTGTCGGCTACAACCAATGTCTGGCTGGTTGCAAAGACGGGGTCATCGGGTTTGGGCGTATCTGGCTCGTCGCCGTTCAGCCCGGTGTGCAGACGCTGCACAATGGCATCGGGCAGCTCGGACTCGAGTTCGTAGCGCTGCACGATGCGCCAGGCGTCGTCCCATGTGCTCTGGTCGGGCACGGTCGGCCCGCTGGCGATGACGTCGAGCGGGCTGCCGATGACGTCACTGAGGGCCAGGGTGATGAGCGTGGCGGGGGCGACGGCCCTGGCTAGCTGGCCGCCCTTGACCGCGCTGGTGTGCTTGCGCAGGCAGTTGATCTCGTTGATGGTAGCGCCGGAGGCCAGGAGCGAGGCCGTCATGGATTGGATGTCGGCAAGGGTGAGGCCGGGTGCAGGGGCGACGAGCAAAGCTGAACCTCCGCCGGAGAGGAGCGCAATCACCAGGTCGTCTTCCCCGGCTGATCGGGCCAGATCCAGAATGTGCATGCCGGCTTCGACGCCGGCTTCGTCGGGAGCGGGATGGCTTGCTTCCGCCAGCTTGACCGTCTGCGTCGGGCCTGTGTGGCCCGTCTTGACGACTACCAGCCCGTCGGCGATGCGGTCGCCGAGTGCGGCTTCGACGGCCTGCGTCATGGGCGCGCCGGCTTTGCCCGCGCCGATGACGAAAACGCGCGCGTAGCGATCCAGGTTGTAGTCGCGGTCGCCCACGGTGAGGCGACTGCCCTGGCGTTGGAGATGTCGTTGCGTTGCCGAGAGCGGGTCAACCGCCGACAGGGCGGCTTGCAGGATGGTCAGGATGGGTTCGCGCTGGGGGCGGTTGGGCAGCAATACCGCGGGGTCGAAGGCCATAATTCGCTCGTCGCTTTAGGTTAGCTTCTTGTCGATGCGCTGCAGAGAGGCGGCGAGAGGCGTGTTACTGCCAATGCCTCTCGCCGCAAATCGGCGCAATTCCCGCCGTTGTAGCCGGCGCGGCGGGTTGCGCACCCAGCCGCTCAGGTGATGATGATGCAGTTCTCGCTGCCGTGTTCGCTAGGTTCGTAAGCGTCAGCGGCTTCGTCGTTGAACCACTCGCCCTCTTCCGTGCAGTAGCGAAAAGCGTAGCGCTTGCCGGCGGCGAGCGTTACGGATGCGCTGCGCGTGTTGTTGCTGCGTTTGATGAGCAGCAGATCGGACGAGTTCCAGTCGTTGAAGTCGCCCGCCACATAGACGCGCCCCTGGTTCGGGTCGTGGGGAATGACGAATGTAACCTTGACCTGGTCGCTCCCCTTCGGTGACTGTCGCTTAAGCATTCTAGTTCCTTTCGACCAAACATGCCTGGCGTATACTGCGCCGTTCGTACACGCGCCATCCTACGGACTTTTGTCCGAGGCGATAATAGCAGAAAAGATTGATTCCGCAAAGGAAAGGCTGCCTGAAAATGTGTTTTCTGCGATTGTGCGGCGTCTGGCCCTTGGCGGGCGTCCGGCAGTTACGAATTCTCCTTTTCGTCGGGCTGGACGGGAGCGGCGTCCGGCAGGGCGGGTTTGCTGTCCGCAGGAGGCGGAGGCGAGTCCGCGTTTGATTGCCGCAAGTGTACGGGCAGAGGCGCGTCCACGCTGCGCAGGTGCAGATCGCGTTGGGGGAAGGGTATCTCGATGCCATGTTTGGTAAACTGGCTGAAGATCATGAAATGCAGGTCGCTCACGACTTCTAGTGCGCGCGCCGAGTCGGCGATCCAAACGGCCAGATCGAAATTCAGGCTTGATTCGCCAAAAGCCGTGAAGAACACGGCCGGCGCCGGGTCCGCCAAGACCAGGCCATGACTTTTGCTGATGTCGAGGAGAATATCGCGCACTTGGGTCGGGCTGCTATCGTAGCTCACGCCGACGCTGACGACGCGACGCACGACGCGATCGCTGAAGGTGTAGGCGGCAACGGTTGAAGTGAGCAGGGTCTTGTTCGGCACGAAGATTTCTACGTTGTCGATGTTGCGCAGCACGGTGGCGCGCATGCGCATCTGCGAGACGGTGCCGCGCTGCCCGCCGACTTCGACAACGTCGCCGGGGCGCAGCGTCTGCTCGAAGACGAGTAGAATGCCGCTGATGAAATTGGCGATCAATTCCTGCAGGCCGAAGCCGATGCCGACCGAGAGGCCGCCGAAGACAATCGTCAGCGCCGAGAGGTCGAAGCCGAGGGTGGTGGCGGCCATGAGGATGCCGATGCCGATGATGGCGTAGTTGGTGGTGATGACGATGGTGTTGGCTACGCCGGGATCGGCCTCTGTGCGCGGCAGCACATAGCGATTGAGGACGTCGCGCGTGATCCACGCCAGGGCGAGAAACAAATAGAGGACTACGATGGCGGTGATGATGGCGCGCAGCGAAAGAGCCTGCCCCATCACCTGCACGAGCGGGATATCGCCCAGCAGGAAGGAGCCGCCCAGGCCAATGCTCAGGCTGGCGACGAGCAGGATCAGGAAGATGGGCGTCAGAAAACGGCGATGATAGCGCTGCGCCGTCTGCAGATCGACGGCGCCGAAGAGGAAAGCGCCTAGTACGCGATAGGTGAGCAGCAGCCAGAACAGGTTGTTGAGCCGTTCCAGCAGGCCGAACGGCGTGCCGCTCTGATCGAGGCGGCCTACGGCGAAGCCGCCTAAGATCAGACCGAGGATGGGGAAGAGCACGAATTCGGCGGCGCGCGTCCAACGGATTAGGCGCGTGCGCCAGGTGACCGGTTGCGGCGTCTCGTCGCCAGTGCGCGGCGCAGCCCCGATGCGTCGTTCGAGCCAGTTGATAGAAAAGCGGAAGGGCAGCGGAGTGAGCCAGGCGACCAGCGTCACCAAGAAAAACGCCAACAATTGCTGCTGTACGGCAGGCCGCAACAGCAAGAGAATCAGCGTGTCGAGCTGGTCTAGAATGGCCTGGATGCGGGGATCATTCACGCGTTGCCTGCCTTTACGAGTCCTGGTCTTGCGGTTGTTCGGTTGCCGGAGCGGCGCCCTCGCCGGCAGCGCCTGGCGTAGCCTGTCCCTCGGGGGCGGGGGTGGCGCTGCCTTCGACTGGGGTGGGTTCGGCAAAGCCGTTGGCCTGGTTGATCCGCCGGGTCGTATCGGCGACCGCCTGTTCCGGCGCGACGCCGTTTTGGAGCACGTCGACGTAAGCCTGATTGCCCAGATTCAGCACTGCGCGAAATTCCGGCACGTTGGGGATGGGGACGGCGGATCGGGCTTGTTCGACGAAGATGGCCGTGTTCGGATGCCGGTCTAGGGGCACGGTGGCATTGGCGGGCACGATCGCATTCGCCTCCATCAGCATCGCCTGGTTATCGGCGTTCGAGGCGAAGACGGCGAAGGCCGCAGCGATGGACGTTTTCCGCTCGGAAGAGTGCTGATTGAAGAAGAAGCCGGTTGCCTCGAATAAGGGCGCGGCATCCCCTGCCGGGCCTGCGGGCAGGAGGGCGACGCCCACGTTCTGCTCGCCGAGCGCGGCATACAACTCCGGCGCCTCTGCCGGCCCGCCGACATAATAGGCGGACTTGCCTGCCAGGAACAGGCTCTTTAGCTCACTTTGCTCGAAGCTGAGTTGGATGCCGTGTTCATCGCGCGAGCGTCGCAGCCAGTCGAGCCACTCGGCAAAGCCGCCCTGGTCGAGGATGACACGGTTTTGGTTGTCGAACAGCGTGCCGCCCAGCGCGCCTACGCCCCAATAGGCGGGGATGAAGCGGGCGGGGAGCGCAATGGGCACGCCGTTATCCGCCTGCGAGCGCACGCGTTCGAGGACCGCGGCCGGCGCCTCGATCAGCGTGTGGTTGTAGTAGAGGGCGTAGACATGCATGGTCATGGGGACGCCCACAAGGCGATTGTGTACGCGCATGCCGTTTAGCGCGACGGGGTGATAGCGCTGCAACTGCTCGTTCGATGCCAGGTTCGATAAGTCGCGCAAGGCGATGCCGTCGGCAACCGCTTCGATCAGCCACGTCTGCGGGGCCAACACGATGTCCGGGTTGGCGGCGGATGCGGGGTTGAGCGCCCAGCGGCTGCGCACCAGCTCCAGATTCTCTCGTGAGCTTTGCACAATGACGAGCGGGCACACCTGCTTATAGCGTTGGATGATGGCGTCTAGCGCTTCTGCCGCCGGCCCTTCCCAGTCGTGCACGAGGCGGATGGTGCCGAGATCGGTACAGGCGGGCGGTTTTGTCTCCGTCACAGTGAAGCCGTTGGCCTCGTTGACGGCGCGCGTGGTGTTGACCGCCGCTTCCAGCGGGGTGATCAGACCTTCGAGGACGCGGTTATAGGCCTCGTTGGCGTTGGTCCAGACGGCATCCATGCGCGTAGAGTTGGGGATCGGTATGGCCGACGCAGCCTGCGCCGCAAAGCCTGCCGCCAAAGGATGCAGGCGCGGGTTGATGCGCACCCTGCTATTGGCGGGAACCAGACGCGCCCGGCGCATTAGTGTGGCGCTCTGCTCGGAGTTGGTGAGGAACTTCCCCAACTCGACGCTGACGAGATGTTGGTTTGGCGAGGAAACCGTGCTGAAGAGGGCGGCGGTGACGCCCAAGAACGGTCCGGCGCTGCCTGTCGGGCCGCTGGGCAGCGGCGCGACGCCGACATAATCTTCGCCAAGCGCTTCGAGGATTTGGTGCAATTCGTTGGGGCGGCCTATGTAGTAGGCGCCGTCTTCAGAAAGAAAACGCTCGCGCAGCGCCTCGCGGTTACTGTCCAGGATCATACCCGGCGCGTCGCGCGCGTTGCGCAGCCAGTCGAGCCAGTTGGCATAGCCCCCCTGGTCGAGGATGGCGCGGCCTTCGGCATCGAACAGCCTGCCGCCGAAGGCCTGGACGCCCCAGAAGGCGTCGGCAAAGTCGGTGCTCATGAGTACGGTTTTGCCGTTGGCCGCCTGCGCCAGCAGCTCGTCGAGCGTGGTTGCGGGCGTTTCTACCATCCGTCGATTGTAATAGAGCGCGGGGACCTCCAGGGAGATCGGCAGCCCGTAAAGCTCTTTTTTATAGGTCAGGCTTTCGACCGCGCCCCGCGCGTAGTGTTCGCGCGTTTCGGCGGGGATCTGATCTTCGATGCTGCGGATGGCGTTTTCGTCGGCCAACGGTCTTACCCACGACGCCTGCCCGATGAGGAGATCGGGGCCGAGGCCGCTTTGGGCTGAAAGCCGGAATTGGGCCAGGAGTTCGTCGCGGCTGGCGAAGGCCTGCGTGTGGATCGTCACATCGGGGTGCAGGCCTTGGAACCTCTCCAGCACCTCGGCTAGGGCGTCGGCCTCGGGACCGGAATACGCATGCCACACGAGCGTCCGTCCGCCGAGGGCGTCGGAGTCGGCATCTGTCAGGTTGGGGATGAGCAGCACAGCGCTGCCGCAGATCAGCAGGAGCAGGACAAAGGCGCCGAGTAAGCGCCGTTTGAGCGTGATCCTGCGCTTAGGCCGGTTTGTAGAATCGGTCATAATCGTTGACTAGCAGATGGAGGGGCGCTTCGTCTTCTTCAATGTCCGGGAAGCGGCCAATCGGTTCGTAGAAGCGGTTGTCGGCGGCGTCATCGTTGACTGTGGAGACTTCGCCGGCCAGCACGGTTTCCTCTATGCCCCAGAAGGCGTGGTAGCAGTAGGGGGGAAGTGTGATGCTTTCGCCGGGGCTGAGGACAATGACGCTGCCCGCGGCTACCGTGCGCACCCACCCGTCCGTATTGACGACCACGTCGGTGTCGGCCAGTTCTTCGTCCGGGGTGGCGTTGTAGAGTTGGACGGCCAGTTTGCCGCCGCCGCGGTTGATGATGTCTTCGGTCTTGACCCAGTGAAAGTGGAATGGCGTGACCTGCTCGACGCCGGCAATGAGCAGCTTTTCGGCGTAGAGCTTGCCCTTGCCGCTCTTCAGGTTGGCCGGGTCGCCGTTGCGGATGGTGAATAGGAAGAGGCCCTTGTGGGCGAAATCGCCCAAGCCGAAGTCGGTGATATCCCAGCCGAGCTTGCGGTCGACGATCTCGCGCACCTCCGGCCCTTTGGCGGCCCACTCTTGCGGGGACCAATAGGCGAAGGGCGGCAAGTGGAAACAGTGCCGGCGGATGAATTCATCCGTGCGGCGGATGATGGCGTTGATTTCCGAGCGCTTCATGGCAGGCTGTCCTCTGTTAAATGGGGGAAGGGAAAAGGTTCTGATAACCGGCGGCGGGCTACGCGGCCGGCAATGCGGCGTAGAGCGGGTCTTCCGGCGCAGCCCACAGAGAATGTGCATCGGCCCAGTGCCAGCCGGGCAAGGGCAGGCGTAGAGGCAGCTTTTCCCAACCGGCGGCGACGCGGTCTTGGAGCGAATTCCAGGCGGGCACGCCGCTGATGGCGTCGGCGCGTTCGACATTAGCGCCGCCGGCGGCGACGGCGCTAGTCAGGGCTTGTTCGGGTTCCTGGCCGCGCAGGGCGCCGGCGAAGAACCCGGCAATGGCGCAATCGCCGGCCCCGGTCGTGCCCACCAGGTCGACGCGGAAAGCGGGGGCCAATAGCTCGCGTCCGAGCCAGGCCGGGCTAAACGTCAGGCCGGCGACGGCGTTGAGCCGGGCGGCGTCGGGCGTAGTGCGCAGATAGATGCCCTGGTCGCCCATCTTGAGGGCGACGATGGCTGCGCCGAAGTCCAGCAGTTCGCCGGCCAGGTCATGCAGAAGCGCAGCGTCGACATCGGCCATAAAATCGCCGTCGTGTTGTTCGGCAGCTTGGCGGAAGCGTTGCGGCTGCAGGATAGAGAAGACCTCGTCCAGGCTGGGGAGGAAGAAGTCAACGTGCGGCAGGGCGAGTTGCAGCAGCGCGCGCCAGTCGATGCGGCCTGCGGGCGAATTGGCGTCGACGTGCGCCAGGTCCAGCGAAGTGGCGATGCCGGCTTCTTTGACTTTGCGCAGCAGCGCGGTCAGTTCGACGCCGCCGTCGATGTGCATGCGGCGCATAAGCGGCGGGTAGCCGAAATGGAAGATGCGCGTGCCCGCCAGCCGCGGCACGTCCACATCTTCCGGGCCGAAGGCGTCGTTGGCGCCGGGGCAATGGAGGAAGCTGCGGTCGATGCCGGGCGGACTGATGACGATGGTGTAGGAACTGGGCGCGTCGGCGGAGACGACCATGCCGTCCGCCAAGCCGGGATCGCGGCTGCGGATCACGTCGAGAATAGCGCTGCCGAAAAGGTCGTCGCCGATCTTGCCCATGAGGCTGGTCGGCACGCCAAGACGGTGCAGGGCGAGACCGGTGTTGGAGACAGCGCCCCCCGTGGAAAGCAGCGCCGGGCCGACGTTGACCAGCTTTCCCGGTGTGAGCAGCGTGCCGGAAGGGGCATGGTGCGTTTCAAAGACAGGGATGATGTCAAGACAGATGTGGCCAGCCACGACCACCTTTCCATCGGGGTTTTGGCTCATGGCAACTTTGCTCCGCGTGATGGTGGGTGCGAACCGGATGAAGTGAGCGGCAGAATCGGCATGGTTGGGATTGATTATACCACGCTCGGACGGCCGTCGCCTGAACAGCCGTTTGCCATCAGTTCGCGCAGGACGGCCCCCACGCCGTCCTCGTCGTTGGAGAGGGTCACGCGGTCGGCTACGGCTTTGACTTCGGCAATGGCGTTCTCCACGGCGACGCCGATGCCGCTGTGCCGCACCATATCGACGTCGTTGATGTCGTCGCCGAAGGCCACCACATGCTGCATGTTCAGGCCCCAGCGCGCCATGAGGAAGCGGAGCGCTTGCGCTTTGTCGGCGGTGCGCGCCATGATCTGCACGAGCCCGTACTTGTCCGAGACCATGACGCGGGCGGACGACGGCAAGCCGGAAAAGGCGTCGGCAAGGCCGGCGGACTTGTCCGTGAAGAAGAGTATTTTGGCGGCGGGACGGTCGGCCACTTCCAACAGGTCGGCTAACTCGTAGGCGGTCGGTCGTTGCCACGGTCGATTTAGGTAGAGCACGTCGTCGATCTCCAGACCGAGGACTGCGGCAGGCATGGCCTCGAGCAGGCTGCGCAGGATGCGGCGCGTGTCGTGGGTAGAGAGCAGGTTGCGGTAAATTCTGCGCCCTTCCTCGCAGATTTCCGCCCCGTTGTAGCAGATCCACGGCGCGACCCGAAGTTCATCGGGCAAGGATCCGCCGACCGAGCGCGGGGGGCGGCCTGTGGCGATGACGATGCGACAGCCGCGCGCCTGCCACTCGCGCAGGGTATCCCGCGTGGCGGCGCTGAGCGTGTAATCGCTGCGCAGGAGCGTGTCGTCCAGATCGAGCGCGGCTACATAGGTCATATTGTTTCATTCCTTGCTAGGTTTTGCCTGGTTCCATTCCGGCATCGACGGGATCGAGAAATTACTTCGCGTCGAGGCCGCTTTCCATGTAGCGCACCGTCTGCGGAATTCGCCCCGCGTTGCGCAGCAGCACATAGAAGGGGCGCGACTGCTCCCGCCACGTCTGTACGGCGTCCGCCAAGATGGCATAGACGACGTTCCACGCCTCAGGGTGTTGGGCGGCGAGGACGGCTGCGTGGTCGTATATGAGCACGTAGCCGGGGGCGTCGGCCCAGGAGAGGTCGGTGACGCACTCTTCGAACGCGTCCCAGTTGCGGCCGAAGTAGGGCGGAAAACGCATGGCGCGGGCGGCTTCGCTCAAGAACGTTTCCTTGTCGAAGGCTGCGCCGCCGTCGATCAGGAAGCAACGCCAGCCGTGGCGCTCGACCTCGTTGCAGAGCGCGGCGGCGCGGCGGCTCATGTCCAGGAGATAGAGGCCGGGCGGCAGTTCGCCGGCGAAGAGAGGCGATAGGGAGCCGGTCATCGCATCACCTCGCGGAAACTGGCGTAGTGGTCGTCGGTGTAGTACATCTCCCCTCCTTGGCCGGCGACAATGCGGCGTGCGCCCCGGTCCGGCGAACCCGGCGTGATGACGGTGTATTCGGCGTAGTAGCCGCGCGGCCTGTCGGGCAGAATGCCTTCGCGATTTTGGAAGGTCGAACCGTCCTTGCTGAAGGGGAACGGTCCGCCGGCGTCGATCAGGGCGATTATGTCATGGGCTTCGGGCGGCAGGTCGGCGTAGGCAATGACGGGCAGGTCGCTGGCGCGCGTCGCGGTCGCTGTCGGCGGCGAAGTAGGAGAGGGTTGCGCGGTCGGCACGGCAGTTGGCTCAGTGGCCGGTTCCGCCGTCGGTTCTGCCATTTGTTCGGCAGCCGGTTCTGCGGTTGGTTCTGCGGTCGGCTCCTCCTGCGGTTCGGCGGCAAGCGCCTGCGACGTTGCCGTCGTTGCGACTGCCGGGGACTCTTGCGGCTGGACACTGTTTTGGGGGGCGTCCGCCTCGCGAATCAAGCCGCCGCGCCACACGAGCAGGGCAAAGAGCAGCACGCCCAGGATGGGCAAGGCGGCGGAAAGGGGGCGCTTCTGGGAACTGCGCGGGTTTTGGCTGCGCTGTGACATCGCTGTTCTATTCTCCGGTGAGCAGTTCTGTGGTTGTGCGCCTGCGGCCGGGCCGACTATGGCGCTTCATCGTACTCCCGACGCAATAACGAGAAGAGACGCATATCGTGGAATTGGCCCTTGAAGAAGTCGTGCTCGCGCAGGACGCCTTCCTCGGTGAAGCCCAACGAGCGCAGCAAGCCGGCGGATGCGGCGTTTTCGACCATGACCAGCGCCTCGATGCGGTTGAGGCCGATCTGCTCGAAACCGAACTCCAGGATTGCCTCGATCGCCTCAGACATGATGCCCTGGCGCCAGTATGCGCTGGCGAGTTCGTAGCCGATCTCGCCGCGATATTGGCGCAGCCACACGTAGCCGCAGGTGCCGATGAGAACATTGTCTTCTTTGCGGGCGATGCCCCAGCGAATGGCGCGCTGGTTTTCGAAGCTCTCGTCGAAGAAATCGATCAACTCCTCGGCCTGCTCCATGTCCACATAGGTGTAGAGGTCATAATACTGCGTGATTTTGGGATCTGAAAAGAGGGCAAAGACGGCGGGCGCGTCTTCCGGCATGATCTCGCGCAAGATCAGGCGTTCGGTTTCGATCTCCGGAAAAGCGTCGAAGATGGCGTCGTCGGCGGAAGCGGTGTCGGTCATGGCTAGGCGCGGTTCTAGAGCAAAGGCAACGGAACGGTGCGGCGTTCGGCCATGCTGCGGTTGACGGCTTCGGTGAACTCCATGTATTTGACGCCATCCAAGAAGGGGGTGTGCGTGACGGGTTCCAGGCCGCGAATGGCGTTGACAAACTCCTCTTCGACGCGCCAGCCGCCGCGCTCGTCGTCGGGGATGGGGATAGGCTGGAGTTGGGCGTCGCCGCGGCGACCGCCGGCAAGCGCGTCTTGCGAATAGCGCAGCGCACCCTTTGTGCCGAAGAGCCAGGCTTCGGGCGCGCCTGCCAGCCCGGCGACTGCGGAGATTTGCATATGAAGCTGTGCGCCGCAGGCCATATCGGCGATGACGTCGATGTGTTCGGGGATGTCGGTGGCCTGCATGTAGCCGTCGGCGTTCTTGCGCATGGGCGTGAAGGTCTTGCCCATTGCCGCTACGGCGGTTGCGGTTCCGGCCCAGCGCATGACGGCTTCGTACCAGATGCCCAGGCTCATGATGTTGAGGCCGCTCAAGTCTCTATTTTGCCGCCAGTGGAGCGGCGCGTCGGGGTTGAGGAACTCGCCGCCGGCGCGCACCTCGATGGCGAGCAGGTCGCCCAGGTAGCCCTCGGCGATCAGCCGTT
Organism: uncultured Caldilineaceae bacterium; assembly: GCA_964649875.1. Classification (GTDB taxonomy): domain Bacteria; phylum Chloroflexota; class Anaerolineae; order Caldilineales; family Caldilineaceae; genus JASGTU01. The sequence continues at coordinate 17,733 of CAZYSJ010000018.1, forward strand.
TGATCGTCCGGTCGACGGCGAGGGTCATGGGCGAAGGCACGATCTGCGCCACGAGGTGCGGGTTGGCGCGGGCTGCGGTGTGCATGGCGTGCGCCTCGGCTGCGTTCATCGCCATGCGCGCTTCGCACAGCACATGTTTGCCGGAGGCCAGCGCGGCGATGGTGATGCGGGCGTGCATGTAGGGCCATGTGCCGATGACGATGGCGTTGATGTCCGGCGCGGTGATGACATCCATCCAGGAGTCGAATATCTGGGGGATGCCAAATTGATCCGCGACGCGGGCGGAGGATTCGCGGCTGCGGTTGCAGACGCCGACGATCTGCACGCCCTCGATGGCCTGCAGCCCCGGGATGTGCTTGGCGACAGTGTTGGCGCCGGCTCCGATGATGCCGACGCGGAGAGGTTCATGGTTCACCTGAGGCTCCTTGTTGATATGACAATCACCAGCGTGAATGATAGCATAGGGACGGGGAAACTCGAACCCGCAGCCGCCGTGCGATGGGCTGTTTGACGGCGAATTGCGCGAAGGGAGATCGACGCTGGCTCCCGCCTGGTCGCCGCCGTCAGCCATCCTTGTCGTCCTACAGGAGCTTTCATTTCGTTTTGATATGGATTGATATGGGATGGGCGCGGGCGGGACTGTTTCTGCGGGGTATTCCGCCAAGCGTTTGAATTGCCGAGCAACCGAACCGGAAAGGACGTGTAATGGAAAAAATACGCTTTGCGCTAATTGGGGCCGGCAATATTGGCCGCATTTATGGCGATGCTTTCGCCCACGTGCCCGATACGGGGATCGCCGTTGTGTGCGATCCGGTGATCGCGGCGGCGGAAGCGTTGGCCGGCAAGGTCGGCGCGGACTATACGGGCGACTATGCCGAGGCCGTGGCGCGCGCCGATGTGGATGCCGTCGTGGTGGCGACGCCGAGCGGGACCCATGCCGAGATCGCAGTGGCCGCGGCCGAGGCCGGCAAGCATCTGCTTGTCGAGAAGCCGCTCGACATCACGCTGGAGCGGGTCGACGCCATCATCGCCGCGGCGGAGAAGGCGGGCGTTACGCTGGGCAGCGTGTTTCCGCTGCGTTTTTCCGAAGGCGTGCACAAAACCCGGCTCGCCCTTGCCGCCGGACGGCTGGGCCGCTTGGCGCTGGCGGATGTCTTCGTCAAGTGGTACCGCCCGCAAAGCTACTATGACGGCTCGTGGCGCGGTACGTGGGCATTGGACGGCGGCGGCGCGCTGATGAACCAGTCCATCCACCAGATCGACCTGGCGCAGTGGCTGGCCGGCCCGGTGACGAGCGTGATCGGGCGGACAGCGACGCTGGCGCATAAGATGGAGACGGAGGACACGGCGAGCGCGGTGCTGACCATGCAAAACGGCGCGCTGGGCGTGATCCAAGGCTCGACGGCGTGCTGGCCGGGCGACCAGGCGCGCGTGGAATTGCACGGCGATCGCGGCACGATCGCGCTGGAGGAAGGCCGCATCGTCACGTGGAAGCTGGAGGACGCAACCCCGGGCGAAGAAGAAGCCATGCTCAACCTGGAGAGAGGCGGCGGCACGGGCGCGGCGGACCCGACCGCGATCGGGTATGAGAAGCATCGCCGCCAGATTGCGGACTTCGTCGGCGCGCTGCGCGAGGGACGTCCGCCTGCGGTGCAAGGGGCGGAGGGTCGTCGCGCCGTGGAGATCATCCTGGCGATCTACCGGTCGGCGGAGAGCGGGCTGCCGGTGTCGTTGCCGCTGGGGTAGGGGGACCGTAATCCGCATGTGTGATTTGCCGCCGGGCGACGCGCGATGCATTTAGCGCGGACCCGGATCAACTATCAACATCCAAAACGGAGGAATGAATGAGTGCATTTAATGGGCTGGGCATGAATCTGGGCAATTTGGCGCGCCTGTCGAACGCGGTGACGCGCTCGATCAGCGCCGAGAACTTCACCGGCGAAAAGGGCAAGGGCGGCATGGCGACGGAGGGAACCGGCGCTATCGCAGCCCGCGAGTTGGGACAGGGCTGGAAGGTCTCGCCCAGCATCAACGTGCCGGGGCTGACGACCGTCACGTTGGCCGACATCGACGGGCCGGGCGCCATCCAGCAGATCTGGCTGACCGTGCACCCGCAGTACTGGCGCCGGCTGGTGCTGCGCATGTACTGGGACGGCGAGGAAACGCCGTCGGTGGAAACGCCGGTGGGCGACTTCTTCGCCAACGGCTGGGGCGAGCGCTGTAACATCACCTCGCTGGCGGTCTGCGTCAACCCGGCGGGCGGCTTCAACAGCTACTGGGAGATGCCCTTCCGCAAGCATGCGCGCATCACGCTGGAGAATCTTGCGCCGGACGAGGTGCGCGGCTTCTATTACCAGATCAACTATACGCTCACCGATGTGCCGGAAGACATGGCCTATTTCCATGCGCAGTGGCGGCGCAGCAACCCCCTGCCCTATATGCAGGATCATGTCCTGTTGGACGGCGTGAAGGGCCAGGGTCACTACGTGGGCACGTACATCGCCTGGGGCGTCAACAACTGCAATTGGTGGGGCGAAGGCGAGATCAAGTTCTTCATGGACGGCGACGACAAGTGGCCGACGATTGTCGGCACCGGCACGGAGGACTACTTCGGCGGCGCGTGGGACTTCGAGTTCCCCAAGGGGCAGTATTGCGTCTTTTCCTCGCCCTATACCGGGCTGCCGCAGGTGATCATCCCGGATGGCCTCTATCGCAGCCAGCAGCGTTTCGGCATGTATCGCTGGCACATCACCGACCCTATCCGCTTCCAGCAAGACCTGCGCGTGACGATCCAGGCGTTGGGTTGGCGTTCGGAACTGGAGGGGATGCGCCGCTATCTGCCGCTGCAGGACGACATCGCTTCGACTGTGTTCTGGTATCAGACGGAGCCGCACGCGCCGTTCCCGGCGCTGCCTGACCTGAACGGGCTAGAAGTGATCTAGCGTCAGGCGTCACGGGTCATAAGTTGCGAGTCACGAGTCACACGTCAAGAATAATGCCTGACGTGTGACTCGTGACGCTTACTGCTCCAGGCCGGTCAGGCCAGCAATTCGTTCAGGGCGTCGACGAGGCGTTCGGCGTCGCGCGGCGAGTTGTAGGCCTGGATGGAGACGCGCATGAAAGCCTGCCCCTCGCGCTCGAACGCCGGGACTTCGATGCGGTAGCGCGGCCACAGATTCTCGCGTAGACGTTCCAAGCGGTCGAGCGGCAGGCGCGCCACGAACATCTGGCTGTACCACTCCGCCGAATCAGGGCAGATCGGCTCCAGGCCGGTGATGTCCTGGATAGCGCTGCGCAGGTCGCTTGCCAGCGCGTGGCAGGCGGCGCGCACGGCGGGCCAGTCGTTCTCCGTTTGGAAGTCGATGGCGGCGGGCACGCTGAGGTAGGCCGAGGGGTCCATTGTGCCTGTCCAACTGAAGTTGTCGAACAGGCGGGAGCCGGAGCGTCCGCTGCCCCATCCGTGGCTGACGACGAGGGGTTCGAGCAGGGACTCGGGGCCTGCGGCGGAGTAGAGGAAGGCCGCCCCTTTGGGCGCGCACAGCCACTTGTGCGCGTTGCCCGTGTAATAATCTGCGCCGAGTTCGTCGAGCGCCAGGTCGATCTGGCCGGGGGCGTGTGCGCCGTCGATGACGGTAGTGATGCCCGCCTGGCGGGCGCGGTCGATGACCGGTTTGATCGGGAAGATCAACGCCGTGGGCGAAGTAATGTGTGAGATGGAGATGGCGCGCGTGCGTTCCGTGACGCCGGCCCAGAGGGCGTCGACGAACTGGTCGACGCTGTTCAGGGGGAGGTCGATGGGCGCGGTGACGTAGCGAGCGTCGCGGACTTGGCAGGCGTAGCGCCAGGTGTTGTTGACCGCGCCGTATTCGTGGTTCGTACCCAGCACTTCGTCGCCGGGCTGGAGCTTGAGCGATCGGGCGACGACGTTGACGCCGTAGGTGGCGTTGGGCACAAAGACCAGCCGGTCGGGCGAGGCGCCGACATACGCGCCGAGCCGGGCGCGGGCGTCGGCCAGGAGGTCTTCGAGACGGCGCTGGATAAACTCCACCGGTTGGCGTTCCAACTCGCGCTGCCAGCGCTGATAGGCGTCGAAGACCGGGCGCGGGCAGGCGCCGAAACTGCCGTGGTTGAAATAGGCGATGTCTTCATCAAAGAGAAATTGGTCAGACAAAAAGGGGAGAGAGCCTGAAAACGCGCCGTTAGGCGAAGCAGACATGGGGTAAGCCGGCTTTCTAATGGATACGGGTCAAATCGTCTGAAATGCTGTTGTCATTATTGGGTCGAAGACCATTTTGTGTCAATCCTCAGCCGGTCCGAATTTGGCAGGCGATGGAGGCTTTTGAGAAAAGAGCAACCCTTGGTTGCGCAGAGTGAGAAATCAGGCTAGAATAGGTGAGCCTGTTACGGCGCTTCCCGGTTTTGCCAACTCTCATTCGCTGTCTAGCACTCATCGTCCAGCAAAGAACGTCTTCTCACAAGTCGGGTTAACGGCGTCGTCAGACAGATTCCGCCAAGCAATGAGAGAGGGCCAGCGACAGCCGAATTCTGCACTCCCTCGGGCAGGTTGAACGCTGATCGGCAAACATGTCGAATCCATCGAATCAACCGTTCCGAGAGTTCTGGTGATCGCCGGTTTGCAAGACACGACGTGTGTCGGTTTGCGGAAAAACGCTGACGACAAACCGGTCAGCGACGTTTGAGTTAAGAGCAAGCTGTGCGCCTGTTGTAAGCGTTCCATTACCGTACCCGCTACAACCTCATATTAACCACAGTACGTCAACCACAGTACAAAGGAGGAAACCTTGAACAGCGTTCGCAAGTTCCAACTTCGAGGAGCATGGCTGCTGCCGCTGCTCCTTGTGGCAGCGCTGGCGTTTGCCGGCTGTGCGGCCCCTGCCGCCCCAGCCCCGGCGCCGGCGGAAGAGGCCGCGGCCCCTGCCGAGGAAGCGGCTCCAGCCGAAGAAGTCGATCCCTACGTGACGGTATTCGGCGAGCGACTGCCGGAAGACGCCGCGCCCTATGACGAGCAAGTGTTGCGAATGGCATCGGACCCCACGCTTCCCTCGATTACATTCGACTTCTTTGCCGCAGTCTACCAGCGTTACTGTCACTCCGACTATTTCTCCAATACTTTCGGCGATCCGCTGGTCGAGCTGGACACGAACTTCAACCTGGTTCCGGCGGCAGCCGAGAGCTGGGAAGTGTCGGAAGACGGCCGCGTGTGGACCTTCCGTCTGCGCCCTGGGCAGATGTGGAGCGACGGCACGCCGCTCACCGCCGCCGATTATGAGGCGACCTTCCGGCTAGGCGCCAGCCCGGAACACGCCTGGGACTTCGCCTGGTTCCACAGCTTCCTTGGGCCGGGCGGCATCAAGAACTGGAGCAAGGCCGTTGCGGGTGAGGTTCCGGTTGAGGAGATCGGCGTGCGCGCCGTGGACGACCTGACGCTCGAGATTGAAACGGAAGAACCCTTCCCGCCGCTGCCCGGCGTCATGAAGTTCTCCTGGGCGATGCAGGCCAAGGCCATCGAGGAGCATGGCCCTCTCTATAACAGCAGCCTAGAGACGCATGTCTCCGCCGGCCCCTATACGCTGGTCGAGTTTGATCCGGGCAACCGCATCGTGCTCGAAGCCAACGAGCAGTACAAGGGCTATCGCCCGCCTCGGCTTAAGCAGCTTGTCTGCACCTATATGTCGCCAGACACCTACTTCGTGGCCTTCCAGAATGGCGAGATCGATCACATCACCTACGAGTTTCTGTCGGCGGCCGACTTCGACATCATTCTGAACGATCCCGTGTTGAGCGAGAACTACCTGCGCAACTTCGGCGACTTCCGCACCGACTACCTGATGTTCGACACCTTCACCGAGCCGTTCAATAACCTGGATGTGCGCAAGGCGTTTGCCTATGCGGTGGACCGCGAGGCGATTGTCAAGAACATCTACGGTGAGATCAAGGCCATGCCGGCGCACTCGATGTTGATGCCGGGCTATCCTTCTTCCGATGCAGAAGGCCTGCTGACTGAGTACCAGACGTTCAACTGCGAGTTGGCGAAGGAGCATCTGGCCAAGGCTGGCTACCCGGACGGCGAGGGCTTCCCGAGGCAGGAGATGTGGCTGCGCGGCGAAGGCCCGGCGATGGCTGCGGTGTATCAGGCCACGGCGGCGTCGATTGCCGAGTGCTTGAACATCGATATTGAGGTCTCGAACAAGGACTATAAGGTCTATACGGATGGGATGAACGCGCGACCGACGGAAATGAAGTTCGGCGCGATCTCCTATGGTATGGACTTCCTGGACCCGGCGAACCTGTTGGGCATCTGGGTGTCCACGGGACGCCATTCCTGGAAGAACGACGAGTTCGATCGGTTGGTTGCCGAGGCGAGCGTGTTGGTCGGCGACCCGGAGATGCGCGACCAGATGTTCCGCGATGCGGAGAAGATCCTCGTCGATGATGTAGGCGGCGTGTTCATTGCGCATCGCTGGATGGGCGATCTGGTCCAGCCTTATGTGCAAGGCGAGGCGATCCGCGAGCCGGACAAATTCGGCATCACGGGCCTGCATTGGGGCAATGACTCGCTGATCAGCAACATTTACATTGCCGAACACTAGTCGATATGTCGTTGCGCCTTCCAGGAAGCGACAAGTTTCCTGGAAGGCGCACTTTCCGCGGGAAATGGAATGAGTCGCTATCTACTTGGTCGTTTACTGTCGTTAATCCTTGTCCTCTTCGTCGTCTCGGTCGTCACTTTTGTGCTGATGCACTCGGTGCCGGGCGGCCCTTTCGATGAGAGCAAAGGGCGGCTCCCGGAAGCCGCACGGGCCAATATCATGCGCAAGTACGGCTTGGATAAGCCGATCTATGTGCAGTATTGGAACTACATGAAGAATGCGTTGCGGGGTGATTTCGGCATACCTTACCAGCAACCGCAGACCACGGTGACGGCGCTGATCGCCAAGACGTGGCGCATCACGCTGCAGGTGGGCGCAATGACTGTGCTGTTGGCCTTTGGCGTCGGCATCAGTCTCGGATTGATCGCAGCCTATAATCAGAATTCGTGGATTGACAGCTTCGTGACGTTCTTTGCCATGCTTGGCTTTACGGTGCCCAACTTCGTGGTGGCGCTGTGGCTGATCCTCGTCTTTGCGGTGCGGCTCAAATGGCTGCCCATGGGCGGGTGGAGCGCGTCGGGCGACTGCCTGGTGGCAGGGCGCTTTTTCTGCTCCGACTGGATCATGCCTGTTGTGGCTTACTCGCTGATCCCAATGGCGATCATCGCGCGCTACACGCGGTCCAGCGTGGTGGATGTGATGCGACAGGACTATGCGCGCACGGCGCGGGCCAAGGGATTGCACGAGCGGACGATCATGTTCCGGCATGTGTTCCGCAACGCCTTGATCCCGATGGTGACGGCGCTGGGCGTGATCATCCCCAACCTGCTGACCGGCAGCATCTTTATCGAAACGGTCTTCCGCATTAACGGAATGGGCAAATACTTCGTGACGAGCATTTTTAACCGGGACTACCCGATGATCATGGCGCTGTTCCTCCTGGTGGCAGTGCTGTGGGGCGTGCTGTACCTGTTGACCGACATTGCCTACACGTGGATTGACCCGCGTGTGCGGCTGGGGGCAAAGGGAGGCAATGCGTGACAAGCGCTAGCGCATCCGCTTCCGACGCCCTCGTGCAACCGGCCAAGGCCTCAAATCAGCGCACGCTGTGGCGAGATGCGGCGCGCCGTTTTTCTCGCAATCGGCTGGCGATGGTGGGCTTGGTTATCGTAACGTTCTTCGTGTTTCTGGCGGTGTTTGCCGATGTGCTGGCGCCGCACCCCTACGACAAAGTATACTTCGAGCGCGTGCTTCTCTTCCCCGGCGAGCACCCCGCGCATCCCATGGGGACGGATGAGGTTGGACGCGATTACCTGAGCCGGATGATCTACGGGGCGCGTACGTCGATCACGGTAGGCCTGGCGGTGATGGCGATCGCCGTCGCCATCGGCGTGCCCATTGGCGGGATTGCGGGCTACATGGGAGGGTTTGCCGACTGGATTGTCTCGCGTTTGGTCGAGATTATGACGGCGTTTCCGGGCATCCTTTTTGCGATTCTCATCATCTCCGTATGGGGAGGCGGCATTAGCAAGGTCATTATGGCCTTGAGCATCACGGCCTGGATTGAGATCGCTCGCCTCACGCGGGCGCAGATCTTGTCGCTACGAGAGAAAGAGTACGTCGAATCGGCGCGGGCTATTGGGGTGACGCAGCGCGGCATCATTTTGCGTCACTTGATTCCGAATTCGCTAACGCCTTTACTGGTGGCTATCTCGTTCGGCATTCCCACGGCGATCTTTGCTGAGGCTGGGCTGAGCTTTTTAGGCATCGGCATCAACGACCCGTTTGCCAGTTGGGGCAAGATGGTGGGCGTGAGCAACTCGTACGTGCGTGTCTATTGGCATCTGGCGCTGTTCCCCACGCTTGCGATTGCGCTGTTGATGTTGGGCTTTACCTTTGTCGGCGACGGGTTGCGCGACGCCCTGGATCCGAAGATGCTGGAGTGATCGACCATGAGACAACCTACGCGTATCCGCCATACCTGGACAACGCTTCTGCTTGCCATGCTTCTGGCTGCGCTGCTTGCAGCGGCGTGCGGCGGAGCGGCACAGCCTAGCGACACAGGGGAAGCTGAAACACCCGCCACGCAAGGACGAGGGGCGCGTGTGGTCCCAACCATGCCGCCTTTGCAGATGGCCCAGCCGACGACCATGATCAATCCCACCCGGGTAGCTGAGTTGCGCGCCACGCCGTCGCCGGAGGGCGAAGTCGATGTCGAGTTCGGCGCGCAGGTGTATGCCAGGCTTTGCGCCGAGTGTCATGGCGCGGAGGGCGAAGGCATGGCGGATAAGGGCAAGGCGATCGCCGGTCTGGCGATGGAGGAGGCGGATCTCGTCACCTTGCTGCGCACCGGCGGCGAGGCCGGGCGAGACCATTTGTTTGGCTACGACCGGATCAGCTCGGAGGGCATTACGTCGCTGTATGCCTGGCTGCAGACGCTGTCTGCGCCGGAATAGATCCTTCAAGCGCGAAACGTTGTTTTAGCCGCGAATCGCACGTATTACGCGAAGGGATGTCTCTTTCGCCGTATCCGTGCCGTTCGCGGCTTTATTGTGCGGCGTGACTATGGACCATCTGGAGAGTTTTGTGTGCGCACGAGCGGCAAGGATGCCGCTCCTACGAAACGCGCTTTTGTTGTTCTTCACCCTTCCGACGTTTGTTTCACTTAATCCTTCGCCTATGCAGGCGACCAGTCGATCTGCAGGCTGCCGTCATCCGCAAAGCAGATCGGCCTGAGCGGGCCGACCTGGGTGAGCGCGGGCGAAGCCTCCACATCGGGCAGCAGAGCCGCCGATACCCACAACGTGTGCAGGTCGAGCGTGTTGCGCGCGATGACGACGCGCGCTTGCTGCGGGTCGCGCGGGGGCAGCCCCGCTTCCAGCACGGCGCGATCCGTGGGCAGAGTGATAGGTAACTTGGCGCCGCTGTAGTTGCCGGCGGTCAGGCAGTTGGTATAAGTGGCGTCCAGGTCGATCTTGTCGCACAGCCGCCGGCTGATGAGGTCGCAGTAGCCAACGCCGATGGCGTTGCCGTGGCTGCCTTCGGTCAGGTCAAGCCCGGCGATCACGCGGTATTGGGGCTGGACCGGGCCGCCTGTGCGCCGCCACATGCCGACCACGTTGAGGTCCATGCCTGTTCCGCTGATGTCCTTGCCGATCTCGTCCAACACCACCAGGTCGAGCGGATCGAAGGGGATGCGAGGCAGGTGACGCCAGGCCATCTGCAGCAGGTCCGGCTCGGCGCGTTCGATGTCCGCGGCGGGCACGACGGCGATGTGCGCCGGCTGATGGAAGCCGTTTTCGACGATGGCGACCCCCGCCGCCACCGGCAGTTGGCGGACGATCACGCGGCCCGCGGCGGGGATGGCGTCGGCGATGCCCCAACTGTGCAGGGTGGCCGCGCCGCGCGCCTTGCCGAAGCCGACCGCTAGCATTTTGAACAGCCCGCTTTCCCAGCGCCCGCGAAACGCGGTGTGCGGCTTGACGCGGTTGACGAGGAAGATGGCGTCCGCCTGCGCAGCGTGGGCGTCGAAGTAGACCGGCATGCCCGTTTCCGCCAGGCCGAGCTGCACCACATCCATGCTGCTGCGGATGGGCGCGCCGATCTGCGCTTCGCCCAGGCCGTAGCCTTCCAGGACTGCGGCCTGGCCTTCGGCGGCGCCGCCGCCGTGGCTGCCCATGGCGGGCACGAGAAAGGGCTGCCCGCCACAGGCGCGCACTTCTTGCACGACCGCTGTCACCGCCTCACGGATGCAACTGATGCCGCGGCTGCCGACGCCGATGGCGACCTGCATGCCGGGCCGGACGCTCGCGGAGAGAGGCAGGGCGCGCAAGCCTTGGCGGACGGCGGCATCGACGTCGGCTACGCGCTTGCCGGATAGCTGCTGTCGCACCGGCGCGATTTCGGGCAGGGTCATCGGACTTCATCCTCCACTTTACGGCTTATCCCCCGTCAGCGCGGGGTGATGCGGGCGTATTCAGGCCACTCCAACACAAAGCCTAACACGCGCACCAGCATATCCTGGAAATCGGCCAGGTGTTGCGGCTCGGCGCGCACCTGGCGCGGGGCGAGGTTCTTCTCCAGACAGTAGGCCGCCAGCGCGCCCGCCGCCTCGCCGATGTTCCATTCGACAGGGTGCAGACGATAGCAGCCGTTGGTGATGTGCGTCACGCCCAGATTCTTGCAGGCGGGCAGCAGATTTTCGACGCGCACGGGCAGCAGCGCGCCGAGCGGAATCTGGAAGGGGTAGCTGCTGATGTCGACATAATTGCGCGGGGCGGTGCTGGGGTGCAGGTCGATGCGATAGCTGCCTGTGCCCACGCTGTCGTCAAACCGCTCGGCCCCGACCAGCTTGCCGCGCTGCTCGACGCCGACGTGCTGCTCCAGCACTGTGAACTCGGCCTGGATGCGGCGCGCCTCGCGCACGTAGACGTACTTCGCCAGGCCGTCGTCCGTCCCAGCCACGTCGTGGCGCAGGCGCAGGCCGGGGTAGCCATAGCCGCTGTCGTGGCGCGGGGCTTCGGTCTGCATCCAGTAGAGCAGCGAGAAGCTGAGCTGCTTGCATTCGGCCAGGTGGCGCTGCACGTCTTCGTCGCTCACGCCGATGAGCGGCCCCAGCCAGTAGTCGATCTGCGGCCAGTTGACGAGGCAGATGTCGCTGGCGTAGAAGCCCTCTTGGAAGTGCTTGCGGTAGACGATGCGCCGGTAGTGCCAGAAGTCGCCGACGAGCAGGCCGCGCTGCGGTCCGAAGAAGATGCCGCGCTCGCGCGTCTCTAGGCTGATGGGGTCTACGTCGCGCCAGCCAAGCTGCGGGCCGGGCCAGAAGTCGGCCTGGTAGCTGCGCCAGAAGTCATAATCCGCCGGCTTGTCGATAGTATGGTCTTCGCCGGGCAAGTAGTCGATGGCGAAGCACCAGGTGATGGCCTGCTGGTCGCCCGGCTGGGGATCGCCTTCGACGGCGTGAAGCTCGCCCGTCTGCTCCTGACTTTCGGCGCCGATGACGTGCTCCACAGAGGCCAGTTCGAGCAGGTCGCCCAGTTCGGTGGCGTCGAGGATGTAGGGCGCGCGCAGGACGGTCTCGTCACCGGTGTGTACGTCGCGCACGGTGACCGAGGCGATGCGGTCGCCGTCTGTCTCCGCGGCCACCGGCTTGCGCCACAGCAGGATGTCGAGCTGCCCGTTGGACAGGTAGGGGGCGAGCATGTCCTCGATCACGGCCAGGGCGACGCGCGGCTCGTGGCAGAGGCGGCTGACGTTGCCTTCGCCGGGGTTGAGGAGCATGTTGGCGCGAGCCGCTTCGGTCATGGGGTAGTTGTTCCAGTAGTAGCGGCGCACGCCCTGGCGGAAGCGGCGGTAGCTGGCCGTGCAGCCCGTCGTCTCGATCCAGGGGTGTTCGTCGGGCGGCACGGCTTGGGCGGTAAGCTGGCCGCCGATCCAGTCGGTCTCCTCGGTGAGGATGACTTTCTTGCCCAGGCGCAGGGCGGCCAGCGCGGCGGCGACGCCGCCTGTGCCTCCGCCTATGACCAGGATGTCTGTCTGTCTCTCGTTCATGGTTCAACCCTTTCTGGAAAGTGCGCGGAATGGCGACGGCCGGCTAGGCGGGCGGCTCGCCCGGCAGCGCGGCCGAGAGCAGGACTGAATCGAGATAGAGAAAGGCGCGTTTGTCGCGGTCGGTCTCCACCCAGAAGAGGATGTTCAACATGCACCACAGGTTCGCCATGGCGGGCATGGTCATCGGGCGGGCGGTGGAGACGTCGAAGGAGCGGTCGTTGCAGCGCAAGCCCAGGAACGACATGCTCGCCAGGTCGAAGTCCAGGCGCAGGTAGTGCCAGTTCTGCTTGGTGGCGATTTCGTTGTAGCACAACAACTGCTCGCCGCCGGGCAGGTCTTCCCAGCCTTCGGCGGAGAGGTGGAAGTGCGAGCGTGTCTTGCCTTCGTCGCCGATGGCGTGGAGAGGCGAGCGCTTTTGTTTGAACTGCCAACGGCCGACAGCCTGGCCGTCGAGCGCGTTGAGGTAGCGAATATGGGGCATGACGCGCTGCTTGTCGCCCGGCTGCCGGTCGCCGTGTTGCAGGTCGAAGAGCACGCCCGCTGCGCGCACGTCCGTTTCGGAGAGGCGCAGTTCACCGGCTTCCGGCTTGAAGGCGAAATAGGCCTCCAGGCGTATCGGGCCGGCGTGGCGGTAGGTGGCGCGCTTGACCGCCACGGCCATGCCGCCGGCGCGCGGGCGCGTGGCGAGCTTGAGCGCGTAGGTTCCGGAGCAGGAGCCGGCTGTGCCCGTGTCCCAGGCGGTGAGGTTGCTGAGCATGGGCGGGCGCAGGTCGCGGTATTCGGGCAGTATCGAGTCGAGCGAGTGTTCGTAATTGCCGATCAAGGCCGTCCACCCTTGCAGACCGCGGTCGAAGTCGTCGAAGAAGAGGATGCGGTCCAGCGGATCGAAGCGGCTAAGGTCGGGGTTGGCGTGATGCAGCGCGGCGCGCAGGTCGGCGTGCATAGGGCATTTCCTCTGTTCTCGGCGTTACTCTTTGAGGGCGAGGTAGACAATCACCCGGACGCTTGCCCCCGGCGGGAGTTCTCCGGCCAGACGCAGCCAGCCGCCGAAATGCGTGACGCGGCAGAAAGAGACGCCCGGCTCGTCCGGCAGGCGGATGACCTCGCCCTCGTCGCACCAGTTCATGCCGTCCGGCGATATTTGAACGCGGGCGGCTTCGACCGCGCCGGCGCCGCTCGCGGCCAGCGTGCGGACAAAAAAGACGGCTTCCGATGCCCAGGCGACTTCGCAGGGCTCGGTGGCGAAGGCCCCGCGCCACTCTTCGTTTCTGGCGATGACAATGGTTTGGCTTTCGCGCATGATTCGTCTTTCCTGAGCGGTGACTGTCCGGAGCGGTGACTGTCCGGCGTGCGTTAGAAATGGCGCACGAGCAGGTCGTGGCCGGCAGGGGGGATGCCGTGGGCGCGGCGCAGCTCCTGCCAGTAACGGTCGAAGGCGCGGTGGCGATCCTCGGTCAGTTCGTAGGCGGCGAGCTTGTCCTCGTCGAGTTCGACGCCCAGACCGGGCCCCTGCGGCACGCGCATGGTTCCCTGCTCATAGACGAGCTTGCCGCCGCGCAGCACGTCGTCGACATACTCGTGATAGATGGCGTCGCCGGCGACGGCCAGTTCCGGGTGGGCGGCGGCGATGTGCAATTTGGCCGCCTGCTGCACGCCCAGCTCGGTGCCGCTGTGCAGGCCCGCGGCCAGGCCGAGCGCCTCGGCTACGGTGAAGAAGTCGTGCAGCCCGCGCACGCCCATCGACCCCTGGATGTCGCCCAGAACGATGTCGGCGGCCTGGTCACGCGCAATCTGCCAGAGCAGGTCGATGCGATAGCAGCCGTCGGCGGCGATGGGCGTCTGTGCGGTTTGGCGCAGATGAGCCAGACCGAGGGTGTCCAGGCTGGGTACGCCGGCCTGGGTTGTGTAGGGCACGCGCGCCGGCACGAACTTGATCGGCTCTTCGACATACTCCAGGTCCAAAGGCGTCAAGCGCCGTAACATGCGCTTGGCCGTGGGGAGCGACCAGCAGCCGTTGGGGTCGACGCGCAGCCTGAGCTGCGGCCCGAGCGCGGCGCGCACCTGGGCGACGGCTTCGGCCTCCAGTTCCGGTTCGTAGACGCCGATCTTCATCTTGAGCGTGCCGAAGCCGTAGGTTTCGGCCAGCCGCCGGGCATGCTCAACGCAGTTGTCCAGGTTGATTTCCGGCTCGCCGGCCTGTCCGGCGGCGCGGAAGAAGAAATAGCCGGCGACGGGGACGCGTTCGCAGGGACCGCGCCCGCCCAGCAGCCGGTAGAGCGGCAGCCCAGCCACCTTGCCGATAATGTCCCAACAGGCCAGTTCGACGGCGATGGCCTCGGGCATGTAGCGCAGACGCTGCATCAGGGCTAGGTAGTCGCGGGGGTCTTGGCCCAGGATAAGCGGCTTGACGACCTCTTGGAACAGGCGCAGTTGTTCGCCGTAGGCCACATGGTGCGTAGCGGCGACGCCCGTCTCGCCCACGCCGGTAACGCCTTCGTCCGTGTGCAGCCGGATGAAAGTGCGCAGGCGCGCCGGGTAGCTGACGCCATAGGCGCTGAAGATGGGCGCGCGGAAGGGGATGCCTACGCTAAAGGCCTCCAGGTCGCTGATTCTCACCGGCTACCATCCGCCTCCGTAGCCCTGACCGTAGCGCATGGGGCCGCGCCAGGCCCAGGGGTTGCGCGCGTGGAGCGCCTTTTCGTCCAGCGTGGGGTCGGCGACGAAGAACTCGCCGTCCACGACTAACGGACGCTCGAAGCGTTGCAGGTAGGCGAGCAGATGCGCCTTGAGCGCCTGCTTGCGTTCGGCATGGGCCGGGTCGGACGCAAGGTTGTATAGGTTTTCGCGGTCGACTTGCACGTCGAACAGGTGCTCGACGCCGCCGCGGGTGTAGTAGATGTACTTGAACCGTCCATCTGTGGCGAATGCGGTGGCGTCGTTGCCTTCGCCGCATTCACCGCAGATGACGCGTGCCGGCAGTTCGCCGGAACGGATGGCCGGCAGCAGGGAGATGCCGTCGAGCTCGTCCTCCGGGGGCAGCCCTGCAAGTTCCAGCACGGTGGGGTAGAGGTCGGCGGTAAGGATGGGGCCGTCGAAATCCAGCGTCGGCGCGGCCATCGGCAGATGGTCGGGAAGCCGCACGATAAAGGGCACGTCGCCGGAGCCGGCGAGGAAGGTGGTCTTGCCGAAAAGGCCGTGGTCGCCCAGATGCTCACCGTGGTCGGCGTTGAAGATGATCACGGTGTTGTCGTAGAGGCCCTTGGCGCGCAGCTCGCCCAGGAAGCGGCCCAATTCGTAGTCGATGTGCGAGATGAGGCCGTAATAGCGCCGCCGGCTTTCGGCGATGACCTCATCGCTGAGTTGGCCCCATTTGCCGACCAGACGCTTGGCCCGGAAGTACGCCGGGTCATCCGGCCCGTCCACCCACTCCCCGCGGATGGGCGCGGGAATGGTGAAATTGTCGTACATGCGGTCGAAGGGCGCGGGCGGGTCGAACGGGCTGTGGGGCGACTCGAAAACCATCCACAGGAAGAAGGGATTCTCCGGGTCGCGCTCAACCAGGAAGCGGATGGACTGCTCCACGATCCAGGATGTGTGGGTGAAGCGCTGCGGCATGGGCGCGACGGCGGGATAGACCTCGTTGCCGCCTAGCCCGTGGCCGCGATACATGCCGGCGTAGGGGGTTCCCTCCAGCCAATTGACATAATCGTTGGGGTGGAGCGTGACGTGCTCGAAACCCATGCGCGCGCGGCCGGGCGCGAAGTGCATTTTGCCGATGGCTTTGGTCTGGTAGCCGGCTTCGCGGGTGAGGCGGGCGGGCAGGCTCGTCTGCGGGTCGATGGGCGAGCGGGCGTTGAAGTTGTGGGGCATGCCGAAGCGCGACGCGACGCGGCCGGTGAGCATGGTGACGCGCTGGGGCATGCAGACGGGGCAGTCGGCGTAGGCCTGCGTGAAGCAGGCGCCTTCGGCGGCGAGCTGGTCGACGTGCGGCGTCATCACGGGGTGGCGGCTGCCGCGGGTCCCCAGGCAGTCGCCGCGCCACTGGTCGGCGGTGATGACGACGATGTTGGGCCGGTTGGGATCGGGGTTCATGCGTGATTTATCCTTTGATGCCGGAGAGGGTGACGCCACGGATGAAGTAGCGCTGGCCCATGGCGAACATGATCAACATGGGGATGACCATGAGGGTGGACAGCGCCATGAGGTAGTTGGTGTCGGGCAGTTGACCGCCGCCGCCGCGCAGGGTGTAGAGGCCGACGGCGAGCGGGCGCAGGTGGGGCGCGCCCGCCATGTAGATGAGCGGGGCCAGAAAGTTGTCCCAGGCGTCGCGGAAGGCGAAGATGGCGACCGCGGCCAACGCCGGCTTGGACAACGGCAGGATGATGCGCCACCAGATGCCGAACTCGCCGCAGCCGTCGATGCGCGCCGCGTCCGATAGCTCGAAGGGGATGCCTTTGAAGAACTGGCGCAGCAAAAAGATAAAGAACGGGTTGCGCGCCAGCAGTTGCGGCACGGTGACGGGCAAGAAGGTGTTGAGCCAGCCGATCTGGCCGTAGAAGACGTAGAGCGGGATCAGGCGCACGATGTACGGCATCATCAGCGTGCTGAGCAAGAGGATGAACAGCGCGTCCCGCCCAGGGAAGCGCATGCGGGCGAAGCCGTAGGCCACCAGCGAGCAGGTCACCACCGAGCCGAACACGTTGGCTGCGACGATGACCAGCGAGTTGCGGATCCACAACGTGACGGGCGCGGCGCCGAACACCTCGATGTAGTTCGACCACTTTACGGGGTCGGGGATCCATTCGGGCGGCCAGATCGCGATCTGCTGCTGGGTCTTGAGCGAGGTAGAGAGCGTCCACAGCAGGGGAATGACCATGATGAGCGAGCCGGCCAGCAGCACGGTGTGGATGCTGAGGCGGCGCACGGCGTTCTGTAAGCGGATGCTGTTCAGCATGTCCTCGCCCCCTAACTGTAGTAGACCCAGCGGTCGGACGAACGGTAGACGAGGATGGTGATGCCGAAGACGACGATGAAGAGCATGACGGCGAGGGCGGATGCATAGCCCATGCGGAAGTAGCGAAAGGCGTTGTTGTAGAGGTGGAGCATATAGAGCAAGGTTGCGTTGCGCGGCCCGCCGGCGGTCATGATGAAGGCGTTGTTGAAGGCCTGGAAAGCGGCGACGAGGCCCATGATCAGGTTGAAGAAGATCGTCGGCGTCATGAGCGGCACGGTGATGCCGAACAGCTTTTGCGGGCCATTGGCCCCGTCGACTTCGGCGGCTTCGTACAACTCCTGCGGAATGCCCTGCAGGCCGGCCAGGAAGATGATCATGGCGGCGCCGATGGTCCACAGGCTCATGATGATCAGCGCGGGCATGGCCCAGTTCGGGTCGCTCAGCCAGCGGATCGTCGGCAAGCCCAGCAGTTCGAGCCCGAAGTTGAGGATGCCGCGGCGCGTCTCGAAAATGAAGATCCACACGATGACGGCGGCGACGGTGGGAACGACGGACGGCAGGTAGTAGACAGTGCGATAGAAGCCCGTGCCGCGGACATCGGCGTTGAGCAGCAACGCCAGCGCGAACGCCGCGAAGATGCCCAGCGGCACGCTGCCGGCGATGAAGTAGAGGGTGCGGTTGACGGAAACCCAGAAGAGCGGGTCGCGCGTTAGGGCCTCCTGGTAATTCGCCCAGCCTATGAACTCGGCGATGCCCAGCGCGTTCCAGTTGGTGAAGCTATGGTAGAAGCCGGAGAGGATGGGCATGAGGTCGAAAGCCAGGAAGGAGATCAGCCAAGGCGCGATGAAGACGAAGCCCAGCAGGTCCTTTGGCCGGATGCGCGGTCGGGGGCGGGCCGCTGCGGCCCGCCCCATGCCAGCGCTTTGCGCCGTCATTCTTGTGCGCTCCAGAACTCGTCCAGAATCGCCTGCGCCTGTGCGGCGGCGTCGTTCAGCGCCTCTTCGGGCGTCATGTCGCCAAACATGGCGGCCTGCACCGCTTGCTCCACGATGTCGCGCACGCGCACATGCTCAGGGAAGATCTGTACGGACACGTCGCTTTCCAGTGAGGCAAGGACCGTATCCCAGGCCGGATTGGCTTCGTAGTAAGACGGGTCCTCGTTCACCGCGCGGATTGGCGAGGGGCGACTCTGTTGGATCATGAACCAGCCGCCGCCATCCTCTTCGTAGGTGATCTTCTTGATCCATTCAAACGCGGCTTCGCGCTTCTCCTCCGGTACGCCGGCAGGGATCACATAGCCCCAGGCGAATTCCTCACCGGAAAGGCCGTGAGACTCAGCGTCCGGGTTGTTGGCGTTGTAGGGCCGCAGACCGAGGTCCCATTGCAGTTCGGGCTTGATGGTCTGCATGTGGAAGAAGATGGAGACGTTGGGGAAGGTCATGGCCTCGATGTCGTTATACCAGGGCTGCGCCTCGTTGGCCTCTTGCCCGGTGACATAGAAGTCCAGCACGTTCTGCACGCCGCCATTGATCTCGTTGGTGTAGTCGACCATCCACTGCAAGGTCTCGATGCCTTCGGGCGAGTTGAAGGCCACGCTCCGCAGGTCGTCGCTATAGATCTGGCCGTTGTTGGTATAGAGCCAGGCGAAGAAGGCCGTGGCGCTGGTCCCCACGTTGGCGCCGATCTGGACGATGCCCTTGTCGTCGATCACGGTGAGGGCTTTGCCCGCGTCCCACAGTTCCTGCCATGTCTTGGGCGGAACCGGCTCCAGCCCGGCGGCTTCGAACATGTCCTTGTTGATCAGGATCATGCCGGAGATGCCGCCGCCGGTGGGCATGGGCATCGAGTAGAGTTCGCCTTCCCAGTAGAAGTTGCCGATCTCGCCGGGGTAGAACTTCTCCAGGTCGAGGCCTTGTTCTTCGACCATATCGGTGATGGGCACGATCAGCCCGTCATTCGCCAACTTGAGAATTTCGGCGCGGGTCGCCATGACCACTTCGGGCGGGTCGTTGCTGGCGAGGGCGGCGAACATATTCTCCTCGCGGCGGTCCCACGGCTGACCCAGGTTCTCCACGTCGATATTGGGGAAGTCTTGCTCGAAGTCAGCGATAATCTGATCGATCAGCTCGACGCGCGCGGCAAGCCAGTGGTTCCAAAAGCGCACATTGACCGTCTCACCGGCGGCTGCTGGCGCGGCGGCTTCTTCGGCGGCTGCCGGCGCAGCGGGCTCTGCGGCAGGCACAGGCGCGGCAGGCGCACAGCCGGCCAGCGCGCCGATGAGCAGCACGAATGCCATAACAGCCAAGAGCGATGTACGGCTCGGAGAACGTCTGTTGTTCATAACTTGTAGCCTCCTTTGTGGCGGTAATCGAATGGGGGCCATTTCGAATCGGGGGCGAGTTGTCATGCTGAGCGCCGCGAAGCATCTCCAGATCGAACTGGAGACTCGTCGCCGTTGTACAACTCAGGTGACCGCTTGCGCTCCCCCAAGACGAAATGCTCCCTTCGGACAGGGGATGAAACGCAAGAACGCATAGCAAGAATCGACGACTAGCGACAACGACTCATGTGTACAGGCAGCCGCCGGCTGCCAACTGACAAAGACTCTTTATTCCTGAGAGCGAGGACGGGGAGCGATGACCGGGGCGATGGCTAAGGGCGATCGTTGCGGCCGATGGCGGCATCTCCTTTCTTGTGGGCGGCGTGCGCTCTATGGCGCAGACATCAGCGTGCGACGGCCGGATCCGGCAGGCGGTTCACGGTATCGCCGGGCACGAACTCGCAAGGCAACATGATCTGCGGCACAGCTGCGGAGTCCGGCTCTTCCAGCATTTGCGCTAACAGCCGGACAGCAGCCGCGCCCATCTCGCGGCGCGGGATGTGAAAGGTGGTGATGTCGGGGTAGAGCTCGTCATCACCGTACGGGTCGCCGAGCGATGCGAAAGAAATGTCGTGCGGCGTCTTGCCCAGCGCTTTGATGCAGCGCACAAACTGCGAGGCGAGCGCGCCGCTTTCGATGACCAAGGCGGTTGCGCCCTGCTGCAAGAGGTTCAGCAGCCAGTCCGGGGTGAGGGAGTCCGGCGTTTTGATGCGAAGGCTCAGCTTGGGGTCAGGCGTAAGCCCGGACTGCTCGAAGGCGTCGCGGTAACCGCTGCGTCTGTCCGTAAGCGATTCTAGGGCTTGGGCGGCGCCGACGTAGGCGATGCGCGTGTGACCGTGGGCGAGCATGTGGCGCACCACCTCTGTGGTGGCGGAGCGGTAGTCGGCCCCCACATAGGCGACGGGGCCGGCTTTGGTCTCGCGTCGGCCGACATGGACGAAGGGGTACTCCTCGCCTACCAGTTGTTCTAGCTCGGAGCGGTCTTCGGCCACGCCGAGCAGCACGGAGCCGTCGGCCATGCGCAGCCGGTTGACGCCGTGGTTGTAGACGTGGCGGGCGCGATCCGGGCCGCCTGTGCTGGTGAAGAGCAGCAGGTCGTAGCCTTGATTTTCCGCCTCGTTTTCGATGCCGACGAGGAAGGGGTAATAGAAATCGCGATGGCGGAGCGGGAAGATGGGCTGGAAGGTGAAGACGCCGAGGAGCGTGTTAAAGCCGCCGGCTAGCCGCCGCGCGGCCGGGTCTACGACATAGCCAAGGCGGTTTACGGCGTCCATGACCCGCTGCCGGGTTTCCGGCGTGATGCGGATGTTGCCGCCGGTGCGGTTATTGATTACCAATGACACGGTAGCCGGCGAAACGCCGGCCGCCCGTGCGACATCGGTCTGGCGAGGTCTCTTGCTCATCGTCGCCACTAGTACAGCGCTAATACAAAACCGGGGAGCGGAACTGATAAAGCGCTTTATCAGTATAGCAATGGCGAATGCGGTTGTCAATGCCCATTTTTTGCTGGAAAGAGATGGGATTCTTCACTCCATTCAGAATGACAACAACTTGGCGATCAAGCCGCCTAGGGCAAGGCTGCATGGTCGCGCCAAACAGGGCTGCGCGGTTGACGCAGCCCTGCGAAAGCCCTACAATGACCGTCAGGCGCATGACCTTGCGCAGGCCCGCTGCAGATGGGTGCGCGGCCTGCGTCCACCACGAATTCTCAGCGGATGCGCGGCGGAAAAGAAAGGGAGAAGGAATGGTGCAGCACATCTATCAGGTCGACTCATTCACCGACAAGCCCTTTGCCGGCAATCCGGCCGGCGTATGCGTGCTCGACGCGCCGGCTGATGAGGCGTGGATGCAGAGCGTGGCGCAGGAGATGAATCTTTCTGAGACGGCGTTTCTCCACCGCGAGGGGGACGGCTACCGGCTGCGCTGGTTCACGCCCGCTGTGGAGGTGGACTTGTGCGGACATGCCACCCTGGCGAGCGCGCATGTGCTGTGGGAATCCGGTTATTTGTGGACGTCCGAGCCGGCGCTTTTCCAGACGCGCAGCGGCCTGCTCACCGCGCAGAAGCGGGGCGACTGGATCGAGATGGATTTTCCGGCGACGCCGCCCGCCGATGCGGAAGCGCCCGACGGGCTGATCGAGGCATTGGGCGTGACGCCGCTCTATGTGGGCAAGACCAAGTTTGACTATGTGATCCAGGCCGGCGGCGAGCAAGAGGTGCGTTCGCTCGCGCCCGATTTCGCGGCGCTGGGCCGGGTGGACGCGCGCGGGGTGATCGTCACCAGTCTGGCTGATCAGCCGGACGTCGATTTTGTATCGCGCTTTTTCGGGCCGGCCGTCGGCGTCAACGAGGACCCGGTCACCGGGTCGGCGCATTGTGCGCTGGCGCCGTTCTGGTCCGAGCGTTTGGGCAAGGAAGAGATGACGGCCTACCAGGCTTCGGCACGCGGCGGTGTGGTGCAGGTTCGGCTGGCCGGCGAGCGCGTATTGTTGCGGGGGCAGGCGGTCACTGTGCTGCGCGGGGAACTGGTGTGAGGGGCGAATCGCCCCGCATAAAATGACGCCCATGTTTGGTAGGCCGCTCCACCTGTGCTAGACTTTGCCATTGTGTCTGTGATATTGCGCGTGTTTCTATCGCCGATCGGACCGGCGCTGATGCTGCTTGCCGGCGCGGTCACGGAAGTCGTCATCGGGCGCTGGGTGCGTCGGCCTGGCTGGTTAACCGGGCTGGCGCTTTTTTTTGTGGCGCTGGCGACGTGGCTGTTCCTGGGGCTGCGCGTCGAGCCGGTCGTGCCCACCTTCAGCCGCCCCTGGCAGCCGCCGCTTCAGACCGGCGCCAACCTGCTGTGGGTTGGCGACGGCTGGAACTGGTACATCTCCGGGCTGCTGCTTCTCATCGGCGGCGTCGGCATTCTGCTGGACCTCAATAGCCCGCGCCCCGAAGGCGCGCCGCGGCGCGCCAATATGTCATTGGCCGTACATCTGGCCGTGCTGGCCGCGGGGCTGCTGTTTGTGGGCAGCGGCAATGTGCTTACGGCTATCATGACTTGGGTCGTGCTGGACCTGGTCATCCTC
Source organism: uncultured Caldilineaceae bacterium (assembly GCA_964649875.1). Lineage (GTDB taxonomy): Bacteria > Chloroflexota > Anaerolineae > Caldilineales > Caldilineaceae > JASGTU01. The sequence goes on from CAZYSJ010000018.1 coordinate 40,301, forward strand.
TTGCGGGGGACATTGCAGCCGGAATTGGGCGATGACGGAGAGGGGCTGCATTCGCCGCGCTATCAGGCGCGCGGCCTGAGCCTGCTCGGCGCGCTGTTGCTGCTGGTAGGCCTGCTGCCCGCGGGGCCGACCGGCCCCGGCCAACCGCTGCAAGGGGGGGCGCTGCCGCCGGAGACGGCCGGCCTGCTGATGCTGGCGGCGCTGATCCGGGCGGGCATCTACCCGTTCCACCTGTGGCTGCTGCCCGCCGATCGCTCCGAGGTCAACGTGGCGGAACGGCTGCTGGATCACATGGCGCCGGTGTTGTGCGGGCTGTGGCTGTTGGGATGGAGCGTCGAATTGGGGCGCGATTACATTCTGCTGCAGCCGGATATTCTGGCGCTTCTCTGCCTGTCGCTTTTGGGCAGCGCGCTGGCGGCATGGACGGCGCGCGACCAGCCGAACCACACGACCTTCGTGTTGATCACGTCGGCGGGGGTAGCGGCTCTCGTCGGCGCGCTGGCCTACAACCGCGGCCCGGAAGGGTTGATCTGGCCGACGACCGCGTTTGCATTGGGCGGGGCGCTCTGGCTGGTCGGCGAGCGAGTCTACCAAACGTGGGGCTGGCAGATTCCGGTGAGCGTCGGCGCGCTGGCGCTGGCGGGCGCGCCCTTTACGCCCGGCTTTCTGGCGCAGCCCGCCATCGCGCGCATGTTAACGGCCGGGCCGCTCTTTTTCGGTTTGTTCGCGGCGTTTGTAGCGGCGCAATCGATTCAGATCGCGGCGCTGTTGCGCAGTTGGAGCAGCAGCGAACGGCAACCGCGCCGCGAATGGCAGCCGGGCGTGGTCGGCCGGCTGTTGGCGGCGACGCTCGCGCTGGGCGTGCCGCTGAGCATTATTGGTTTCTTTCCGCGCGCCGTGGCCGCTTTGGCGAGTATGCAGGATGCAATTCCGCCGCTGCTCGGCAACCCGCCGAGCGTGGTGGCGGAACTGCCGGTGTGGATCGCCGTGACGGCTCCGCTGGCGTTGGGCATCGGGCTGGTGGCGACGCGGCCGGCGTTATGGCAAGCCTTCGGCGGTATGTTGGACAGACTGGGCAGGTTGGCGCGCCTGGAGTGGCTTTTCCGCCTCTCTTGGTGGGGCTTCAACGGCGCCAGCGACGCCTGGGGCGCTGCGTTGGCCGCAATCGAAGGCGCCGGGTATTTCGGCTGGGTAATGGTCTTCATCCTATTGGGCTATTTGCTTGTACGGTGATTGTTCAATGAAGCGCGGGTGGCAGAGATGTTTGACGCCTTGAGCGGTTTGTCCGCGCCGGCAGGGTTAACCTTGACGGGTTTCGTGGCGGCCCTGAGCATTGTTCTCTGGGACTGGCGAGTCTCGCTGGCCGCGGCGCTGTTCGTACAGGTCGCTGTCGCCGCAGTAGCGGTAAACCTGCTGGCCGTGCCGGCCCAATGGGCTTTGATCCAGATTGCCGTGATGGCGCTGGCCTGTACCATACTGGGCCTGTCCGCCGTGCAGGCCATGCGGCACAGCCCGTCGGCGCAACAGGCCGGTACGTATCCGCTGCGCCTCATGGCGGTTGTGTTTTTCACGGGCGCGTGGGAATTGCTTGGGGTACGGCCGGATTTCCTCGGTTTCGGCCCGGATGTGTCCAGCGCTTTCGTGTGGCTGGTAGTCTGTGCCGCGTTGACCCTCGGATTGGGCGTGAATCCGTTCTTCACCGCCATCGGTCTCATGTTTTGGTTCGCACCGGTGCAGGCGATGACCGCAGCGCTTCTCGGCATCCCGGCGCTGGTGGCGATGATCGGCATCCTGCAACTGTTGGTGGCGTTGGCTTGCAGTTATCTGATGCTGGCGGAACAGGCTCCGCAGGCGCTAGCGCCGGAGACGCTGACCGATATCGCTTTTCCGCAAGGCCACGATTGGGGCATGAGGCGTGAACGCGTGCCTGCGACCGAGCGTCGTGCGCGGCTGCCGCGTCGGTCGACTGCCCGCTCAGAAACCGCCCCGACGCCTGATGTGTTGCCGCCCGAATCGCCGACGACGCGGACGAAAACGCCATGAACGCCGAAGCCGCTGTTGTCAGCTTTCCGGCGCTCTTGGTAGGCGGTCTGATCGCGGCGTCTGCCGTCACCTATTTGCTGCGCGGTTGGGAGCGAACTACGGCGCTGCTGGGCGCTGCATACGCCGTGGGATGGGCGCTGTGGCTGTGGCGGACGGATTTCGACGCGCCGGTGCGCCGTCTCGTGCCGGCGCTGTATGCGGTTGACATGACGGTCCCTTTCGAGCGCATCGGCTTCACGCTGCGGCTCGAACCGGGCGCTCTGCCGATTTTGACGGCGAGCTTTTTGCTGGCTGCGGGGACGTTTGTTTTGGCCGCATCCGTCAGCCAGGGGCGCAGCTTTGTTCCGTTCATGTTCGCCCTGCTGGCCGGATATGCGGTCGTGGCGCTACTGACGATCGGCCCGCTTGCCCCGCCGCTGATCGCTCCGATGTTGCTGGCCGGTCTGAGCGTGACCGGCGCCTTCATCCTGCAAGCCGGTCGCGCGGCGAACCCTGCCGGGCCGCTGCGCAGCTTCATCCCGCCGCTCTTTGCATTTCCGCTGTTTCTGGTCGCCTCTTGGTACATTGAGCAAATTCCGCTCAATCCGCAGGACGTATCGCCGGCTTTCGCTGCGGCGCAGTTGATGGCGCTGGGCCTGATCATCATGCTGGCCCCGGTTCCGCTGCACGGCGCGCAGCCGGCCGCCGCCCAGACCGCGCCGCCGATCGTAGCCGTTACGCTCAATTTGCTCTATCAATTGGCGGTTCTGCATCTGCTTTTCCGCACCGTCACCGCGTTCGAGTTTACGACGCAACTGGCGCCGCTGGGCGTCTGGCTGACATGGGCCGGGCTGATTACAGCCGTGTGGGGCGGGTTTGCCGCGGCGGGGACTAGCCATGCCGGGCGGCTGCTGGGCTATACGTCGCTGCACGACTGGGGGCTCATCGTCCTAGTCTTGGCTGTGCCCGGCACGCGCAGTTGGCCGTTGGTGTTGTTTCTATTTGGCCTGCGCGGGGTGAGCCTGTTGACCGCGGCGGTGGGCATGTCCGTCCTCGAAGATCGCGTCGGCGGGCTGCACATGGACCGATTGCAGGGGGCCGGCAGCCGGATGCCGTGGAATAGCGCCGCTTTCCTTTTGGGCGGCCTTGGCCTGGCCGGTTTCCCGCTCAGCGCCGGCTTTACCGGGCATTGGGCGGCCTTGCAGATTGTGGCGGAGACGGACTGGCGTCCGGCTGCGGTGGTGCTGCTCGCCTCCGGCGGCGCCATTTTGGGCTTCGTGCGTCTAGCCCGCGTCCTCTATGGCCCGCTGGTGGATCGCACTATGCTGCGCGAACACGCGGTCAACATTGCATTGGCGCTCGTCGTTCTGTTGCTGTCGGCAAGCCTGGCGATTGCGCCGCAGATCTTGGACGGGCCGTTGAGCCAGGCGCTGCTTGCCTTCAGCGGCTAGCGCGTCGTCCGCTTTATCTTCCCATGAGTGAGCGATGGACAATTCTTTGCACCCCGTAGATTCTCCCCGATCCTCCCGCTTGGCCGGTTTTTACCGCAAACCTATCGAGGAGCGCGCAGCTATTGTTGCCGAGTGGGCCGGTTTGGACGCGGACGATGTCGAAGCCCTGCGCGCCGGGCTGTCGCTGGCCCAGGCCGGCCAGATGATCGAGAACGTGGTCGGCCGCTATACGTTGCCGCTTGGGATCGGCGCCAATTTCATTATCAATGGCCGTGACGTCCTGGTTCCGATGGTAATCGAGGAGCCGTCGGTGGTGGCCGCGGTGAGCTATGCGGCCAAATTGGCGCGGGCGGGCGGCGGTTTCCGCACGGGCAGCACCGAGCCGGTCATGATTGGGCAGGTCCAACTGCTGGACGTGTCCGACCCGGAGCGGGCGCAGGTTGAGATATTAGCGCACAAGGCGGAACTGCTCGCCATTGCGGACACCAGCCCGACCATCGCCGCGTTGGGCGGCGGCCCGGTCGACATCCAGGTGCGCTACCTGGCGCAAACGCCGACCGCGCCGATGCTGGTCGTGCATTTGCTGTTCGATACGCGCGACGCCATGGGCGCTAACGCGGTCAATACCGCCGTGGAAGCGCTTGCCCCGCTCTTGGAGCAACTCAGCGGCGGCCGCGCCCTGCTGCGCATCCTCAGCAACCTGACCGACCTGCGGCGGGCATGGGCCGGCGTCGCCATCCCCGCCTCGGCGTTCGACGGCGACAACGCATCCGGCCTGGCGGTGATCGAGGCGATCGCCCACGCTAACGCCTTTGCCGTGGCGGATCCATATCGCGCGGCAACGCATAACAAGGGCGTCTTCAACGGCATCGACGCGGTGGCGCTGGCGACCGGCAATGATTGGCGTGCGTTGGAGGCGGCCGGACATGCCTACGCGGCGCGCGATGGGCAGTACCGTGCGCTCACCGAGTGGCGCGTCGACTATGCGCCGGGCGATGCGCCTGCGGACCCGTCCGGGAGCGGCAAACGTTCTGATCGCGAACCCGTGTTGGCCGGGCGCATCGAACTGCCGCTAGCCGTGGGCACGGTCGGCGGCGCCACGCGTGCACACCCGACCGCACGCGTCGCCCTGAAGGTGTTGGGCGTGCGCGGGGCGCGCGAATTGGCCGAGGTGATGGCTGCGGTCGGGCTGGCGCAGAACCTGTCGGCGCTGCGTGCGCTGGCGACGGAGGGCATCCAGCGCGGGCACATGGCGCTGCACGCACGGCAGGTCGCCATTGCCGCCGGCGCTACGGGCGAACTGGCGGAGCGAATCGCCGCGCAGCTTGTGGTCGAGGGCGCGATCCGCGTGGCGCGCGCACAAGAGCTGCTCGCCGCGTGGGGCGGGCCTGCGCCCGAGCGCGGAGAGGCTTAGTTTTCGCAAGACAATTGCGAGTTCGGTTTGATTCCTTGAGCATATCCAGCAGCAGGGCATGGGGGCGAAAGATGTATCAGCAACCGGCGCGTTCAGTGGGGATAGTGGGCTATGGAGCCTATGTGCCGCGTTACCGGCTTCCGGGGAGCGAGATCAGCCGCATCTGGAGCGAGGGCCACGCGGCCAGTCCGGTAAAGGAGAAGTCCGTGCCTGGGCTGGACGAGGACACGGCGACCATGAGCATCGAGGCGGCGCGCAATGCGCTCAAGCGGGCGGGCATCGACGCGCAGCGCCTCGGCGCGGTGTGGATCGGCAGCGAGAGCCATCCCTACGCGGTCAAGCCGACGGGTACAATCGTAGCCGAGGCGATCGGCGCGACGCCGGGCGCGTTGGCGGCGGATTGGCAGTTCGCCTGCAAGGCCGGCAGCGAGGCGATGCAGGCCGCGATCGGGCTTGTGGGCAGCGGCATGGCCGACTATGCCCTGAGCATCGGCATGGACACCGCCCAGGGCAGGCCCGGCGACGCGCTCGAATACACCGCCGGCGCAGGCGGCGCCGCCTTCATCATCGGCCCGGCAGAGGAAGCTATTGCCGTCTGCCAGGGATCGCTGAGTTATGTGACGGATACGACGGACTTCTGGCGCAGGCCGGTGACGCACTACCCAAGCCACGCCGAGCGCTTCAGCGGCGACCCCGGCTACTTCGGGCATGTCGTGCCCGCGGCCGAAAAGATCATGCGCGAGATGGGGACGCAGCCGGAAGACTACGACTATGTTGTGGTTCACCAGCCGAACCGCAAGTTCCCTGAGCGGGCGATGGCAAGCCTCGGCTTCACGCGTAGCCAGTGGCAGACGGGCCTGCTCGTCTCGGAGATCGGCAATACCTATGCCGGTTCGGCGCTGATTGGCCTGAGCGCGGTGTTGGATGCGGCGGAGCCGGGGCAGCGCGTTTTGGTGGTGAGTTACGGCAGCGGGGCCGGTTCCGACGCTTTTGACCTGCTGGTGACGGAGCGGGTGCGCGCCGTGCGCGGCCTGGCCCCGGCTACGTGGGACTACATCCGCCGCCGTACGGTGATCGATTATGCGCAGTATGTGCGCATGCGCAAGAAGCTGGCGAGCCATTGACGCTGGGGCGATGCGTGCGTTC
>CAZYSJ010000019.1:0-42654 GCA_964649875.1 uncultured Caldilineaceae bacterium
ATCCAGAAGGGGTCCGACGTGATCAACATGTCGCTCGGCTTCAACTACTACGAGCCGCTCTTCACGCAGGTCTTCGAGGTGCTGATCGACCGCTACGAGATGCTGCCCGTAGTCGCCGTGGGCAACGAGAACCAGGGCAATACCAGTTCGCCCGGCAACGCTTACAACGCCCTGGGCGTAGGCGCAGTCGAGAAGATGGGACGCCATCGCATCGATGTGGCCTTCTTCAGCAGCGGCGCCAGCCTTGTTTTTCCCGGCCAGGAGCCGAACCAGGTTGTGACCAAGCCGGACATCGTGGCGCCGGGCGTCCAAGTCTACTCGGCCATTCCGCCCGTGCTGCGCGCCGACGGCGCTTACATGTTCGCCTACATGGATGGAACCTCGATGGCGACGCCGCATGTGGCAGGCGTTGCAGCCCTGCTGATGGCGGCGCATCCGAAGGTCTCTATCGCCGAACTTATGCAGGCCATCAAAGAGACGGCGAAACACCCGGCAGGCAATAGCCGGCGCCCCGACAACCGTTGGGGATACGGCCTCATCCAGCCGGAAGAAGCGATGGCGGCCCTAGCCTAAATCGCCCCAGGCGCTGGTTGCGCGGCGCAAGCGTCCGTCTCTTTGCGGCTGTTGTGTTGATGGGGCGACTATGACATCTACAGCTTCCGACGAAGCCTCGCCGGACGACAGCAGCAAAATCAGCGCCGCATTCGCCGCGCGTCTGGCAAAACTAGAGCCGAACGAACAGATCCGGGCCATTGTCCTGCCGGCGATCAAGCCGGAAGCCGAATCAGGCGGGGCAGCGGCCCGGTCTGCGCGCCGCGAGGACGCCGCGGCGTCCATCGCCGCACAGACCGGCGACGCCTTCGCCGCCATCGACGGCCAGTTGGAAAAGAGCGGCGGTCGCCGCCTAACGCGCATGCCCAACCGCCTCGGCTTCATCCTCGTCGAGGCGACTGTCGCCGCCATCCGCAACCTGGCCCGCCTGGATTGCGTCAAAGCCATCATCGAAGACCAGCCGCTGCACCCGATCAACCCTGTAGCCGGCTCGGACCGGCCTCGCTAGATTCTCGTTATTCTACTGGACCGGTCGCCGTCATGAATGCAGCCCTCCGCTCTCCGCTATTGCGTAATCTTCTCATGGGCGCCAGCCTGGTCATCATCGTGGCCGGCATGCATGCCGCATCTTCCATCCTGAGCCCCTTTTTGCTGGCGATCTTCCTAGCCGTCCTGCTCTACCCGCCGTATCGCGGCCTGCTCAATCGCGGGTTTCCCACCTGGCTCACGGTCTCGATCATGGTGGCGGGCGTCATGCTCGCCGGCTTGGGGCTGTTGGGGCTGCTGTATATTTCCATCGAAAGCCTGCGCGCCAACCTCTTTCTCTATGCCTCTCGGCTGACGGAACAACGCGTCAACCTGGCGGCCTGGCTCGAAAGTCTGGGCATCGACGCGCCGACCGTCCTCACCCAAGAGCTTATCAGCCGGCAAATGGTGATCGGCACCACCGCCCGCCTGTTGACCAATTTGGGGTCGCTGGTTGTAACCGGCGTGTTTGTGCTGGTGACGACAGTCTTCTTACTGCTTCAGACCACGCATCTATCGGAGCGCGTGGACCGCGAATGGGGGCCGGGCAATCTGCTCAACGCCCAGGCCGCGCAGGTCGCCCAGCGCGTCGCCAGTTTCTTCTCGATCCGCGTGCGCGTCAACCTGATCGTCGCAACGGCCATCACGCTTTGGCTGGCGATCCTGGGCGTGGACCTGGCCGTACTGTGGGGCATCCTGGCCTTTTTCTTCGGCTTCATCATGTACATCGGCGTGACCATCGCCGCCCTGCCGCCCGCGCTCTTGGCTCTAGCCGAGTCTGGCCCCTGGTGGGCCGTGTTGGCGTTCGCAGGCGTCATCCTGATCAACATGAGCGTCGAAAACATCGTCGCGCCCGCCATGTTGGGTCAAGGGCTAAATTTGACGCCGGCCGTTACGCTCGCCTCCCTCGTCTTCTGGGCCTGGGTGCTGGGTCCTCTCGGCTTTATCCTTGCCGTACCCCTCACCGTGATCGTCGTCATGATCCTCGCCAGCAACCCCGACTCGCGCTGGCTGCTGGTGCTGTTGACCATGGACACCATCCCCGATACGGTGAACGCACATCACGCGCAGAACGCGCGAAACGTACCGGCGCCCAACGCGCCCGAACAGCCGTGAACCCTCTTTGCTGCATTATTCCGGCTCCGACTGCGCCGCCGCCACGATCAGTTCGACTGTGGTCTGCGCCGGAACGCGTCCCGTGTTGATCATCAAGTCGTAATAACGCGGGTCTTTCCAGTTCGCCCCGGTGAAAAAGCGGCGGAACCAGGCGCGGCGGCGTTCATCCGCCTGGCGCACAATCTGCAGCGCCGCTTGCTCATCCGCCAGCCCGCGCCGCTCCTGAATACGCTGTGCGCGGATCTCCGGCGAGGCGAAAATGTGGACGTGCAGCACGCCGGGCACACCAGCCAGGATCAGTTGGGCGCCCCGTCCCACAAACACCGCATTGCCTTGCTCGGCCAGCGCCCGAATCGCCGCGGACATACGCTCCACGTAGTTTTCCGCGGTCAACACCCCCGATTCCCCGCGCCGCGAGAAGAAGGCGCGCATCTCCTCGCTCACCACCATCGGCCGCGACAGCAGCTTTTCCTCCGACTCAACAATCTCGGTGACAGGGACGCCGGCCTGCCGCGCCATCTCGGCCAGCACCTCTTTGTCTATGCACGGCGCGTTCAGCCTTGCCCCCGTCGCCTCCGCAATGCGCGTGCCCAGCGAACCAAGTTCTCGCGAGACCGTGACCACCGGCATGTCTGCCTCCTCTCGCGCCGCGATGGCGCCTTAGCATGATAGGGTTCGTCGCGATTCATCCGTCGCAACCGGCGCATATAAGCACGAAAGCCCCCGGCAACAGGCCGGAGGCTTTCGCTGTCAGGCATCGATCAGTTCTAGCGCCGGCCTAGTGGCCTTCCAACGCCTTGCGCATCTCGTCGCCGTTCTCCTTCAGCCAGGAGTAGAGAATGACAAGGTCGGTGTTCATACAGAAATGACGCACGCCCATGTCCAGATAACGCCGCGCCTGGTCGGGCGAGCCGATCTCGATGCGCGGGTGGATGCCCATTTCCAGCGCCTTCTTGGTTACGGCATCCTCCGCCTCGCGCACTTCCGGCGCGCCGCGCTGACCAGCCTTGCCGATATTCATGCTGTAATCCGCCGGCCCCCACTGCACCATGTCGAGCCCTGGCAGCGCCAGGATTTCCTCAAGCTGTTCCACCGCGCCCCGCTTCTCGATCATCAGCACGCGCACCACATCGCGCAGGGCTTGCACATACTCGGCGGACCCGCCATAGCCCATGTAGCTGTGGCGGCGCATGCCGACGCCGAACCCGCCGCCGTCCTCCGGCGTATCGGGCAGCGCCGACAGCAAACACGTGCGCGCTTCATCCACGTTGTGCGCATCTGCGAAGAGCACAGCCCCGAAACCGGCGCCGACCGCCCGCTGCGCATAAAAGCGGTGCGGTTCGTAGTCCACTTTGATCATCATGCCGAGGTCGTACAGCTCCGCGGCCCGGCACATATTGTCCAGATCATACAGGTCATACGGGCCGTACTCGGCCACAAACTCCACGTAATCATAAATGCCGGTGTGGCCGATGACCTCGATCACCGACGGCCATGTAGAATGTACGTGCGTAGCCAGCGTGGGCTTACCCTCGTTGAGCAATTGGCGTATCTTGTTCTTACGCATAGGAAACGATCCTTCTAGTGCGGAATGGAGTTCAGGCGATCAGAAGTGCGAAGTACAATCGTCAGCGCACAGGAAATGGCGACAGATACGTGGGGAAAACGCACGCGCAACAGCGCTCTAGCCACAGTCTAACATTATTGCCAGACGCAGGCAATCGCCCACGCCGGCATGGCGCATTGCGTCCTTCACACCGTTCGCGGGTATGATTGCCTGTGGCCGCAACCGCTTGGACGCATCTAGACAGGAGCAAACGCATGGACCTGCCCGATCTCAAACCGGGGCTGACCGGCGTCGCCCGCCGCACCGTCTCCCCCGCCGACACCGCCGAAGCCCTCGGCAGCGGCGACATTCCGGTCTTCGGCACGCCCGCCCTCATCGCCATGATGGAGCAAGCCGCCGTCGCCGCGCTTGCCGGCGCGCTGCCCGCAGACATGACCTCGGTCGGCGTCTTTCTGGAAGTGCACCACCTAGCCGCCACCCCGCCGGGCATGGCCGTCAGCGCCCAGGCCACGGTAACCACCGTCGACGGGCGCACCGTCACCTTCGAAGTCACGGCCTCAGACGCGGTCGAGCAGATCGGGCGCGGCGTGCATCGCCGCGTTTTGGTCGACCGCGCCCGCTTCCGGCAACGCGCCAGGAGCAAGCAGGACACGCAGCAGCCCGACTAGCCGCGCTACGGCGTCTGTGCGCCGATCGCCTTCAGATAGACAGCGTAGACCGACTGCCCGGTCGTCATAAACAGCCGGTTCTTCTTCAGCCCGCCGAAGCAGAGGTTCGAGCACGGTTCCGGCAGATGGATCTTGCCGATCAACTCGCCTTCGGGCGAATAGCAGTGCGCGCCGTCCGTGTCGGGTGAACCCCAGCCCGCCGACGCCCACAGATTGCCGTCCCGGTCCGTGCGGATGCCGTCCGTCGAGGCGGGCTTCATATCCACAAAAACGCGGCCATTGGCGAGGCGCACGCCGTCTACCACGTCGAAGACGCGCACATGCGGCGGGCCGCCCGCGCCGGACGGCGCGCCCGTGTCCACGATGTAGAGGCGCGATTCATCAGGCGAGAAGCATAGGCCGTTGGGCCGGTCAAAGTCATCCGCCACGACTGCGGCCTTGCCCGTGAGCGGGTCGACGCGATAGACGTATGTGGGCAGTTCAAACTCGGCCGTCTCCCCCTCGTAGTCGAGCAGGATGCCGTAACCGGGATCGGTGAACCAGATCGAACCGTCGGAGTGCACGACGACATCGTTGGGCGCATTGAGCCGCTTGCCCTCATAACTGTCCATCACCACCGTGATGCGGCCGTCGTGCTCCGTGCGCGTCACGCGCCGCGACAGGTGTTCGCACGTCACCAGCCGGCCCTGCCGGTCGCGCGTGTTGCCGTTGGCGTTGTTCGACGGGCTGCGAAAGACGCTCACCGCGCCGCTCTCCTCGCTCCAACGCATGATGCGGTTGTTGGGGATGTCGCTCCACAGCAGGTAGCGCCCATCCCCGAACCACACCGGCCCTTCGGACCAGCGCATGCCCGTGCAGAGCCGCTCGACCGCGGCATTGCCGATGCGATACTTCTCGAAACGCGGGTCGATTGCCTCGATCGCCGGGTCCGGGTAGCGCACGACGCCCCCGTCCCAGTTGCGCACGTTCTCATCTGCCACAGGTAGTCTCTCCTTATGTTTTGTCATGTGTTCGCCAAGAGTCTGTCATTCTGAAGCGAGCGTCGGTTCGTAGGTGCGCCATCCCTGGCGCACGAGCGGCACGTCCGGCGGCAAGGATGCCGCCGCTACGAGATGAAGAATCTCACATCACGGATCAGGCATCATCCGTCATTTTTAACTTGTGAATCGTGACTCGTGACGCTCAACGTCTGTCATTCTGAAGCGAGCGCAGCGAACTGAAGAATCTCGTCGCAATCAACGGTAATAGCTTGGTCGCGTTGCCCAGCTAGTTTGCCAACGCCTCTGCCAGGCCGGCCTGATAGGCTTCAAAGCGCTCCAAGTTGTTGTGCCGCCCGCCTTCGACCGGCACGAAAGTCGCCGGCGAACGCGTATGCGCCAGCAACCGCCGGCTCGAATCGAACGGGATCACCTCGTCATCCGTGCCGTGGAAGAGGACCGCCGGGCACTCGGTTTCGCTCAGCCAGCGATACACCGGCAGTTCATACTTCAACAATAACCCCAGCGGCGCGATCGGCGGCATCACGCGGCTCGCCAAATCGCGCAGGCTGTAGAGCGGCGCCTCCAAGATCAGCAGCCGCGGCCGGTGTTGCGCCGCCAGATACGTTGCGAATGCGCCGCCGATTGAGCGGCCATATAAGACGATGCGTTCCTCGGCATAGCGCTCGCGCACATAGGCATAGGCCGCCTCGGCGTCCGCCAGCAACTGCGCCTCGCCCGTGATGCGGCCTCCGCTCTTACCGTAGCCGCGATAGTCCGAAATCACCACGTCATAGCCGTGAGCGGCCAGCGCCTCGCCCACATCGCCCCACCCGCGCAGCGAACCCGCGTTGCCGTGAAAGTAGAGAATCACCCCGCGCGGATCATCGACGCGAAAGTGCAGCGCATGCAGTTCAGCGCCGTCGACCGGCCACGTCACCTCCTCGAAGGGCATATCGTAGTTAAACGCATAGCCCGCCGGCAGCTTTTCCGGGAAAAAGATCAGCCGCTCCTGGAATAGATAGAGGGCCAGGCACAGCAGGGCATAGCTCGCAACAGCCAACGCGGCCAGGCTCATGGCCGTTCGCAAGAGACTGCCTCCCCTTCGCATGGCTTAGTAAGGCGGCGTACTCCGCATCCCGACTTCACGCGTCCAACTGCCTCAGGTCGACGAGCCCCTCCGCCAGCAGCCGCCGGAACAGGCCCACACTCTCTTCGACAGCCTGCGCCGGCGGCGTATGCGGCACGTCGCCCACGATGCTGCGCAACTTGCTGTCGTCCAGGTCCGCGGGGAAGGGCAGCGGCGTCTCTGCGCACGTAATGCGGCTGCCCGCATAGCCATCGTTGAGCAGCGCCACAAAACGCTCGACCTCGGTCACGTCGTTGCGCACATTACACGCCGCCGCGCCCTCATAGCCGGAACGGGCGCAGGCAATGAACAGGCGCGCCACATCGTCGACATATTGCAACGTCACCGGGCCGCCGAAGCGTATGTGGTACGGCCTTTCCGCGGCCACAGCCAGCATCGCCTTAGCTATATCCGACGTCATGCCCTGGTCGCGGGCCACGCCGTAGACGATGCAGGGGCGCAGGCCGACGCTGGGAATGCCCCAGTCCTGCCAGTAGATGCGCGCCGTCTCCTCGTTCGCCTGCTTATACACGCCGTAGAGCGACTGTGGATGCAGCGGCGCGTCGTCGCGCACCGGCTTCTCCGGATAGAGGTGATCAGGCCCCATCACGGCGAGCGAACTGGCGTAAGCCAGCCCGCGGACCTGGCCCCAGTGGGCGCGCGCCGCCTCGAAGATGTTCACCGTGCCCACGACGTTCACCCGCGCGCCCAGCGCCGGATTCGCCTTGCAGAACGGCACCTGCAGGCCGGCCAGATGCACGATGTGTGTTACGCCGTGGCGGGCGACCAATTCCTTCACCCGCTCCAGGTCGGTCACGTCCAGCGTCCCGAAGCGGATGCGCCCGATCTCTTCGTCGTCCATCAGCAAGCGCGGGCGCACCGGGTCAGCGGCGACATCGGTCGCCACCACGCGCACACCCTCTGCAACGAGGTTGCGCAATACCCACGCCCCGATGCAGCCCAGCGAGCCGGTTACCAAAAAGGTCTCGTCGGCCATCGCTATACCTCTTCGACGCAGGGGTTGGTCAACTGCCCAAGCCCCTCCACCTCCACCGTGACCACATCGCCGTCCTTGAGGAAAACAGGCGGCTTGCGGAATGCGCCGACGCCATGCGGCGTGCCCGTGGTGACCACGTCGCCCGGCAGCAGCGTGAAGCCGCGCGACAGGTAGGCGATCAGATACGGAATCTTAAAGATCAATTCTTTGGTGTTGGAATCTTGCAGCGCCTCGCCGTTGACCAGGCAGCGCACGCGCAGGTTGTGCGGGTCGGCGATCTCGTCACGCGTCACCAGATACGGCCCCAGCGGGCAGAAAGTATCCAGCGACTTGCCCATGATCCACTGATCGCCGCGTTCAATCTGCAAGTCGCGTGCGCTGACATCGTGGCAGTTCATATACCCGGCGATGTAGTCGAAGGCGTCCGCCTCGCTCACGTTGCGCGCCGGCTTGCCGATCACCAGGGCCAGTTCCGCCTCGAAGTCGACTTTGCTCGTCAGGTCCGGATCCCAGCGAATGGCGTCGCCGGGGCCGATAATGGCGCTCGGATACTTGGCGAACATGGTGGCGATCTGGGGCACGCTCCCGCCCGACTCGCGCACATGGTCCATGTAATTCAGCCCGATGGCGACGACTTTTGACGGGTTGCGGATTGGCGCCATGAGTTTGACATCGCCCAGCGCCGCGCCGAACTGCCGGGCGTCGACTTCCGTCGCCGCGGCTCGCGCCGTCTGCATGCCGGCGTCGCCCAATTCGAGAAAGGCGCGCATGTCATTGGGCAGCTTGCCGCCGCTCGCCTCAGCCAAGTTGACGACATAGTCGCCGGCGACAACGCCCAACTGAGGACCGGCGCCTGCCGGCTTGTACGTTACTAGTTTCATGCTATCTCCTAACGTCAAAGATGTGGCGGGTTTCAAATCATAGAGAGCGGACAACTGGCTTGGCAATGAGAAGCGCGCTGCGAACCTCATAACCGTCTTGGGCGCAAGCCTGTCCATCCCTTTCGACCAAGTGTAGCATGGGGGCCAATGAATCGACCAACGATTCCGCAAAGCCCGGATCGTTTGACAAACTATGCCGATTCTCATACGATCTTGAATTAGCGCTGTATCAGCGCGGCCTGTCGCAGTAAGGCGAGAAACAGGCGTAAGGCGAAAGAGCGAACAATTATGCCGATTCTAGACATCGTTACGGTTAGTAATCCGGGTAGCGACGTGCTGCACCAGCCGGCAAGGCGCGTACGTGAGTTCGGCCCCGCGCTGCATCAGTTGCTGGACGACATGCTCGAGACCATGCGCGCCGCGCCCGGCGTCGGCCTGGCCGCGCCGCAGGTGGGCGTCAGCCAACGCGTCGCCGTCATCGAATACCCGGAAGACGAAGAAGACCCGGAGAACACCCGGCGGGTCTACGAACTGGTCAACCCGGAGATCATCCGCCGCAAAGGCGAGGAGATCGGGCAGGAAGGCTGCCTCAGCATCCCCGGCGTGGCGGCGGACGTGAACCGCGCCGTCTATGTCCTTATCCGGGCGCAGGACCGCAATGGCAAGGAGATCCGCATTAAAGCCTACGACTGGCTGGCCCGCATCTTCCAGCACGAGATCGATCACCTGCTAGGCGTATTGATGACCGACAAGGCCGAACAGATATACCACCTGCACGAAACCGAAGAAGGCGAAATTATAGCCGTGCCGGTAGAGGCGGAGATGCCGGCTGATTAAGCCGGGCAAGCGCAAAAATAAAACGGCGGGGGTTGTGCGTTGGTCACAACCCCCGCCGTTTGCTTTACCCGTCAATGCGCCGGCGCGTCAATTCTGGATGATAATTGTCACGTCACAAGGCGGCAGGTAGTTGCCCGTCTGATCCACCACTGTGAGGCGTAGCGTATATTCGCCATTGGGCAGCGCAGCCGTATCCATCGCGCCCAACTGTCCGCCGGACACCGGATTACTGCGCCCGTCAAAGTAGACGAAGCCGCCGCCGGCGTTCGCGCCCGGCGCATATTCCAGCTTGTAATACTGGAACGCATCGATTTCAGCCGTGCCGCTGATGCCGATCACGCCCGAAACAACCTGGTTCACGCCCGGCGAAAAGATGGCAGAGCGCGGATCCGCACAGGCGGGCGCCACAACCTGAGGCGGCTCCGGCGTGGGCGTCTCCGTCGGAATCTCCGGTTCCGGCGTGGGCGGCTCCGGCGTAGGCGGCACAGGCGTGAAGGTCGCCGTAGGCGGCGGTTCGGTCGGCGTAGGTTCCGGCGTGGGCGGCTCCGGCGTAGGCGTGGGCGGCGCTTCCGTGGGCGTATTGGTTGGGACTAGCACAGGCGCAGCCGCCGGGGCGGCGCTCTCTCCGCCATCTCCGCCCGTAACCGGGCCTCCGGTTCCGCCCGGCGGCGCCTCCTCCATGCCGCCCTCTACATTGCCGACCTCATCGCCGGCCTGCGCCGCTTCCGGTTCATCTACATTTTCCACGTTGACAATCCCGATCAACGCCGGCGTGGCCGTAGGCGAATCCCCCGCCCTGACTTGCGCCATGCGCTCCTGGACGCCGGCGAACAGATTGCCAATCGGCTCGCGCAGCCGCATAACGCCCCAGCCGGCTAAGGCGATGACCGCAGCAACCGCCACTATCGACAGAATCGGCGTCAGCTTGATCTCGCTGCGCTCGATGCCGTCGCCCTCGTCTTTCAGATCAACTTCCTTCGGGCGGTAATCAACCTGGCGTTCAGGGGGCAGCGCCGCACCCGCGCTTGTCTGGGAAAGCGCTGCGGTCAGACCGGGGTCGGTCACGGCGCGCCGGCGGTCGTTGATTTCGTGCGATTCCAGCCCAAGATAATCGGCGTAGTTGCGCAAAAAGCCGCGCCCAACCACCTCGCCGGGCAGCAAATGCCACTCATCCGATTCGATCGCGGCCAAGTATTTCTGGCGGATACGCGTGGCGACCTCAACTTCGGCCAGAGACACGCCCATGGCCTCGCGTCTCTCGCGCAGCAAAGCGCCCAACGTCTGAGCGGCTGCCGGACGCTCACGCGGCGCTGCGCTGCGTTCAGAAGGTTCGACTCTTGAAGCCCTGCGTGTGCTGCTGTCAACCATGGGCGATTGGTCAAATACCGGCGATTTCGCCGCCTAAGGTGCGGATGCGGCCTTCATCTCCGCACAACAAGATCGACTCGAAGATGGACTCGAAGATCGACTCGCCGGAGCGGCGCACACAATCTTGGCCGGCGGCGGAATCCACGCTGTCAGTCTAGCGTGCGCATGGGTCTTTGTCAATTTCGCCCCGACCATCTCTCGCCGCATGGCCGCGCCACGGCTCAGCCCCTGCAACGTGGCGCACATTGCGCACTGCCGCCGAGTTGACAGGCCTGCGCCCGCGACTACAATGAACAAGTCAACTTGTCGCCGTTTCACGTTGCAGCCGGCGGATTCCGATTCCAGACCATGCGCCATACGCTTGTCCGTCGTATTCAACGAATCCTAAACGTAATCAGTTTCGCCGCGCTGCTGGGGATCTTCGCCATCGTCGCCCGCATCTTCGGCTACGCCCCTGAATGGCCTGCCGCACTCACCCCGTCAAGCCCATCCGCCGCACGCATCGCACTGATCAGCGGGCACGCCGGCTTCGATTCCGGAGCCGTCTGCACCGCAGAGGATGGAACGGTCACATTGACCGAAGCAGAGACGGTCGCCCGCATTACCGACCTGGCCGCGCAACGCATGCGCCGCACCGGCGCCGAAGTATTGCTCCTCGACGAGTATGACCCGCGCTTGGACGGCTTGCAGGCCGACATCCTGCTCAGCCTTCACGCAGACAGCTGCATCTCCGCCAGCGGCTACAAGGCGGCCTACTACGAACGCAGCCAAATCCCCTCGACCGGCGAACGCATTTTGGGCTGTATCGACCGCCACTACGCCGCGGCAACCGGCCTGGCGCATGACCCCAATACGGTTACCGTCGACATGACCGCCTACCACGCCTTTCGCAAGATCGACCCGCGCACGCCTGCCGCCATCCTGGAACTTGGCTTTCTCGGCGGCGACCAAGAATTGCTGACGCAACGCCCCGAAATCGCCGCGCGCGGCGTCGCCGCAAGCCTGATCTGCTTCCTAGAGGACGACCCCTTGGGCGAAACGCCTGAGCCAACAGAAGGACAATAGACCATGCCCCAAACCGTGGAATTGCAACCCTTTGACCGCACCGACCCCGAGCACATCCGGGCGGCAGCGGACGTGTGGAACAGCGCCGTCAACGTCTGTCTCACCATCTCCGCCGACTTCCTCTCCTTCAACGCCACGCCCGCCACAGGCGTGCGCCAAGAAGGTCGCATCGCCCTATTCGACGGCGATCCGGCCGGCTTCGTCCTGGCTAGCGTTCTGCCCAGCGAGCCGCTCGTCACCCCGCCGTCGCTCGGTTGGGTCGACGCCATCGCCGTCTCGCCGCAGATGCAGCAACAGGGCATCGGTGCGCAGTTGTTGGGGTGGGCGGAACAATGGCTGGCACAGCAGGGCTGCTCCACCGTTACCCTCGGCAGCAGCATTAAGCCCTTCACGCCCGGCCTGCCCCTAGAATTGCGCAGCGAGGAATTCTTCGCCAAGCGCGGCTACGCCAACCCGCCGGGCGAAGAAAAGCGCCAGATCGTCTGGGACGTTTCGGCCAGCCTGGCGGGCTATGCGTCGCCGCGCAGCGTACATGAGATCGACGGCGCGGTGCGCCCTGCCCGCCCCGGCGACGAAGACGCCCTCTTCGCTTTCCTCCGCCGCGAGTTCCCCGGACGGTGGCGCTACGAAATGGAAGAATACCTAAACAGCGGCGGGCGCATCTCCGACGTTATGCTTCTCTGGACCGATCGCGGCGTCGACGGCTTCTGCCAGCTTACCTTCGAGGATTCGCCGCGGCCGATGGAACGCTATTACCCTTACAGCCTGCCGCGACCGTGGGGGCAGCTCGGCCCCATCGGCGTCAGCCAAGACCGCCGCGGCCGCGGCTACGGCGCGGCGGTCCTCGATGCAGGTCTGCGCCGTCTGCACGACAATGGCGTCAACGGCTGCGTGATCGACTGGACAGAGATCGTCGACTTCTACGGCAAGTTCGGTTTCACGCCCTACCGCGAATACGCGCGGCTCTTCAAACTGCTTGCCTAACGTCCTCGAAAACAATCCGCAACAAAAACAGGGAGCGAAGGCATTGCCCCGCTCCCTGTCGTTTACCTCGAACCTATCCGCCGGGCGCACCGGCCCTTAGGCGCAGTCCTTACGAGAGATCGACGTCGATCTCATCGCTCTCATCCGTCTGGTACGAGTCGTAATCGATGTCGGCGTCTTCCTCTTCCTCATCGTCGCCGCCGGAACCGGAACGACCCAACGGCTCCATGCCAAGCTCCACCACGCCCGACAGATCGCCCATTTCCAGATCGGCCAGGTCGAGATCGTCCAACTCCAACTCCTCGTCGTCATCGACCATCTCGATAAACTCCGAATCGAGGAACATCTCTTCGGCCGCCTGCTCGGCTTCGGCCATCCGTTGGCGGGCATGGAAGCCTGTGCCAACGGGGATCAGCTTGCCGATGATCACGTTCTCCTTCAGGCCGCGCAGGTCATCCTTCTGCCCGCGAATGGCCGCTTCGGTCAGAACGCGTGTCGTCTCCTGGAAGCTGGCCGCAGCCAAGAAGCTTTCCGTGTTGAGCGCGGCCTTGGTTAGGCCAAGCACCACCGGCTCGCCGCGAGCGGGACGCCCGCCCTTCTTAGCGACCTCGGCGTTGATGTCCTCGAACTCGAAGCGGTCGACCAACTCGCCCGGCAGCAGCTCGGTGTCGCCTGTCGCCCGCACTAAGATGCGGCGCAACAGTTGGCGCAACACGACCTCGATATGCTTGTCGTGGATCGCCACGCCCTGGCTGCGATAAACCTTTTGCACCTCGTCCAACAGGTACAACTGGCAGGCCTCGCGCCCCTGAATGCGCAGGATTTCCTTCGGGTTCTTGGCGCCCTCGGTCAACTGATCGCCGGCGCGCACCTCTGCGCCTTTGTCCACGCGCAGACGGGCGTTGGCCGGAATCGTCGCCTCCCACACGATTGTTTCCTCGCGGCGCACGGTCGCCTGCACGACGCCGTTCTCGTCGTTCAGATAGATTTCGCCGTCCATGCCCGCCATGATCGCAGTCGCTTCGAGCGTCGCCTCGTCCAAATTGCCGTTTGCGCTTTCTGCAGCCGAGGCTCCGGCCTGGGCGCCCTCCGGCGGCAACGCAATGACGGTGTCCTCTTGGACGCGATCGCCATCCGCAATCAGCAGATTATAGCCGGCGGGGATCTCTACGGTCCGTGTCTTGAGGTCGGTCCGGCTCACCTTGAGCATGCGAACCTCGCCCTCCCAGTAGATATCAACCTTGCCGTCAATCTCGGCAATGACCGCCTCGCCCTTCGGGTTGCGCGCCTCGAACAACTCCTCGACACGCGGCAGACCCTGGGTAATGTCATCGCTGCCGGCCACGCCGCCCGTATGGAAGGTGCGCAGCGTCAACTGGGTGCCCGGCTCGCCGATGGACTGCGCGGCGATGATGCCCACAGCCTCGCCCATGCGGATCAACCCGCCGCGGGCCAAGTCTTCGCCATAGCACTTCTGGCAGATGCCGAAGCGCGATTCGCACGTCAACGGGCTGCGCACAAAGGCGCGCTTGATGTTGTGACGTGCAGCGGTCGCTAACGCCGTTTCGTTCATTAGCGTACCGGCAGGCAGCAACACCTCGCCCGTCTCCGGGTCCGTAATGTCGCCCGCCAGGTAACGGCCGGCAATGCGCTCCAAGAAGCGCGCCCCCACCGATATGGACTGGCTCTCATCCACCCAGATGCCGGTGGTGGTGTTGCAGTCCTCCTCGGTGATGATCACGTCCTGGGCCACATCGACCAAGCGCCGCGTCAGATAGCCCGCGTCCGCCGTGCGCAAGGCGGTGTCAGCCAAGCCCTTGCGCCCGCCATGCGTACTCAGGAAGTACTCCAGCGCCGTCAGGCCTTCGCGGAAGTTAGAGCGAATCGGCAGCGGAATAATGCGGCCGTTCGGGTCGGCCATCAGGCCGCGCATGCCCGCCAGCTGGCGGATGGGGTTGATGCCGCCCTTGGTCGCGCCGGACTGGGCCATCGCGCCCAACCCCTCCACCGGGCTGAGCAAGCCCTTCACCGCGTCGGTCACATCGTCTGTGGCACGCGTCCACAACTCGACGATGCGGTTATACTGCTCTTCAGAAGTGATCAGGCCGCGGCGATACTGCTGCTCCGACAACTCCACTTCCTGCGTCGTCCGCTCCAGGATCTCCGCCTTTTCCTCAGGCACCTGAATATCGCTGACCGCAATCGTAATGCCTGAACGCGTGGCATATCTGAAGCCCAGGTCCTTGATGTTGTCCACCACCTCGGCGGTCACCTCGCGGCCCAGGTGCTTATAGCATCGCGCCACAACGCCGTCCACGCCCTTGCGGTCCAACACCTCGTTGACGAACCAAAGCTCGTCGCTCAGAGCGCGGTTGAAAATGATGCGCCCCACTGTCGTGGTCAACAGGCGTTCCGCCGGCCAAGACGCGCCCAACAAGCCCATCAAGCGCAGCGCCTCGCGCGTCTCGTCCATGGCGGCAGGGCCGAAACCGGCCACATCCTTGATCATGTCGGACTCGCCGTGTGCGTAGAGGTCCATCAGGTCGCCGACCGAACGCACCCCGTGATCTGTGAGCGCATCCAGCACTCGCTCGCTCAGACCCGCCTCCTCGCCATACGCGGCCATCCGCTCTGAACCGACGGCCAGTTCGTCCAGTGCAACCGCATCGTACCGGCTGGTGAACCAGACGCGGATCGGCTCGCGCAGCCGGATCACGCCCATATCGTAGGCGTATTCGGCCTCATCCATCGTGGCGAACGTGGGCAGGCTTTCATCGCCCTGCTCCGGGCCGCCGCTGTTGCCATTGGCGCCATTGGCGCGTTTGAGACTGCGCTGCTTGCGTATTCGCTCGTCCACCACCGTCAGGTAATAGACGCCCATCACCATGTCCTTAGACGGGCCGACGATGGGATCGCCGCTGCTCGGCTTGAGCAGATTCTGGCTGGAGAGCATCAATTCGCGCGCTTCCCGCACCGCCTGCTCGCTCAGCGGAACATGTACGGCCATCTGGTCGCCGTCGAAGTCGGCGTTGAACGCACCGCACGTCAGCGGGTGCAACTGGATGGCGCTGCCTTCAACCAGCACCACTTCGAAAGCCTGAATGCCCAGACGGTGCAATGTCGGCGCACGGTTGAGCAGAACGGGCCGCTCCTTGCAGATCTCCTCCAGCACATCCCACACTTCCGGGCTGGAGCGGTCGACCATGCGCTTGGCGCTCTTGATGTTGTGCGCATAGCTGTATTCCACCAGTCGCCGCATGACGAACGGCTTGAACAGCTCCAGCGCCATCTTCTTGGGCAGGCCGCACTGGTGCAGCTTCAGCGTCGGGCCAATCACGATCACGGAGCGACCGGAATAGTCGACGCGCTTGCCCAACAGATTGCGGCGGAAACGGCCCTGCTTGCCCTTGAGCATGTCGCTCAGGCTCTTGAGCTTGCGCTTGCCGCTGCGGCTGACGGCTCGCCCGCGGCGACCGTTGTCGATCAGGCTGTCCACCGCTTCCTGCAACATGCGCTTCTCATTGCGCACAATCACATCCGGCGCACCCAACTCCATCAGGCGATGCAGACGGTTGTTGCGGTTGATCACGCGCCGATACAGGTCGTTCAGGTCCGACGTAGCGAAACGACCGCCGTCCAACTGCACCATCGGGCGCAGGTCAGGCGGGATCACCGGCAACGCCGTCAGGATCATCCACTCCGGCCGGTTGCCGCTTTTGCGGAAATTCTCCACCACGCGTAGACGCTTAGCGGCCTTCTTGCGCCGCTGCTTGCTGCGCGTCATGCGAATCTCGCGGCGCAGTTCTCGCGCCATCTTATCGAGGTCGATCTTGGTGACGATGTCGCGCACCGCTTCGGCGCCCATGCCCGCCGTGAAGACGTTGCCCCACCGATCCGACAGTTCCCGATAGCGGTTCTCGGTGAGCAGCGTCTTTTCTTCCAGCGCCTTCAGGTCTTCCAGGTCGCGCTCCATCTGGCCGCGAATCCGGTCTTTGCGCTCCTCGATGCCCTGGCGCAGTTCGTCGATCTGCGCGCCCAACTCGCGACGCACATGCTCGCGTTTGGCCGCGATCAACGTGCGGATGTCTTCCTTCTCTTCATCCGAGACCTTCTGCAGTTCGTCGAGCTTCTTCTGCACCAGGTCGTTGATGTGCATCTCGTGGTCCTGGGAAATCGTTTCTTTTTCCCGAATCACGGGCTGATCGGACCAGGAAAGCCGCTTCTCTTCGGGCGATTTCTTGCCGATGCGGTTCTGGAGCCAGGTTTGCAGGCTTTGCGCTTCTTGAATAACCTGGGACGACGATTCGTTGATGCGCTCGTCCAGACCCTGAATTGCCTGCTGCTCCTCCTCGTCCAAGCTGTTCAACTGCTGCTCAAGCTCGGTCTCCAGCGCGTCTAGCTGGTCGGCAATCTCGCCGTCGATGCGAGCCAAGCGCATCTCCAGCTCGCGCTCATGGCGCTGGATGGCGCGGCTGCGCGCATCCTCATTCACATTGGTAATGATGAACTGAGCGAAATAGAGCACGCGCTCCAGATGGCGCGGGCTGATGTTGAGCAACAGCCCCAGCCGGCTCGGCACGCCCTTCACATACCAAATATGGCTGACCGGCGAGGCCAGCTCAATATGCCCCATACGCTCGCGACGCACGCGGCTCGGCGCAACCTCCACGCCGCACTTATCACAAACGATGCCCTTGTATCGCACCCGCTTATACTTGCCGCACGCACATTCCCAGTCCTTAGTCGGGCCGAAAATGCGCTCGCAGAACAAGCCGTCGCGCTCCGGGCGCAGCGTGCGGTAGTTGATCGTCTCCGGCTTGGTGACTTCTCCGTAGCTCCACTCGCGAATATCTTCTGGTGAAGCAAGCGAAATGCGAATCGCATCAAAATTCTTGACTTCCATGGTTGCCCTTATCTCCATCCCCGCGGATACGGACCTGTGACGCGGGACGCAGCAAGCTGCGCCCCGTTTATGTTTCTCGCCGGCGCTCGCTATTCCATCGTGCGGCTCTTCGAAGTGGGAACATTCAGGCTGAAGCCCAACCGCGGCAGATGCTCCTCGGTCTCTTCCTTGCCGAACTGGATCACTTCGTTCTTGTCGTTGATCACCTCAACCGACAGCGCTAGGCTCTGCAATTCCTTGACCAAGACCCGGAAACTCTCCGGCACCCCTGGACTTTGGATATCCTCGCCCTTGACGATGGACTCGTAGGTCTTCACGCGTCCGCTCACATCGTCGGACTTCACCGTCAACATCTCTTGCAGCGTATAGGCCGCGCCGTAGGCTTCCAGCGCCCAAACTTCCATTTCGCCGAAGCGCTGTCCGCCGAACTGCGCCTTGCCGCCCAAAGGCTGCTGCGTCACCAAACTATACGGCCCGGTGCTCCGCGCGTGCACCTTGTCCTCCACCAGATGGTGGAGTTTCAGCATCTGCACGATGCCGACCGTCACCGGCGAGTCGTAGGATTCGCCGGTCTTGCCGTCGTACAGCCGCTGCTTGCCGGTGGTCGGCAGCGGCCAACCCGTCTCATCGCTAAGTGTTTGCGCGGCTTCCGCCAAATCGCCGCCGGTCAGCCCCTCAGGGTCGCCGCCGCGATAAAGCATCCATTCGCGCAAGGCCGCCTCGACAGTCGCCCGGTTCGCCTCGCGGCTGGTGCGACGTTCGGCATAGTTGGCGGGCAAGATCGTTTCGGGGTCGTACCCGCGGTCGGCCAGCCACTCGCGCAAACAGACATGGCGCGCGTAGACCGAATCCCACTGAATCTTGTCCAGATCATAGCCGCGCGGCTCCAGCCACTCTAGAAGATATTCCATGCGCGCATCATCTTCGCTGCGCAGTTCCTCGTCGGCAATGCGGAGCCGCTCGATCAGTTTCCAGGCTTCCGCTGTCGCGGCTTGCCATGCCCGGTCGATCAGCCAAGCGCGCGCCAATTCCGCGGCGATCTCGTCCTCTTTGGCGCCGTCGAATACGGGCGTCTCGGCCATGAACCCAAGCCGTCCTGCCGCCCATCCCAGGTGCGCCTCCAAAATCTGGCCGATGTTCATGCGGCCGGGCACGCCCAACGGATTGAGGATGATGTCGACCGGCGTGCCGTCTTCCAAGAAGGGCATATCCTCCACCGGCACGACCTTGGAAATGACGCCCTTGTTGCCGTGGCGTCCGGCCATCTTGTCGCCCTCGGTCAGGCGGCGACGTTGCGCAACGCTCACGCGCACGATCTTTTCCACGCCCGCAGCCAGGTCGCGATGCTCATCACGATCAAAGATCTTGACGTCGACCACCTTGCCGCGCTCGCCGTGAGGCAGGCGCAGGGAACTATCCTTCACCTCGCGCGCCTTCTCGCCGAAGATGGCGCGCAGCAGTTTCTCTTCCGGCGTCAACTCCGTCTCGCCCTTGGGCGTGATCTTGCCGACCAGAATGTCGCCCGGCGTGACCTCGGCGCCGATGCGGATGATGCCATCTTCGTCCAGGTCCTTGAGCGCGTCTTCACCGACGTTCGGAATGTCACGCGTGATCTCTTCCGGCCCTAACTTCGTCTCACGCGCTTCGATCTCGTGCTTCTCAATATGGATCGACGTATACTTGTCGTCCTGCACCAGGCGGCTGCTGACCAGGATGGCGTCCTCGAAGTTGCCGCCCTCCCAGCTCATATACGCCACCACCACATTCTGGCCCAGCGCCAGCTCGCCGTTCTCCGTGCTGGAACTGTCCGCCAAGACCGAACCTTTCTCCACTCGATCGCCCTTGTGGACGGTGGGCCGCTGATCGATGCAGGTGCTCTGGTTGCTGCGATTGTACTTGCGCAGCGGGTAAACGCGGCGCGTGCCGTCGTCCTCTTGCACCACCACTTCCGCGCCCGTCACGCTCACCACCTCGCCGGCGCGCTTGGCGAGCAAAACCTGACCCGAATCAATCGCCGCCTGGTATTCAATCCCCGTTCCCACGATGGGCGCGTCGGGGCGAACCAGCGGCACAGCCTGGCGCTGCATGTTCGATCCCATCAGCGCCCGGTTGGCGTCGTCATGCTCCAAGAACGGAATCAGCGCCGCCGAAACGCCCACAATCTGCTTCGGCGACACATCCATATATTTGATGCGGTTCGGCTGCTCGAAGAGGAAGAGCTCGGCGAAACGCGCCGAAGGGCGCGGGTTCTGGAACTCGCCGACTGCATTCAACTGCGAGGACGCCTGCGCAATCGACGCCTGGTCCTCGTCATCCGCATTCAAGTAGACGACTTCGCGGCTGGCATAGGGCTTCACCCGGATCGACTCAACCGGCCCATCGCCGTTCGCACCGGCCTGCGCCGCCTCGACGATGCGCTGCGCCGTTTTCTCCGTCACGACATCGCCGTTCTTGGCAATTAGTTCGCCGCTGGACGGGTCGGTCACGTCCTGCTGCAAGGTGCGCCCAACCAGCGCTTCCGCCGTCGGCGGAACCTCGCTGTAGACCTTTCGGTAGGGCGTCTCGATGAAGCCGAAATCGTTGACCTTGGCATAAGAAGCCAAGGACCCGATCAGGCCGATGTTCGGACCTTCAGGCGTCTCAATTGGGCAGATGCGCCCGTAGTGACTGAAGTGCACGTCGCGCACGTCGAAACCGGCGCGCTCGCGGCGCAGGCCGCCCGGCCCCAAGGCGCTGAGCCGTCGCTTGTTCGTCAGCTCCGCCAGCGGGTTCGTCTGGTCCATGAACTGGCTAAGCTGGCTCCCGCCAAAGAACTCGCGGGTCGCCGCCACCACCGGGCGAATGTTGATCAGCCCCAGCGGCGTCACCTGTTCCGGGTCGCGAATCGACATGCGCTCGCGCACCACGCGCTCCATGCGCAGCAGACCGATGCGCAACTGGTTCTGAATCAACTCGCCCACAGTCTTCACGCGGCGGTTGCCCAGATGGTCGATATCGTCCGGCCGGGCGGGGCCGTTGTTGATGTTGATGATGCGCTTGATTACCGCAATCAGGTCGTCCTGCGTGAGCGTACGCATATCCAGCGGCGTAGTGAGCGAGAGGCGCCGGT
This sequence comes from uncultured Caldilineaceae bacterium, assembly GCA_964649875.1. Taxonomy (GTDB): domain Bacteria; phylum Chloroflexota; class Anaerolineae; order Caldilineales; family Caldilineaceae; genus JASGTU01. The sequence continues at coordinate 20,679 of CAZYSJ010000019.1, forward strand.
TCAACTTATACCGCCCCACGCGACCCAGATCATAGCGCCGCGGGGTGAAGAACAGATTCTGCACAAAGCTCTTGGCGTTGTCCAGCGTCGGCGGGTCGCCAGGGCGCAGCTTCTTATAAAACTCCAGCAGCGCGTCGTCTACGCCCTTGGCAGAGTCGGTCGTCGGGTTGCTGGTGGCATCGCGCTCGATCGTCGACTCGATAAACGGATGGTCTACATCCGTATCGACGTCTTCGAAGAGAGCGCGAATCTCCTCGTCCGTACCAAACCCGACGGCGCGCAACAACAGCGTCACCGGCAGCTTGCGCTTGCGGTCAACCTTCACGCTGATGATGTCGCGGCGGCTGGTCTCAAATTCGAGCCATGCGCCCCGGCTGGGAATGAGCTTAGCCCCCGCCAACTCACGGCCCGTGCTGCGGTCTTCCTCGACCGTAAAATAAACGCCCGGCGAGCGAATCAACTGGCTAACCACCACGCGCTCGCTGCCGTTAATAATAAACGTGGCCGCATCCGTCATGAGCGGGAAATCGCCCATGAACACCTCTTGCTCGCTGATCTCGCCCGTATCGCGGTTGACGAGCCTGACGTTGACCCACAGCGGCGCGGCATAGGTAATGTCGCGCTCGCGGCACTCGTCTTCCGGGTATTTCGGTTCGTCGAAACGGAAGTCGCCAAAATGCAGCTCCAAATTCTTGTTGAAGCTGACAATCGGCGAGATCTCGGCGAACAACTCATCGAGACCTTCCTTCGTGAACCATTCGAAGCTGCGCAACTGCACTTCCGTGAGACCCGGCAAGTCCAAAATCGTCGGTGTGCGCGCATAGGACTTCCGAGTCGTCCGCAACCCCTTGACTGTCGACTTGGCGCCGTTTGAGGAGACACTCATTTAGCTTTCAGCTCCTTGCAACAACAGATCCGTGGCATCCGCCGTTTCGGGACACAGAAGCGCTTCATTGCACCGCTGCGCCCTATCGAGACACGCGTCGTTGCGCTTTAACCCAAAATTCTAAACAAACTTCCCAATGCTTCTCAATAGAAATAGCAAACAGAAAATAGCAATAAGACACCTTACAGACAGTTACCGGGCAATCGGCGCTGCCCGAATCACTGTCTGCCCAAAGGTGTCCCTATGACGGCAAAGTCTCTGCTTAATACCAGATAATCAATCGCCTGTCTGTTTTCGCTTCGATCACTCGCTCTTGGAATCCCCGCCGACTCTTTCGGACCAATGATCGGCCCGCCGCTTCTCCTGACTCTCGCATCCAACCGACTCGCCGCCATCCGCTTGTTATGTCACTAAGAATACGCCAATTTGCGCCATAACGCAAATATTAAATCTATCACATCTCATTGCGCTTGTCAAACAACTCGCACCGCCAAAACTGACGCATCCCCGCGGCGTCTCTTGCCGACGCTCGCCCCATCCTCGCACATCCGCCCCCTCAAATCGGTAGGCTTGCCCGCAGTGCGGCGCGCCAATATCCCAAAACCCGCATTCGCGGGGGTGGACACATCCGCGGACTTCGACTATAATGTGGGTCAATATGGGGCAAAGTGGAGCGTCTTCCCCAGAAATCGCCCTCCCTCACAACAGAAGTGGGGCGACAAGAACATTTGTTCTCGATTTGGGTTTTTTGGGATATCGCTCGCAGCGCAAACGGCAGCGTCGAATTCGTCAGTTTCATTCATTTTCATTCATTACGGTAGAGATCTGTGTTTCTGGGTGAATTTAGCCACAGCCTGGACAGCAAAGGCCGGCTCACCATCCCGGCTAAATTTCGGAGCCAGCTGGCGCCCGGACTCGTCGTCACGCGCAACCCGGCCGAGCGCTGTCTGCTCGTCATGCCCAACAGCAAATGGGATGAGGTCGCCGCCAAAATCAACGCCTTGCCTCTGGCCGATCCCAGCTCAGCCATCTTCCGCCGCGCCGTCTTTAGCGCCGCCGAAGATCTGACGCCGGACAAGCAAGGGCGCATCCTCATCAGCCAACGACTGCGCGACTACGCCCAAATTGAATCGGACGTGGTGATCGCCGGCGTCCACAGCTACCTCGAACTATGGACGCCCAGCCAGTGGGAAGCCAAGGTGCTCCAGCCGCTCCAAGACGGCCAGATCGACGCCCAGCTATTCGCCGCGCTGAATATCTGACGCAAAAACACGATGACGAACGACTCTTTGCGTGGCACACCTTTACATGGCGCACCCGATCAATCGCACCACGCGGCGGAACAACAAACTGCCGACACCGAACACATTCCGGTCTTGGCCGACGAAACGCTGCAAGGCTTGCACATCCGGCGCGGCGATTGGGCGATTGACGGCACGTTGGGCGGCGGCGGCCATGCCGCACGCATTCTGCGCCAATCCGAGCCGGACGGACGGCTCCTCGGCCTGGATGCCGACCCGGCGGCAATCGAACGGGCGACGCACAGATTCGCCGCAGAGATCGCAAACGGACGCCTGGTCGCTGTTCACGCCAATTTCGCCGAAGTCGAAACCGTCGCCCAAAAACACGGCTTCGTCGGCGTCCACGCCATCCTGCTCGACCTGGGCGTCAGCAGCTTTCAACTGGCGGAAGCGGAACGCGGCTTTTCTTGGCAGGCGGACGGGCCTTTGGACATGCGCATGAACCCGGACCAAGAGATCAGCGCCTGGGACATTGTAAATGCGTGGCCCGAACGCGACTTGGCCGATCTCATCTATGAGTATGGCGAAGAGCGCCACAGCCGGCGCATCGCCAGGGCAATCGTCGCCCGCAGACCTATTGAACGCACGGGCCAACTGGGCGAGATCGTCGAAAGCGCCCTGGGCGGACGGCGCGGCCAACGCATTCACCCGGCGACACGCACCTTCCAAGCGCTGCGCATCGGCGTGAATCAGGAACTGTCTAGGCTGGAACAAGTCCTGCCCCAATGCTTGCGCCTCTTGCAGCCGGGCGGACGCCTCGCCGTAATCAGCTTTCACAGCCTGGAGGACCGCATCGTCAAACGTTGGATGCAACAAGAGGCCGCCGACTTTACGCCGGACCCAATGCACCCGATGGGCGGCGTGCCAAAGACGCCCGCTATCGCCATGATCACGCGCAAGCCGATCACAGCGACTGACGCCGAACGCCGGCACAACCCGCGCAGCCGCTCGGCCAAGTTAAGAATCGCTGAACGGATCTAGTAGTCAGGTTCAGTAGTCAGGCAGGAGCCGTATGCTAAGAAGCCGACATACCGCCTCATCCTCGACGTACTCGCTCCAAGTCGCCCAATTGCCGGCGAGCGAGTTTCCCGCCGGCCCGCGCCTCCTCCGCGGTGCGGATCGCCCGCCGCACGCGCCGGCATCGCTCGAACCGTCCTCTTCCGGCGCGACTGACCGTCTGATCGACTCGTTCGACCGCGCCGTTCCTCTGCCCTCTACCCCGCGCGCCTTCTTGGCCTATCTAGCTGTCCTTGCGCTTATCGCCGCCGGGATGCTGCTGCAAATATCCCTTTCTGCGCAGATCCTCCAGGCGCGCGTCGAAGTTGAGCGGCTACAGGAAGTGCACGACAACATCCAAAGCCGCAACGCCGAATTGGTGTGGGAGATCGCGCGCAGGACCAACCTCGAACATATTCAACAAGCCGCCTACGCGCAAGGCTATCGCCCCATCACCCGGCGACAATATGTATTCATGCCGGCTGCACCACAAACCCTGCCCGTCTCTGTCCAAGAAGCTTCGCTGCCCGCCACGCTCCCGGCGTCGCAGTTCGCACAGGCCAAACCGGTGCGCGCAGCGGCAACGCCGATGCCCGAAGGGCGCGATCTCTCCCAGTGGTGGCAGCCCTGGCAAGAACGAATCGAAATGACCGCAACCCTGTTGCTCGAGCGCATTTTCGGCGCCTAGTGCAGACGGCAATGGTTCCCAAGGAAAAAGCGTGATACCTAACCGGCCCAATCGACGATTCTTGCTCTTAGCCGTTTCTTTCGGCCTCATCATCTTTGTCATCCTGGCGCAGGCTTCCTACTACCAGGTCTTCGGCGGGCAACGCGCCCTGCCCGCCCCTGCTGTCGTCAAGGAACCGGCGCCCCGCGGCATGGTCGTAGACAGCCACGGCGTCCCCCTGATTGTAAATCGCCACTTCTTCCAAGTTGCGGCGACGCCCAATCAGATCATCGGCGACATCGCCCGCGACGAAGTCGCCAAACAACTGGAGAATCTGCTCGGCCTGCCCTACGCCAATACCTTCGCAACGCTGCAGGCAAGCCAGGAGTTCCAATTCGCCATCCTGGCCGACGCCATATCGCTCGAAGAGGCAAATCTGCTCAACGAAGCCAAGCAGCGGCTGGCGACCGAGAGGGGCATTTTCCCCCTTCAACATGTCTACGTCACGCCCATGACGCGTCGCTCCTATCCGCAAGGCGAGGCATTGGCGCACGTCACCGGCTTTGTCTCCCCTCAATATGGAGGCGTCAGCGGAATTGAGGAGTACTACGACGAATTCCTGCCGGCGGACGGCATTGGTCTGCTCCAAGACGAGACGTCGAACCTAGACGCGCTGCCCGCCGACGTGCGCCGCTTTCTGCCCTCCGCCCCCGGCAAGGACCTCGTCCTCACCGTCGACCGTACCATCCAATGGATTATCCGCGAGGAACTGCGCAGAGGGCTTGAGGAGTTCAAGGCCGTAAGCGGCACGGTGATCGTTCTTGATCCTCGCAGCGGCGCGCTGCTCGGCATGGTCAACCTGCCGGACTTCGACCCGAATCGCTATGAGCAGGCGTCTGTCGAACTCTTCCGCAACCCCGCCATCAGCGCACAGTACGAACCCGGCTCCGTCTTTAAGATCGTGACAATGGCCGCAGCGCTCGACAGCGGCATGATCGAGCCGACTACCATTTTCACCGACACCGGCTCCTATACCATCGGCGAACGCGTGATCTTCAACAGCGACCGCAACGCCTACGGCCAAGTCACCGCAACGGAAGCCTTGGCGCGTTCGCTCAACGTCATCACCGCCGAGATATCCGACACGATGGGGCCGGACCAGTTCTATCGCTACCTGCGCCAATTCGGCTTTGGCGAAGCTGCCAAGATCGACCTCTCCGGCGAGATCAACGGCCTCATCAAAACGCCCGCCAATGCGCAGTGGAGCCGCTCTGATCTAGGCACCAACAGCTTCGGACAGGGCCTAGCCGTCACGCCTCTGCAGATGGCTAATGCAACCGCCGTCATCGCCAACGGCGGCAAGATGATGCAGCCCTACGTCGTGGCCGCCCGCGTGGCCGATGAGCGCGTCCAATTCACTCAGCCGTCAGCGGTCCGCCAGGTCATATCGCCCGAAGCGGCCCAAGACCTGACAGAGATGATGATCCAGGTCGTCGAAACGTCCAGCGTCAAAGCGGGCGTGACCGGCTATCAGATTGCCGGCAAGAGCGGTACGGCGCAGATCCCGCTGGAAGACGGTTCCGGCTACGAAAAGGACTACACCATCGTCAGTTTTGTCGGCTTTGCGCCCGCCCGCAACCCAAGCTTTGTCCTCCTCGTCAAGATGGACCGGCCCGACCCGACGATCAACCAATGGGCCAGCCACACCGCCGCGCCCGTCTTCAGCCGCATCGCCCAGCGCTTGCTCGACTATATGAACATCCCGCCGGAGAACGCGTTGACGCCCGGCGAAACTGCATCCGGAGAGTAGACCTTGCCCCCTGCTGTCGCCACCCAGATCACGCAGCACACCTTGTGGCAAGCGCTCATCCGCGACTTGCCCCCGCTTGCGCTCGCGCCCAGCCGCATCCGGCGCGCCACGCTCGACAGCCGCACCGTCGAAGCGGGCGACCTCTTCATTGCGCTGCACGGCCAAAACACCGACGGCAACCTTTTCGTTGCCCAAGCCTTTGCCGGCGGCGCGCAGGCCGTGCTATGCGAAGCGCGCGGCCGTGACCAGGCCGCCGAAGCCGGCGCCGTCATCCTCGAATGCAGCGGCGCAGCCGCGGCCGAAACCGTCGCACACTGGCAAGACACGCCCCCCAACGCTTTGGCCGGCAGGCAGTTGGCCTATGTCGTCGATGACGCCACGCTCGCCATGCAGAAGGTCGGCGGTTTTCAGCGCGTCCATCGCTGCCATCCCGAACTCAAGGTTATCGGCATCACCGGCAGCGTCGGCAAGACGAGCACCAAAGAGTTGACCGCAGCGGTCGTCAGCCGGCGCTATGTCACCCTGCACAATATCGGCAACCTCAACAGCGAACAAGGCTTGCCCCTGTCGCTCATGGAACTGGGGCCGGCGCACGAACGCGCCGTGCTGGAAATGGCAATGTACGACATCGGCGAGATTGCGACGCTCTGTCGCCTGGCAAGGCCGCAGATCGGCGTCATCACCAATGTCGGCGTCAGTCACCTCAGCCGGCTCGGCGCCATCGAACGCATCGCCCAGGCCAAGGCGGAACTCGTGCGTGCGCTGCCCAGCGCAGACGACGGCGGCATCGCCATCCTCAACTGGGATGACGAACACGTCCGCGCCATGGCCGAGTTCACCACGGCCAAGATCTTCAAGTACGGCTTAACGCCGCAGGCCGATCTTTGGGCCGACGACATTCACGGCGAAGGCATGAACGGCATTCGCTTCCGCTTCCACTACCGCGCCCCGGGCAAAACCGAGACAGACTCTCTCTATGTGCGCGTACCCCTCTTAGGCAGGCACAGCGTCCACACCGCGCTGCGCGCCGCAGCCGTCGGCCTAGCGGACGGCCTTAGCTGGGAGGAAATTATCGCCGGCATGCAGAGCATCCCCGGTCAGCTTCGCCTCGTCGTCGTCCCCGGCATCAACGACTCCACCGTGATTGACGACACCTACAACGCCAGCCCGGACAGCATGATCGCCGCGCTCAATCTGCTGCACGATCTGGACCCGGAGAACGGCGGACGCCGCGTCGCCGTTCTGGGCGATATGTTGGAACTGGGCGACTATACCAGCGAAGGGCACAAGATTGTCGGCCGTCGCGCCGCCGCTGTAGCCGACCTGCTGATCACCGTCGGCGAACTGGGGCGCGCCATCGGAGAAGAGGCGCAAGACGCCGGCTTCTCCACAGATTCCCTCTTCATGATGGACGACGCAGTGCAGACCGTTAAGCTCTTAGCCGGCATCCTCTCCCCCGGCGACCTTGTCTTGGTGAAAGGCAGCCGCGCCGTCGGCATGGACTCCATAGTCGCGGCCATCGCTCAAGACAACCCGGCGCGCCGCATCAATCGCTCGCAAGCCGCGGAAGGCTGACCTATGGCATATGCGTTGACGTTGGGCGCCGTGAGTTTCCTGCTGGCCGTGTTTTGGGGCCGGCCGCTGATCAACATGCTCAAACAACACGGCATCGGCAAACAGATCCGCGTCGAAGAACCGGATGTCCACCAAGTCAAAACCGGCACGCCCACCATGGGCGGCATCCTCATTGTCGTGCCCGTGCTGCTCATCACCGGCGCCCTGAACGTCGCCAACTATTTGGGACTGACGAACATCGCCATCGGTCAAAGCACGCTGATCCTCTTCTTCTGCCTCGGCTCCTTTTCGATCCTCGGCGGCATTGACGACCTGCAAGGCATCAGAGGATTAGGCGGGCGCGGCATCGGCCTCAGCCCGCGCATGAAGAGCAGCTTCCAGGTGCTCTTCGCCACGATCATTGCACTAGTGCTCTATTTCGGCCCGCCGCAATGGGATTACGTCGGCGTGCCCGGCTTCCCGGACTTCTTTCGCATCGGCTGGCTGATCATGCCGATAACCGTTCTCATCATCGTTTTCACCAGCAACGCCGTCAATTTGACCGACGGCCTCGACAGCCTGGCAGGCAGCATCAGCAGCCTCGCCTTTATCTGCTACGGCACGATCGCCTATCTTCAGGAACAAGTCTACTTGATGGCTTTCTGCTTTGCCGTGGCCGGCTCGCTGCTGGCCTTCCTCTGGTACAACGCCCACCCCGCCGAGATGTTTATGGGCGACGTCGGCAGCCTCCCGCTCGGCGCTACGCTCGGCCTCGTGGCGGTGATGACCGGCCAATGGCTCCTGCTGCCCGTGGTCGGCTTCGTCTTTGTGATGGAAGCCGGCAGCGTCATCTTGCAGGTGACCTACTTCAAGTGGACCAAGCGACTCTACGGCGAAGGCCGGCGCATCTTCAAAATGTCGCCCCTCCACTATCACTTTGAACTGCTCGGCTGGAGCGAAACCCAGGTCAAAGAACGTTTCTGGCTGATTGGCGTTATGTGCGGCATGCTCGGTGTCGCGCTCGCCCTTATCTGACAAGGAGTCAGGCATGCCAAGTCTGCATCAGGACAGCGTGAATTTAGGCCATTGGCCGTGGATGCCCGATACTGGCATCGAGCGACCGATGCCGGCGACTGTCGCCGGCCTGCCAATGCCCATGAATCCATTGCCGCAGCCAGCCGAATACCGCCTCGCTTCAAACCTCGAAGCCATCGCCAAAGCCTTTGCCGGTCGCCGCATCGTCATTCTCGGCCTCGCCCGACAAGGCCTGGCGCTTGCCCGCTTCTTCTGCAGTTGCGGCGCCAACGTCGCCGTCAGCGACCTGGCCTCCGCCGACTCCCTGCAAGCCGAACTGGCGGCGCTCGGCGATCTGCCCGTAGAACTGGCGCTCGGCAGCCATCCGCTCTCGCTGCTCGACGGCTGCGACTTGCTCTGCCTCAGCGGCGGCGTCCCGCCGCAAAGCGCATTTGTGGCCGAAGCCGCCGCGCGCGACATCCCCCTCAGCAACGACAGCCTGCTCAGCCTGCAGATTGCCAAAGCGCTCGACCTCGGCCCCGTAGTCGCCATCACCGGCAGCAGCGGCAAAACCACCACTACCACCCTGACGGGCGAAATGCTCGCCGTTCCAGGGCGGACGGTGCACGTCGGCGGCAATATCGGTACGCCGCTGCTCGACCGTCTCGACGCGGTACAACACCGCGAACCAATTGTCCTCGAACTCAGCAGCTTCCAATTGGAACTGTTTGACCCGGCCCTGGCCTGGGGACGCATCGACCACGAGGGGCCAAGCGTCGGCGCCATCCTCAATATCACCCCCAATCACCTGGACCGCCACCCGTCGATGGCCGCCTATGCAGCCGCCAAGCTCAACCTGCTGCGCTCCATGCCGGCCGGCGCCCGGCTCATCGTCAACCTCGACGATCCCGTGGTCGCATCGCTAGCCGGCGCTCGCGCCGAACTCGACGCTTCGAGCGAGGCCGATCAAGCCCAGTCGATTCCCGACGAATGGAACCTCGAATCGCTCCTGGCCGAAGCCCGCGCCCTGATCCGCCGCCGCAAGTTGCGCCTGATCCCCTTCAGCCGTCGGCAACGCCTGACGCTCGGCGCCTGGCTCGATGGCGACACGCTCATGCTGCACGGCAGGCCGATCTGCCGCCGTCAGGAAGTGAAACTGCCCGGCGATCACAACATCAGCAACCTCCTCGCGGCTGCGGCCATCAGTCACGCCGCCGGAGCCGAGTTGGAGACGATTCGCCGCGTAGCCAAGACTTTCGCCGGCGTACCGCACCGTCTGGAAGTGGTCGCTCAGGCCAATGGCATCACCTGGATCAACGACAGCATCGCCACCTCGCCCGAACGCGCCATCGCCGGGTTGCGCAGTTTCCCTGCGGGCGAACAGACGCTCATCCTGCTCGCCGGGGGCAAGGACAAAAACCTGCCGTGGGACGCGTTCGCGTCCGAGTCTCTCGCTCGCGTCAGTTACCTAATCGGCTTTGGCCACAGCGGCTCGATGATCGTGAATGCGGTCAAGGACCGGGCGCGCTTCGGGCAGCAGCCGGTCCCCGGCTATGCCGTAGTGCGGCGTCTCGATGAAGCGGTCGAACTGGCGGCCCGCATCGCGCCGCCCAACAGCGTTGTCCTACTCTCGCCGGGCGGCACAAGCTTCGACGCCTATCGCAACTTTGAAGAGCGCGGCGAACATTTCCGGCGGCTCGTCAATAAGCTCCTGGAAAACCAGACGCAGACGCCCTCCTCCGGCTAGGCCGGAGACCCAGATAACTCGCATCCCCGATGACGGCATTACTATGACATTACTATGACGGCACACAAACGCGATGCATCCGATAAGCGAACATACGATTGGGGACTGTTGTCCATCGTGGCAACGCTCTTGGCGTTCGGCGCGGTCATGGTCTTTAGCGCCGGCTTCGCCCAGGGCATCTACGGGCTCGACAATCCGTACTACTTCTTTGTCTACCAGTTGATCTGGATTGCTCTGGGCGTCGTCGCCCTGATCGTGGCCGCGCGCATTCCTTACGGCATCTGGGAGAAGTGGAGCATTCCCTTGATGGGCATCGCCATTCTCTCGCTCATCGCGGTGGTTCTCGTCGGCGACGAAACCTTTGGCTCGACGCGCACCTTCTTCGGCGGTCGCGTGCAGCCCAGCGAACCGGCCAAAATCGCCATCATCATCTATATCAGCGCCTGGCTCGCCAGTAAAGGCGCGCGCGTGCGCGACGTACAGGTCGGCCTGATGCCCTTTGCCGTGCTCATGGGCATCATCACCGTGTTGCTTGTGTCCCAGCCGGACATTAGCACGGCGTTTCTGATCGTCGCCACAGCCACCATCATGTTCTTCATCGCCGGCGCCAACCTCAAACAGCTGGCGCTGATCGCGGCGGGCGGCGCCGTCACCTTCTGGCTCATCATCCGCTACAGCACATACGCCGGCGGGCGCGTGGCGCGCTTTGTCGAATCCTTCAAAGACCCGATGTCGAGCAACGAGTGGCAGACCGGACAAGCCATGCGCGCCTTGGCGCGCGGCGGCCTGACCGGCGTCGGCCTGGGCAACGGCGAAGCCAAACTGCCCGGTCGCCTGCCCGTCAGTTGGAGCGACAACATCTTTGCCTTGATCGGCGAGGAGTTGGGCATCTTGGGCGCGTTGATCGTGATCCTGTTGTTCGCCCTCCTTGCCTATCGCGGGCTGCGCACGGCGTTGCGCGCGCCGGACAACTTCGGCATGCTCTTGGCAACCGGCATCACCGCTCTGATCACGCTGCAAGCCCTGCTCAACACCGCCGTCGCCGTCGCCATGGCGCCGCCTACCGGCGTCACCCTGCCCTTCATCAGTTACGGCGGCAGTTCATTGGTCACGCTCATGGGCGGCATCGGCATCCTGTTGAGCGTCAGTCGCTCGCGCAGTCACAATACATCAGACACTTCATCATTGGGATCATCGGGGCAATCTACCTATGCGCGTCTTGATTTCAGGTGGCGGGACCGGGGGACACGTGTATCCGGCGCTGGCAGCGGCAGAACAACTCCTGCAGGTCACACAAGCCGCGGGCGATCCGCAAACCAGCCCCGCTCAACGACTGACCGGCCCGCTCGCCGCACACGACAGCGCACCGATTGAGGCGCTTGCCCATGCCGTACTCTGGACGGGCAGCGCCCAAGGCATGGAGCAAGCGCTCGTCCAGCGGGCGGGCATCGACTATCGCGGCATCAGCACGGGCCAGTTGCGCGGGAAAAATCCGTTGACTACCGTGGCGAATGCTGGCAAAATGATTGCAGGCTTCGGCCAGAGCCGGGCCATCCTGGCCGAATTTCGCCCGGACGTTTGTCTGGCGACCGGCGGCTACGTCTGCGTGCCCGTCGTGTTGGCCTGCCGGCAGCGCGGCGTGCCGGTGCTGATCTACCTGCCGGACGTGGTCCCCGGTTCCGCCATTCGTTGGCTGAGCCGGCTTGCGCAACGCGTGGCGGTAAGCTTTGCAGACGCTGCGCCTTATTTCGGCGGCCTAGCCCCGCAGGGCAAGGCGGTCGTCACCGGTTATCCTGTGCGCGCCGAGTTGGTCGCCGCCGCCCAGGATCGCAGAGCCGCCCGCCGTCGCCTCGCCGAGATGCTGGGGCGTCCGCTGGCCGGCCCAAATGACGCCGATCTGCCTTTGCTTCTCGTTTGGGGAGGCAGCCAGGGCGCGCGCAGCATCAACCTAGCGACATGGGCCGCGCTGCCGCAAATTCTGCCGCACGCACAGATCGTGCACGTGGTCGGCACGCGAGACTGGCCGCTGACCGAAGCGCACCGGCAAGAACAGGCCGCCGCGCCGGACTGGCAGCCGTCATGGACGGAACGTTACCATCCGGTCGATTACCTGCACGAGGCAATGCCCTGGGCGTTGGCCGCAGCCGATCTCACCGTAGCGCGCGCCGGAGCGAGCATATTAGGCGAGTTTCCGGTCGCCGGCTTGCCGTCGATATTGGCGCCGCTGCCGTTCGCCGGCGTCAATCAGTTGCAGAACGCCCGGATATTGGAGCGCAACGGCGCAGCGGTGATCGTCGAAGATGCGCAACTGGCAGCGCAACTGGGGCCAACCGTGGCGGCGCTCCTTGCAGACCGAGACCGGCTTATGGGCATGGAGCGCGCCGTGCGCAGCCTGGCGCAGCCCGACGCAGCCCGACGCATCGCGCACGAACTCGAGCGGCTTGCCGCCAACCAAACGCATTAGCAGTCACGCGAAAGATACCGGAATGATCGGCGAAGTCGCCATCCTCATCTCATTGCTCATCTACCTGACCTTCTTCGGTTGGCTCGGGTGGCGGCGCGGCTTCTCTCGCGAGTTGACTGTCGCCATCATCGCCCTGCTGAGTTGGCTCCTGCTCGAACAGAGCGGAGACATCGTCGTGTCGATGGCCAACCTTATCGCAGCGGGCCTGCAATTCGCCTTCGACGGCGGCTTCACAGGCAGCGCAGACGAGGCATTCGCCGCACTCGCCAGCGCGCCCGAACTCGTCAGCGCAGACACGCGGGACGCCTTTCTCTATGTTGTGTGGGTCATAGTCTTCGTCGTCGCCTACTTGGCGACCGCCTGGATCATCAACGACAAAAAGAGCGAGAAGAACGGTTGGTCCATCATTCTGGGCGTGCTCAACGGCTTCTTCTTCGCCATGGTATTCCTGCCCAGCCTAGACGCACTTTTCTCACCCGAAGCGGAAGCATCCGCCGATTTGGATGCCGGCCTCGACCTGCTCGCGATGATGGGCCGGGGCGTGAGCCTCCTTTGGGACGTCATCGTCGCCCTCTGGGGCTTGATCGCCCCGCTCGGCTCGATCGGCATCCTCATCGTATTGACCGGCATCTTGGTCATCGCCGCTATGTCGATCCGCGGCGGCGCCAAAGCCAAATCGTGACGCTATCCGAAACCGTAACCAAAGCGTGAGACCCTGGAACCTATATGGGACCGATTGAAATTCTCTATCTGACTATCGGCATTATCGTCGTCCTGATCGGCTTGGCGCGCGGCTACGTCAAAGAACTGGGCTCGACCTTGATCATCCTGGTCGCGCTCTTCATCTTGACCTTCTTCAAAGAGCCGGTCGACGCCGCCCTGGGCGCAGCCGCACAAGGCGCGTTCGGCGCCGAAGAAGGCGCTGAGCCGGAGCTGTTTCTCAGCTTGTTCTATACCATCGTCTTCGTGGCAATCGTCTTCACCGGCTATGCGGGGCGCACGCTCACCTTCGGCGGTCACCCCGCCCCGCCGCCGCAGGGCCTGCTGCTCAGCTTGCTGGTCGGCATCATCAACGGCTATCTCATCGCCGGAACGCTGTGGTATTACCAAGAAGCCTACGGCTACCCGTTCTTCCAACCTTTCCAGAGCGAGTTCACCGAGGCGGCGCAGACCATGATCGCCTTTCTGCCGCCCTCTCTGTTCGAGGACAACCCGGTCTACTGGATCATCCCGGTGGCCATTTTGCTGATCATCCGTGTACGCGGCTAGCGCCGCGACGCCCGCCGAGAGGCGCACCTTTATTCTATGCAGACCGAACGCACTGAGAATCAAACCAAACCCGGCGACTGGCGCGAACGCCTCAGCAGGCGCGACCCGTCGCTGCGCGTCCACTTCATCGGCATCGGCGGGGCCGGCCTCAGCGCCATCGCCCGCGTCCTGCTCGAAATGGGCCTGACCGTCAGCGGCAGCGATGTGCAGGCCGGCCCGGTCACCGCCCATCTCGCCCAGCACGGCGCACACATCTTCACGCAGCAAGTTGCCGCCAACCTGCTCGACCTGCCCGTTGATCAGCGCCCTCATGTCGTGCTGATCAGCAGCGCCGTCCACGACGACAACCCCGAACTGGCTGCAGCGCGGCGGCTTGGCCTGCCGGTCGTCAAGCGCGCCGACTTCCTGTCCGTCCTACTCCACGGACGCCAGGTCATCGCCGTCGCCGGAACGCACGGCAAAAGCACCACCACGGCGATGATCATTCAGGTGCTGCGCGCGTCCGGCCTTGACCCTGGCTTCATCGTCGGCGCTACCTTGCCGGGGCTGGGCAACGCCGCCGCCGGAAGCGGCCCGCACTTTGTCATCGAAGCGGACGAATACGATCACATGTTCCTCGGTCTGGAGCCGACCGTTGCGGTCATTACCAACGTCGAGTGGGACCACCCGGACTGCTACCCTACGCCGTCCAGCTTCCGCAAGGCCTTCATGCAATTCATCGACCGCGTGGACCGCGGCGGCCTCGTCATCTCTTGCAGCGACGATCAAGGCGCGGAGGCGTTGCGCAGCTACACCTATTCGCGCGGCCCGCGCTGGATCACATACGGCCTGAGCGAAGCCGCGGACATGCGCGCCGTCCTGCGGCCGTCTCACAACAGCGACACAAGCTCGGCGGATTTGGTATGGTGGCACGCTCCTGCCGGGCGACTGCGCCTGAACGTGCCCGGCGTACACAACATCCGCAACGCCCTCGCCGCTTTGGCGGTAAGCGCTTGGTGCAATATACCGTTGGAGCAGGCGCTGGACAGCCTAGCGCGCTACACAGGCGTCGCCCGCCGCTTCGAGGCCAAAGGCGAGGTCGCAGGCGTACAAGTCTTCGACGACTACGCCCACCACCCAACCGAAATCCTGGCGACGCTAAGCGCCGCGCGCCAACGCTTTCCCGACCGGCGCATCTGGGCCGTGTTCCAGCCGCACACCTTCAGCCGCACGGAACGCATGCTCTACCGCATGGGCGACAGCTTCGATCACGCTGACCAGGTGATCGTCACCGATATCTTTGCTGCGCGCGAGGCCGACGACGGCAGCGTCAGTTCCGCCGAGTTGGTCGCCGCCAGCCCCCATCCCGCCATCCGCCACATTCCCGGTCTGTGCGAGTGCGCCGGCTACCTGGCCGAGCACACGCAAGCCGGCGACATCGTGATCACGCTGGGCGCGGGGGACGGCTATAAAATCGGCGAAATGTTGCTGGCGAGACTACAGACAGACAAACGGGACGGCTAACCGGCGCGCCAATCAAGCCGCCGCAGCGAACCATGACGAATAGCGTAGAAGTCGCTGTAGAAAACAATATCGATAACAATATCGCAAACAATATCGCAAACGTGATCGAAGACACGGATCGTCAAATCGACTTTGCGCCCCTGGAGGCCTACGACATACGCGTCGAGCGGCAAGTCAGCTTAGCGCCGTATACGACGATCAAGATCGGCGGGCCGGCGGAATATTTCGCAGCGGTCAACACAGTCGATCAGTTCGTGGCGCTCGTCCGCTGGGCGCAATCGATTCATCTGCCCTATTTCGTGCTCGGCGGCGGCAGCAACATCCTGATCAGCGATGCCGGCATCCACGGCCTGGTGATCTACAACCGCTGCCGCGCCGTTGAGCAGCCCGCGCCCAACTCGGACGGAGTAAGCGTCACCGTCTCGGCTGAGAGCGGCGCGGCGCTGGCGGGGTTGGCCCGGCGAACCGCGCGCCAAGGGCTGTCCGGCTTGGAGTGGGCCGTCAGCGTGCCGGGTACGGTGGGCGGCGCGGTCGTAGGCAACGCAGGAGCCCACGGCAGCGAAGTGAAAGACAACCTGATCGCCGCCCAGGCAGTCGACGCGGACGGCGCGCTGCGCACCTGGACGCAGACCGATCTGCGTTACGGCTATCGCTCCAGCGCGCTCAAACGGCTTCGACCGCTGCAAGCCGGCTTCAAACCGGCGGTAATCAGCGCCGCATTTCGCCTTCAGCCCGGCGACGGCGACGCCATCCGCGCTCGCGCCGACGGCAACCTGGCGCATCGCCGCAGCACGCAGCCGGTCGAGCCGAGCCTCGGCAGCACCTTTATGAACCCGCCGGGCGATTACGCAGGCCGCCTGATCCAACAAGCAGGGCTGAAGGGCGCGCAGATCGGCGGCGTGCAAGTCAGCAGCCTGCACGCCAATTTCCTGATCAACCCCGGCGGCGCAGGACACGCAACCGCCGCCGACTTTATGGCGTTAGTACGTCACATCCAAGACGTCGTGCAGCAGGCCTGCGGCGTGTCCCTCGAACCCGAAATCCAACTAGCCGGAGAATGGCAAACGGCATGAATGCGAGAAGATCGCTGCGCATCGGCGTCATTTTTGGCGGTCGCAGCAGCGAACACGAAGTCAGTCTAGCCAGCGCGGGCAACGTCATAGACGCGCTGCAAAAAGCCGGGCACACCGTCGTCCCCATCGGCATCACCCCGCGCGGCCATTGGCTGACGGCCGGCGACCCGATGCGACGGCTCACCCTTGCAACCAACGGCGCCGCCGCCCAATCCGACTCCGTCGCTACGGAGGCGAACATCGTCGAAACGGACAAATGGGCGCTGCTTCCGCGGCCCACACGCGGGCAGCAACTGCCCGACATCGACGTGATCTTTCCCGTCCTGCACGGCCCCTTTGGCGAAGACGGCACGGTACAGGGCCTGTTGGAAATGGCGAATATCCCCTATGTGGGCTGCGGCGTGCTCGGCAGCGCCGTCGGCATGGACAAGGTCGTGGCGCGGCAACTCTTCACCGCCGCGGGGATCAGACAGACGCCTGCCGGCGTGGTGATGCGCAACGCCTGGCGGCGCGAGCCGGACGCAGCCATCACCGGCATCGAGAACGAGTTGACCTACCCGCTCTTCGTCAAACCGGCCAACATGGGCAGCAGCGTCGGCGTGAGCAAGGCGCGCACCCGCGCCGAGTTGGGCGATGCCATCGACGTCGCCTGCCGCTATGACCGCAAAATCCTCGTCGAGCAAGCTGTGCCCAATGCCAGAGAGATCGAGGTCAGCGTGCTGGGCAATGACGAGGTTATCGCCAGCGTGCCCGGCGAAATAGTGCCCGGCGCCGAGTTTTATGATTACGACGCCAAATACATCGACGACACCAGCCAGTTGCTCATCCCGGCCCCGCTCAGCCCTGAACTGACAGCCGAGGTTCAGGAAATCGCCATGCGCGCCTTCCGCGCCATCGACGGGGCCGGCCTGGCGCGCGTCGACTTCCTGCTCGACGACCGCAGCGGGCGGCTCTATCTGAACGAACTCAACACCATGCCCGGCTTTACGCGTATCAGCATGTACCCCAAGCTGTGGGAAGCCAGCGGCATCAGCTACGCCGAACTGGTCGACCGCCTTGTCCAGTTGGCGCTGGAGCGCTTCGAAGACAAACAGCAAAATCAAACGACCCGCTAAGCGCTCTGGTAACTATGTTTCTGTCATTCTGACGACCGGAGGAAGGAAGAATCTGCTCGTCCGTCACACGGGGATTCTTCGCCTTCGGCTCAGAATGACAACTGCACCAAATTAAGTTAACAAAGCGCTAAGCGCACCGTTAGGCGCATACGAGAACGAAAGCAATGGCATTCGGCAGAGATCAGTCCAAACACTCTAGAACAAGGCAATCCGGCTCGGCTGTCCACTCAGTCAGCATCCCCCGCACCGCGGCGACGGCGCGCAACCGCCGGGTTTCAGGCCGCAGACGCACGGTCAAGCGCGGGATGCGCCGCTTCGAGTCCGCCATCGCCCGACTCGAAATCGGCGAGCGGCTGCCCAGCGCCGCGGGCATAACGCGCATTGCCCTGGGCAGCGGCTGGCATCCCAGCAAGCTCGTCAGCGCGCTGCTCGTCGCCGCCGCCGTCGCCGCTCTTGCCCTGATCCACGTCGATGATGACTGGTTCGTCTATGCCGAAGACGTGCAGTTCCGCAACCTGTCCTACCTCGACCCGGCGGAACTGTATCGCCAAAGCGAAGTCGAAGGATATAACACCCTGTGGTTGACAACCGGCGACATCCGCGACCATATTCTGGGCCATCCCTATGTGGCGGATGCGTCGGTGAGCATCCGCTTGCCTGCTCAGGTCACCGTCGACATAGTGGAGATTTACCCGATTGCGCTGTGGGTCACCAAAGACGAGACGCTGTGGCTGACCGCCGGCGGCAAAGCGTTGCCCGCCGCCGGACCGACCGACCCGGCGCTGCCCCAGATCATCGACATCTTGGGCGAAGCGCAGGCGGTTGGCCGCCAAACGCGCGCCGTGGACGCAGCCGTGCTCGATAGCGCGTTGGCGTTAATGGCGCAAATGCCTGCACTAAACAACAAAGTTCGCTATAATCGGGGCGTGGGCTTGAACTTCCCCATGCCCGGACACGATATTTGGGTCTATTGGGGCGACGGCAAGAACACGGAGAGCAAAATGGAGAACCTGGCGGCGGCGCGCTTGGCCCTTGCCTCGCTCGAAGAGCCGCCGCAAATCATCGACGTGCGCTACGTTCACCGTCCCTACTTTCGCTAGGGCTTGTTTCTAGGGCTTGTTTGCCAAGAGCCGTATCGGCTCGTCGTTATGTCCGACTTATGTCCGACTGAGGAATATCCGTGCAAGAATTTATTTCAGCAATTGATATTGGCACCACCAAGATCTGCGCCCTAACCGCCGCGGTCACGCATGACAGCCTGGGCCGTCTAGCGCTGCAAGTCTTGGGTCAAGGTCAAACGCCCAGCCGCGGCATCCGTCGCGGGGTCGTCATCAACGTAGGAGAAGCCATCGCCTGCGTAGGCGAAGCGGTAGAGAAGTGCGAGCAGGATTCAGGCGAGCACATCCTGAGCGCCTATGTCGGCATCGCCGGCAGCCACATCACCACCCTGAACAGCAAGGGCGTCAGCCCGGTCGACGCCCGCAGCGGCGTCACCGGCCAAGACATGCAGCGCGCGCTCGAAGGCGCCCGCGCCGTGGCCCTTCCGCAAAACCAGGAAATCATCCACACCATCGCCCGCCAGTGGACCGTTGACGGCCAGAGCGAAGTGCAACAGCCGCTCGGCATGAGCGCCTATCGCCTAGAGGTCGACGCCCACATCGTCACGGGCAGCACCACCGCGGTCAACAACCTCACGCAGTGCGTCTTGGCGCAAAACATCGACATCGACGAGTTGGTGCTGGAGCCGCTCGCCGCCAACGAAGCCGTGCTGCGCCCCGAAGAGCGGCGCATGGGCGTCGCCGTGGTCGACATGGGCGGCGGCACCACCGATATCGCCATCTTCATCGAAGACGGCCTCTGCCACACCGTGATCCTGGACATGGGCGGCAATCACCTTACGAACGACGTCGCCGTCGGCCTGCACGCACCCTTCGAGACCGCAGAAGAACTCAAGCTGCGCTATGGCAGCGTATTGCCGGAACGCGTGGCGGAAGACGAAAAAGTCTGGGCTTCGGTCTTCGGCGAAAAATCCGAGCTTAGCTTCAGCCGCCGCTTCATCAGCGAAATCCTCGAAGCGCGCGCCACGGAAATCTTCGAGATCATCGGCGAAAAGCTCGAGGACAGCGGCTACTACGACCACATGCCCGCCGGCGTCGTCCTGACCGGCGGCGCCAGCCAACTGCCCGGCATGACCGAACTGGGCCGCCGCGTGCTGGGCATGCCTGTGCGCATCGGCACGCCGTCGGGCCGCCTGCCCGTTACCGGCCTCAACCGCAACTTGCAGACGCCCGCCTACTCGACCAGCGTCGGGTTGCTGCTCTGGGGCCTGCACGAAGATGCGCGCGCCGTACACCGCCGCTTTGCCGCCGACCAAACCGGCAACCACAGCGTGTGGGTGGGCAACGTCATGCAATGGCTCAAGAATTTACTGCCCGGGTAGACAAAGCGCAGCGATCATGTTAGATTGATTCAATCCAGGCGTTTCGTTATTGAGGGTCCCATAGACCTTGCCTTTGCCGGACGGGCGCGACAGAGGCAAGACGCAGTAGCAGGACAGAGAGGCAAGACAGCATCATCATGCACTCGTCAGAAGGAAGTACCGGTTCAGAGAAGGAGCAGACAATGGCGCGCAACACCCAACAGCCCCAGTTCGTCGACAACTTCGCCAAGATCAAGGTGGTCGGAGTCGGCGGCGGCGGGCAAAATGCCGTAAACCGCATGATCGAAGAAGGGATTCAGGGCGTCGAATTCATCTCCGTCAACACAGACGCGCAAGCGCTGATGCTCTCCAGCGCCCCGCAGCGACTGCGCATCGGCGACAAACTGACTAAGGGCCTCGGCTCCGGCGGCAACCCGGAGATCGGCCAACGCGCGGCGGACGAAAGCCGCGAGGAAATCAAAGAAATGCTCGAAGGCGCTGACATGGTTTTCGTGACCGCCGGCATGGGCGGCGGCACCGGCTCCGGCGCTTCGCCCGTCATCGCCTCTGTCGCGCGCGAGCTGGGCGCGCTTACCATCGGCGTGGTCACGCGGCCCTTCACCTTTGAAGGCAGCCAGCGCCGCCGCTCCGCAGAAACCGCTCTGGAGCAATTGGCCCACGATGTGGATACGCTTATCGCCATCCCCAACGACCGCCTCTTGCAGATCGTAGACAAGAAGCTGAGCATCAACCAGGCCTTCCGCATGGCTGACGACGTTCTGCGCCAGGGCATCCAGGGAATCAGCGAACTGATCACCATCCCCGGCCTCATCAACTTGGACTTCGCCGACGTCCGCTCCGTCATGTTGGACGGCGGCGCGGCGCTGATGGCGATCGGAAAGGGCAGCGGCGAAGGCCGCGCCGAGCAAGCAGCCAAACAGGCCATTCACAGCGCGCTGCTCGATGTCTCCATCGACGGGGCGCGCGCCATCCTCTTCAACATCAAGGGCGGCGACGACCTCAGCCTGTTCGAAGTCAACGAGGCCGCCGAACTGATCCGCGCCAATGCCCACCCGGAATCCAACATCATCTTCGGCGCCGTGATCGACCCGAACATGAAGGACGAAATCCACCTCACGGTCATTGCCACCGGTTTCGACAAGCCGGAGGAATCGCCCACCCTGAAATATGCGCAACGCGGTTTCGATGCGCGCAGCCAACAGCAGCCGCAACAACAGCCGCCGCAACAGCAGCCTTCTTCTTCGGAATACAAGGTGCGCACATTCGAACGGGACGATCTGGACATCCCCTCCTTCTTGCGCCGCTCGCGCTCGAACGGGCGCTAACCGAGTATTCGTGGGCGACGTCGATCTCCTGGGCCGATCCGGCGTCTCTCCATCGCCAACTGCTCCTTCACGGGCGGACGCGTTGCGTGTCCGCCCGTTACCTTGCGCCGGCCCCAAAACGGGACCTTAAAATTTCCGTCTTCTCCCCGCAAATTACGGCGCAAACAGGCCCGCCTCCTATAGAACGCCTGTTTTCAGTATTTGCAGGCCCCCGCCAACTGTGCTATACTTCGCGACCGTAGGCAACTAGATATAGTATCTTCTCGTTTTGCCTACACAACATACAAGACATAATTCACGCGCAGTTTGACAAACACAATTCTGCAGCAAGGACGCTTGGGCGATGCGATGTCCCCATTGCGGTCACACATCCCATCGGGTAATCGATACGCGCGAGGCAGGCGAGGATATCCGCCGCCGTCGCCGCTGCGACCACTGCGGCCAGCGCTTCACAACCTACGAGCACATTTCCGCGAACCTGCTCGTCGTCAAAAGCGACGGACGCCGTGAACCGTTCGACCGCCAAAAAGTGCTCTCCGGCATACAGATCGCTTCGGTCAAGCGCCCCATCAGCAGCGCCGCCATCGAGCATGTCGTCGTCCAGATCGAAGAGGCTCTCTTCGCCCTCGGCCGCGCCGAAGTGCCCAGCAGCGTCATCGGCAACCTCGTTCTGGATCATCTAGCGCAAATGGATCAGGTCGCTTATATTCGCTTTGCCAGCGTTTACCTCAACATAAACGACCTCAACGATCTCAGGGCGGAGATAGACCGTCTCATGGGCCGATGATGGGGCCGATGATGGGGCCGATGAT
>CAZYSJ010000019.1:42754-45516 GCA_964649875.1 uncultured Caldilineaceae bacterium
AACCGCCCGCCCATCGCAGCTAGCCGCCGCTAGCCGTTCGTCGGGGGCGTCGCTGCGCCGCCCGTGTCAACTCCCAGTGGCCGAGCCGGAACATTCGCTTCGGCCGCGTGTTTTTTCTTTTGCTCGACAGATAACTCGGACATTTCGGAATTGGAGGGATGGATTCATGGCTCAACCAGCCGCAACAGCGCCCGGCGCTCACACCGTCATCGAGAACGTGCGGGGCCAACGCACCTACATTACGCCGCCCGACTACGTCGACGATGATGCCATCCGGCTGACGGACAACAGCCGCAAGGTGCTGGAACGCCGCTACCTGCGCCGCGACCTGGACGGCGCTCTGCTCGAAACGCCCGCGGGCATGTTCTATCGCGTGGCCTATCACGTCGCCGCGGTCGAAGACCAGCACGGCCGCGACAGCGCGCAGACCGCACGAGCCTTCTACGATCTGCTCTCGCAATACCGCTTCTTCCCCAACAGCCCCACCTTCACCGGCGCCGGCACCCCGCTGGGGCAACTCGCCGCCTGTTTCGTGTTACCCATCGCCGACGACATGGGCAAATCGGGCGACGGCATCTTCAGCACCCTGCGCGTCGCTGCGCTCATCCAGCAGACCGGCGGCGGCAACGGCTTCGCCTTCACCCGTCTGCGCCCCAAGGGCGACGTCGTGCACACCTCGTCCGGCCGGGCGACCGGCCCCGTCGGCTTTTTGCGCGTCTACGACCAAGCCTTCGGCGAGATCGCCCAGGGCGGCACGCGGCGCGGCGCCAACATGGGCGTGCTGCGCGTCGATCATCCCGACATCGAAGAATTCATCGAATGCAAAGCCGTCGAAGGCGCCATCGCCAACTTCAACATCTCCGTCGCCATCACCGACGAATTCATGCAGGCCGTGCGCGATGACGCCGACTTCGACCTGCGCAACCCGCGCGACGGCGCCGTCTGGAAGACCGTGCGCGCCCGTGACCTCTTCGCCAAGATCATCCGCTTCGCACACCACAACGGCGAACCCGGCGCGCTCTTTATCGACGCAGCCAACCGCAGCAACCCGGTCCCGCACCTCTATGACCTCGAGGCCACCAACCCGTGCGGCGAACAGTGGCTTGGCCCCTACGAGAACTGCTGCCTCGGCTCCATCAACCTGGGCGTCCACACTGCGGTCGACGCCGACGGCGTCGCGCGCGTCGACTGGGAAGGCCTGCGCCGCACCGTCGAAGAGAGCGTCCATTTCTTGGACAACGTCGTCAGCGCCAACGCTTACGTGCCCGTTGTCCCCGAAGTGGCCGAAGCCGCTTTCCGCGCCCGCCGCATCGGCCTCGGCATCATGGGCCTGGGCGACATGATGTACAAGCTCGGCATCCGCTACGGCAGCGAAGAGGGACAGGAGTTCGCCGCCCAGATCATGGAGTTCGTGCGCTTCCACGCCATGCAGAAGAGCATCGCCCTGGCCGAAGAGCGCGGCCCGTTCCTGGCCTTCCACGGCAGCATCTACGACCCCGACCAGCCCAACGGCATGGCGTGGCAGCCGCCCAAGCCGATCTTCCCCTACAGCCGCGATTGGCAGCGCCCCGAACTTGACTGGTCTGACATCGTCGACGGCATCCGCCGCCACGGCATCCGCAACGCCGCCCAGACGACCGTCGCGCCCACCGGGACCATCGCCACGGTGTGCGGGCTGGAGGGCTACGGCTGCGAGCCGGTCTTCGCGCTCGGCTACGTGCGCCATTTCCGCGACGGCGACCAGGACGTCGAACTCGCCTACACCAGCCCGCTCTTTGAAGAAGCGCTCCACGGCACGTCCCTGAGCAGCCATCGCATCCACGAGATCAAGCAACACGTCGCCGCCTACGGCAGTTGCCAAAACTTGACCGACCTGCCCGAGTGGATCCGTCACACCTTCGTCGTCAGCAGCGACATCAGCGCCGAAGAGCATGTGCGCATGCAGGCCGCCATCCAGGCCTTCGTCGACAACAGCATCAGCAAAACCTGCAACTTCCCCGAATCGGCCACCGAGGACGACGTCGCCCAGGCCTACCTCCTCGCCTGGGAACTGGGCTGCAAGGGGCTGACTGTCTACGTCACCGGCAGCCGCCAGCAGGTCGTGCTCGAAACCAAAGCCACCAAGGAGAAAAAGGCGGACGGGACCCCGTCCGGCGTCCAGGCAGACCCGGCACAAGCCAACGGCAGCGCTCCCGGACACGGGTCAGCCGGCGGAGGCGTGGCGCAGAGCACAACCAATGGGGACATCAAGCCGATCAGCACAAAGCGGCCGCGCCCCTCGGTGCTGAAGGGCATCACCTATCGCAAGGACACCCCCTTGGGCACGGCCTACATCACCGTGAACAGCGATGAGCGCGACGAGCCGTTCGAGGTGTTTCTGAACGTAGGCAAAGCGGGCAGCGACGTTTCCGCGGTGAGCGAAGCGATTGGGCGGCTGATCAGCCTGATCCTGCGCATGCCGGGGAGCCTGCCGGCCTCGGAGCGAATGCGCTGGATGCTGGACGAGATGGCGGGGATCGGCGGAGGCCGCCCGTTGGGCTTCGGCGCCAAGCGCGTGCTCAGCCTGCCCGACGGCATCGCCCAGGTGCTGGCCGAATATCTGAGCGGCATTCCGGAGGGGCATGATGAGCCGCATGGCGAGCAATTGGCCCTGCCCATCGGAGAACGCATCATCGGCGACATCTGCCCCGAATGCGGTGAAGCGGCCTTCCTCAACATCGAAGGCTGCCGCAAGTGCTACGTCTGCGGCTACAGCGAGTGCT
>CAZYSJ010000020.1:0-38455 GCA_964649875.1 uncultured Caldilineaceae bacterium
CCATGCCCGACCACATGATGGTGACGCCAGGATGGCCGTGCTGGAAGGTGTGCTGAAGGTTGCCGCTGTGCAACGCCTGGTAGAAGTTGGCGGAGCGAACGAGCCATTTGCTTTCGTCGACGGTGACGTATTGATCCAGCTTGAGGGTGCGCGGCAGCCAGATCGCCAGGAAGATGCCGATAAAGACAAGGATTTTCTGCTGGGTAGGGCTGAGTTTCAAGGACATGCTGAAAGACAACGTTCCAATCTACGGCGCGGGCCGCACCGTTACTGTCGCCAGGGGGATGGCGTCGCCGGACGGCTCGCCGTCGCGCGTAACCGGCAGGCGCTGCATGGTCGCGAGGTCATACAGCCCTGCGTAGATCGTATAGTCGCCCGGCGCCGCATCCGCGGGAAGGCGCAAGCTGCGCTCGTCCGCCACGACTTGCTTGGGCAGCCAGGCGCTGGCGGGCATGAAGCCGTCCAATGGTTGGCCGTCGTCCTGGGCGGCTACTGCGCCATCCGGGCCGACCACATGGACGAAGGCCGTATAGTCGACATCCATGAGCTGCAGGGCTTGCCAGAAGAGCGTGACGTTCAGCGCTTCTCCCGGTTGCAGCGCCAAGCGGTCAGGCCGCAGGCCGGCGCCGCTTTCGGCATGCCAATCCGCGCCGGTCAAGCGCACCAGGCCGCCGAGGTCCGCGGCCGGCGTCAACGGATGGGCCGGGCGGGTGGGCGGCTCGCCCACACGTATATAGTCCAACGTGACCAGGTCGCCGGCGGGTTCCCCCGTGCGGGCGTTGGTCGCGTCCAGAAGCTCGCCGCTAGCCGGGTCATAGAAGCCGGCTTCGACGCGATAATAGCCTGGGGCCGCGCCGGGCGGGATCGCCAGGTCATGGCCGTCGGGCCACACGACGCCGCGCGGCCAAGAACTGGTAGCTGCGCCCCAGGGCCAGCCCTCGCTGCGAGACAACTCCTGGCCGTCCGGCCCGACAATGCGCACCAAAACATTCAGGTTGCTGTCGATCGGCGCCAGGTTCACGAAGTAGAATATAGCACGGAACGATTCGCCCGGTGAAATGGAAGCCGCCGGCAGTTGGTAGCTGACCAGACGAATGGCCGCGCCCCAGTCGGTCACGTAGTCGGGCAGGGGCATGTGGCGCAGGTCGTAGATGTGGGCGTAGTCGAGGCCGTCGATCTGCACGACGTGGACGGGCTGTAGGCGGCTGAAGTGGGCGACGGCGCGCCGCGAGGGGAGTTGGCGCTGCCAGTCCTGCGCGTAGACGATGGCGTAGTCCGCCTCGTGCCAGAAGGTGATGGGCAGGGTCTTGCCGCGGAAGAAATAGGAGAAGGGGCCGTTGGTATAGCCCGAAGCGACGGTCAACCGTTCGGCATCCGGCAGCGTGTTGAGGTAGCGCGCCGCCTCGTCCGCGCCTTCGCCCCAGCCGATCATCATCGTATCGGGCGCGCGCGCCGCGCCGCCCAGCAGCGGGTTGTAATAGCTCAGGTAGTAGGGAAAGACGCGCAGGGCGAGCGCTGTCTGGACTATGAGAAGCAGCGCCAATAGTGCGGGTTGCGCCCAGCGAGAGAACGTCGCCTGCCGCCTTTCGGATAGCCAAGTCCCCAGGGCGACGATACCGCCGCCGGCGATGAGGGCAAGGGGCAGGTAGGAAGGCAGCAGATAGCGGTCAAATTTCTTGGCGCCTAGGTTCATAAAGAGCAGGAAGCCCACGGCGTAGAGCGCCAGCGCGATGACGGCGAAGCGAGGGCCGGGCCGGTCGAGCGGGGGGCGGCGCGCAGCGAAAGCGACGAGGGCGAGGGCTAACCCCAACAGGACGACGGGCGTCGTGCGCCACAGATAGGTGACGGGGTAGAAGCTGAAGCCTGGGTCGCCGGCGTAGACCTCTCCGGCGTAGAAGGTGGGCTTGAGGTGGCCTTCGACCGCGTATTCGCCTGCCGCGCCGATCACCTGGCGCAGGCTGCCGAGCGGGTCCACCCACATGGCGGGCCAGAGCAGCACGAACGTGAGGAAGGCGAGCAGCGCCCACAGCGCAGTCATGCCTGCTAGACGCCCTAGGCTGCCGCGGCCTTCGTCGCGGAAAGCAGCCGCGCCACGTTCGGAGAGGAAGGCCCACGCGCCCAGCGCCAGCGCGGCCATGAAGGGGAGCAAGAAGAGAGCCGGCGAGCGCGTCAGCCAGGCGAGGCCCGCGGACAGCGCCGACAGGATCAGTGCATAGAGCCGGCGCTCCTGGAGATAGACCAGGAACGCGATCAGCGCCAGGAACATGAAGCTGCTGACCATGCCGTCGAGGTGCAGCAGCCGCGAATGGGCGATGTGGAAGGGGGAGAACGCGATCAGGGCGAAGCCCGCGGCCGCAGGCCAGAGGCCGAACAGGCGTACAGCCAGCACGAACGCAAGCGTCAGGCTTGCGGTAATCGCCAGGACGACGAAGGCGCGGCCCGCGGCCAGCAACTCGACCGGGTCGCGGCCCTGGCTGCGCAGGAACGGCTCGATTTCCTCCGTGAGCCAGCCGAAGTAGCCGGGCGCGTCCTGGGCGTAGGACGGGTAGGCGGTAAGGAAACCGGCCAGCCCCGCCCAGGTGACGGTGACGCCGGGATGGTGGCGCTGGAAGGCGGCCGCGAAGTCGCCGTGGGCGAGGGCGCGATAGAAGTTGCCGGAGCGGGCAAGCCAGGCGTGTTCGTCCGCGGTGACGAAGCGGTCGAGCGCCAAGCCGCGCGGCAGCCAGATGAGCGCGGCCATGAGCAGGGCGGCGAGCAATGTCCGCTGCGTTGGGCCAAGCGTGCGCCGCGCTCCCGCAGCCGGCGGCCCATCCTTCTTCTCCGCGCTTGCTGCGTTCTCTGCGGCGATCATGGCGGCGTTACCGTGATGTCGGCTAGCCCGAAGGCGTCGCCCAAGTGCGCTCCGTCCGGCGCGAAGATGTCGAGGCGGTCGCCGGTCTCGCTGTCATACATGCCGACCAGCAGCCTGTAGACGCCGGGCGGCGCGTCGGCAAAGATGGGGATGTAGTAGCGGTCGACGATGGTATCGCCCGGCAGCCAGAAGTCCGTCGGCAGTTGGTTGCAGACGGGTTCTCCGTCGCGCTGGCCTGCCTTGTGGTAGTCGGTCATGTCGATGATCTGCGTGAAGACGCTGTAGGCGGTCTCCAGCGGCTTGCCGGCCTGCCAGTAGAGCGTGAGCAGGACGCCTTCGCCCGGCTTGGCCTCGGTGCGGTCGAGCGAATAGCCGCGCAGGCGGATGCCGTCGCCCAGGCGCAGGTCCAGTTCGTGCTGCATGTGGGTTGCGGCGGACGGGCCGTCCAGCTCGAAGATCGGGCCGGACAGGTCGCGGTCGAAGCGCTGCTCGAAGTCCTCGATGCGATAGGTCTGCGGCGTGATCGGCGCGCCGTCGCTGGTGTAGATGCGCAGGCGCGGCTGCTCGTTGACGAGGACCGTGCCGAACAACTGGTAGCCGTCCGCCTCGATCTGCTCGCGCACCACGGCGTTGTAGCCGAGGTCGGCGGGCTCGACCGATTCATGCCAGATGTAGTAGACGTGATCGCGCGGACAATACCCTGCGCCGCGCGTGTACCAATCCGCCACCGGCTCCTTGCCGTGTACGTCGAAGGGCGCGTCGAGCACGCCGTCGGCGTAGAGCGCGCCGACCGCCTTCCAGCCGTTCTTGAGCGGGAAGCCGAAGATGGACATGCGCGTGGGCATGTCGTAGGAGACGGGATAGCCGCGCGGGCGGTTTTCGCGCCAGGTGCGCAGCACCTCCAGGTCCGTGGCGGCGAAGTACCAGTAGACGTAGTTGCCGAAGACGAGCACGGCTAGCGCAGCCGCGACCGCGGCGATGCGGGCCGCAGGGCGGACGCCTGCCCGATCGCGCAGCCACAGCCAGCCGCGGCCGAGCGCCTCCCCGGCGACGAGCGCCCACGGGATGAAGAAGCCGTAGACGTGGGTGTTGGGCGTGAGCGTGAAGAAGAGCATGAAGACCGCGCCGCTGCCGAACCAGAGCCAGGCCACTCGCTGCTCCAGCGGGAAGTCGGGCAGGAACCAGGCGATAACCAGCGCGGCGGCATAGAAGGCCCAGGTGTGGTCCTGGCCGCGGATCACGATCCAAGCCGGCTGCCACAGGGTGATCAGAACGCCCGCAACCAGCAGAGCGGCGACGACCCAGCCCCATATCCGCGACAGGTTGCGCCGGTAGATGGCGGCGAGCGAGAGCACGGCGCAGATCACCAACAGGGCGACGTAATAGACGGAGCTATAGAGCGTGGTGCGCTCGAAGACGTCGACCAGGTTGTTGTAGGGGAAGGTCGAGCCGATGCGGTTGACCGTGATGTAGGCATAGGTGATGCGGAAGCTCGGGTTGAGCACGAACGGCACATAGAAAACGGCCAGCAGCGCGCCGCCAGCCAGTACGGGCGCGATCACAGCGCGACCGAGACGGGCCAGGCTGATTGCCGGATGGCGCCGCCACAACGCGTAGAGCAGGTAGGCCCCAGGCAGGGCGACGAGCGCGGCCTCGTAGTGCGCCAGCAGGCCGGTCGCCAGGAAGATGGCTGCCAGCGTCAGATAGCGGGCGAGGTCTTGGGGACGGCGCACCAGGCGGTAGAGGATGAGCGCCGCCAGCACAACCATGAGGAAGACGACGCTCTGGTATTGCACGATGCGCGCAAAGCCGATGAAGTAGCCGTCCAGCGCCAGGAGCATGGCCGCGGCCCAGCCGGCGATGGGATGATAGAGCCGCCAGCCGAGCAGAAAGACGGCGAACAAGCCGGCCAGGTTGAGCAGCGCGAAAGGCAGGCGCGCCGCGGCCTCGTTGAGCCGGCCTGCCAGGAGATAGATGTCCGTGGGCAGCAGGATTTCCACCGGCCCTTTTTTGTGGCTGAGCAGGGCGTCGTGATAGCCCTGGATGGTTTCGGCGGCGCGCAGCACAGCGCGGGCCTCGTCTCCCTGGAACTCGGTGTAGGCCAGGTCGGTGAAGCGCAGCGCGCCGCCGACCAGCGCCAGGCTAACCACGCCGGCGATCAGCCAGCCGCGCGCCTGTGGGCGGCTGGGGGCAAGAATGTCCGGCCAAGCGTCATCCGCCTGCGTCTGGTCAGGCTGCACGACGGGCGATGCTGCGCGACCTCTGCGCCAGAGCAGGCCAAACAGCAGCAGCAGGATCAGGTCAAAGGCGAGCAGCGCATGTTGCCAGGCGAGGGGGCCGGGTATGTAGCTGAGCAGGAGCAGCGTAAGCACGATGATGGCGCAACCGGCGGCGACGGCGTAGAGCGTGCGCTCCCAGGGTTCGGGCAAGGCGCGCCCCGGTCCGCCCAGCAGCCAGTCGACGAAGAGCCAGCCGGGCAGCAGGCCGGTCAGCAGCAGGATGACGGCCGCTTCCCACATGAGCGGCAGGCCGATCAGGATGAGCAGGTTGGCGACGAGCGCCAGCCCGGCGAGGATCGCCAGGACGCTTTGTTGCGATAGGTTGGCGAGCTTGGCGGGGAGGGCCGGCATCGTGAGGTTCTGTGTACGCTTCATCGTTTATCCTGTCAAGAACGGGTGCGATTCAGCCCGCTCTAGGCCGCCCGTGCAGCGGCGGCGCTGACGCGCGAGTATACCATGCGCGGCGATATCCGCCCTAACGAGCGGCCAAATGAAGCGGCAACGCTAGGGGTTGGGTTTGATGAACAGCCGTCCGCCGTAGTCCTCCGCGCCGACCTCGACATAGCCGCGGCTCTGGGCATAGTCGAGCAAAGGCAGTTCGACAGCGCCTTCATCCGTGATGAGGATGGCGGCGGGCGGGTCCGCGTCGAAGAGCGCGGCGATGGCGGCGGGCGATGTGGCGCGGTAGCGGGCGCGTTCCTCTTCGTTGAGCAGGTCGCCGATGCGCAGCACGAAGGAGCCGGTCGACAGTTCGGGATAGATGCCCAGGCCGGACTCGATGGCGTAGACCGGGGAGACGGTGGCGAGTTTGGCGGTTGCCGGGTCGTGCGGGCCTTCGGCGATGCGGGCGCGGATGCGGAAGCTTGTGTCGCGCGCTTCGCTGCCGGCCCAGCGGTCATCCGGGCTGAGTGCGCCGCGCAGCGATCCGGTATGTCGCGGCAGCACGACCAGAGTAAGCAGAACGGCGGCGATCAGCGTCAGGCGCTGCAACACTCGCTGCTGCGGCTGGGCGACGTGGGCATGTAGCGCGAGCAGCAGCGTGAGCAGGAAGGGCGCGGGCATGGCGAAGTATTGCGGAAAGAGCGGCTGCGGCGTGAAGGCCGTCACGATGGAGACCGCAACCAGCAGCGCCGAGAGGGTGATGTCCGCCGCGGGCAGGCGCAGACGGCGCAGGGAGCAGCCTTCCTGCGTGCACAGGGTGACGGCTGCCAGCGCCAGACAGACGACCGGCAGCAGGTAGCTGGGGTTGGCGAGGATGTCGCGGGCCGTGCCCAGCAGGGCGCCCCAGGTCATGGGGGCGAAGCCGCTCTGCTCGCGCCAGGTCGTGTTGAGCAGGTGATAGCCCAGGTTGTTGAAGGCGAAGCGTTCCCAGTCGCGCGCAGCATAGTAGAGCAGAGGCATGGCGCCGGCGACGGTTCCGCCCGCCAGCGGCAGCAGCCCGCCTACGATGCGGCTGCGCAGACTCGCCGCGGCGGGATAGAGCAGCGCCGCTAGGGCGAAGGGCGCCAGCAGGGTTGCGTAGTAGAGTTTGGCCCCGACCGCCGCAGCCAGCAGCGCGCCGGCGGCGAAGAAGGCGAGCGGACGCCGCGGCCGGTCCGTGTAGCGCAGGAACAGGGCATAGGCCGCCAGGGAGAAGGCGATGGGCATGGTGTAGTTGGACGCCTCGATGGCGGCGCGCAGCAGGTAGTAGTTCGCCAGGAAGAGGGCCGGCAGCGCAGCGCTGAAGAGGTCGTCGCGCGTGCGGCGGCGGGCAAGAAGCCAGAGCAGCCCCGCGGCAAAGGCGAGGAAGGCGAAGTTGACGAGCTTGGCGGTGAAGAGGTAGTAGCCGCCGGTGAGCCGGAAGAACGCGGCGTAGATCAGCGGCGAGTAGGGCGTCTGCACGAAGGCGAAATCCGTGTAGAGACGCTCTCCCTGCGCCAGCAGATAGCCGGCGGTGACGTACATCTGCTCGTTATGGCTGTTGTTGTGCACTGCCTGCGAGAAGAGACCGAGGCCGAGAAAAGCGGCCAGCAGCAGGGTGAGCGCGGTCACGAGCCGTTCGGAGTTGATTTGTTTCATGATTCACGCATTGCCTGTGTGCGGCGCAGTTGCGACCAGGGTGCGGGTTTGAGCAGCCAGGCGACTAGGCCGATCAGGCCGCCGCCCAGGTAGAAGGTGAAGAAGACCAGGAGCGAGAAGCCCAGCGCCGCTTCGGAGGAGACGCCGGCCGCGCCCAGATAGGCGATCATGACGGCTTCGCGCGTGCCCAGGCCGGAGATGGAGATGGGCAACAGCGTGATGAGGCTGCCCAGGGCGACGGCATAGGTGACGGCCAGGAAACTCGCCGGCAAGCCCAGGGCCAGCGCCAGCAGGTAGCACTGGCCGTAATAGACGCCGTAGGCCAGCGCCGTGAGCAGTAGCGAACCCGTCAGCGCCAGCGGCGAAAGGCGGCGCAGGCTGTGGCGGACCTCGGTCAGCCAGCCTTGCGCGCCGAAAAGCCGCTCGCCGATGCGCCCCCAGCGCTGCGCCCGGCGTTGCACCCAGCCATAGACGGCGGGGTTCAGGAAGAGCAGGAAGGGGACGACGAGCAGGACAAGGGCTGCCGCCAGGCCGAGCGCGTCGGTCGCCGCTAGGGACGACAGGGCAAACAGCGCCAGCGCGCCCGTCACGAGCAGGGCGAGCAGGTCGAACAGGCGGTCGGCGAGGACGCCGGCAAAGGCGAGCGCGCCGGAGACGCCGCATTCCCGTTGGACGTGAAACGCCTTGACGAACTCGCCCAGCCGCCCTGGCGTGAGGAAGCCGACGAAGAGGCTGCCGAAGTAGGCGAGCAGCGCAGGCCGCCCGCCATAGCGGATGCCCTGGGCCGCTAGGATGATCTGCCAGCGCACGGTCTTGAGCCAGATGAGCGGCACGATCAGGGCGAGCGCAAGCAGGACGGGCGGCGGGTCCGCCTGGCGCAGCAAGGCGGCAACTTGGCGCAGGTCCAGCCGTAGAAGCAGAAAGGCGAGCAGCGCCAGCCCAAAGAGGCGCAGCGCCCAGGTCCAGCCCTGTGAGCGGGGCTGCGCGGGAACTGCGTTATCTGTGCCGGCCAATCGATTCTGCAACTGCATTGCTCCGTGACGCGCTATTGTGCGCCTGTCTGATTGCGACGACCTTAATCGCCGCGCTTGCGGCAGACCAGCACCCGCCGCAAGCCCAGCAGCGGCATCAGGGTGCGGCGCGTGCGCTGTTCCACCCATTCGCCTGCCTTGACGAGAGCCGGCGGCCCGCCGGGGACAAGCACCGTCGTTTCCGCCTGCTCGATCACGAAGCCCGCGTCCTGCACCATGCCCAGCAGGCGGCGATAGCCGATGAAGCGGTGCGGCCCTTCCGAGTGGTGTAGCCCGGTAATAGCCGCCAAGGCGTGTACGGGCTCCCACAGCACGTTGGGCGTGGTAAGAATGAGCGTGCCGCCCGGCTTGGTCACGCGGCCCAACTCGGCGACCAACCGCTCCGGGTGTGGGAAGTGTTCCACAGACTCGAAGCAGAGCACGGCATCGAACTCGCGGCTGCGCAGCGGCAGAGGATAGTCGAAGACCTGGAGCCAGGTGAAATCCTCTACGCCGCCTTCTTCCAGCCGCTGCCGGCAGATGTCGCCCATCTTGGCCGACACGTCGGCGCAGACCACGGAGCCGACCTTGCCGTGCTGGTGGAAGTAGAGCGTGCCGTTGCCGGTGCGGGCGCAGATGTCAAGCACATGCGCGCCGTCGGGCAGATTGCTGAGACGCAGGCCGTCCACAAAGCGGCGAAAGTAGGAGTAGGTCTCGGCGTTGATGTCGTCGTAGTCCTCGGTGGCGTCCCAGTGCGCGCCGACATCGGCGAAGCTCCACTCGCGGCGACGCCAATGCGCCAGCTCGGCGCAGGTGCGTTCTAGGGTTTGGTCAAGTGCGGACGGGTCGGATAGGTTGGGCATGGGTTGGCCGCCTTGGGGGGTGGTGATGAACTGCACGTCGAGCAGGCCCTTGCGCTTGGCGGGCTTGGAGAGCGCCTTCCACGCCTTGCGCAGCGTGTTGAAGGCCGGGCCGAGCACCTGGATCGGGATCAACTCCGCCAGCCGCCGCGCCGCCCGCGTGCCGCAGAGCGCAAAGAGCGAAGCGATCACGACCTCCACCAATTGCCGCGAGAGGGGGATCGTCGCGGGCCGGTAGCCGTAATCCGGCACGGGCAGGCCGCGCGCCGCGCGCCAGGCTATGCGGATAAAGGAGCCGCGCTTCTTGAAATCGAGCATGTGCCCGTGCATGGCGAGCGCCGACGGCAGGTCTGCGTCTTCTAAGTGCAGCGCGCCGGCCTCCTGCATCTCGTGTAGAAGCTCCTGCCCGGCGGCGGAACGAGCGACGACAACGGAAAAGCCGCCGCCCTGCGCTTCGTAGCGGGGATGCCAGGCGTCGCCCACGGAGATGTCGGTCAGCTCGTTGGTGAAATCGACTGAGTAGAGCGTACTCTGCGTGATGTAAAAGGGGATGAGGTAGTTGTAGTAGAATTTTTCGGCGCGCAACTCGCGGCCGTCGCGCGTGCGGATGAGCAGATGCCCCGGCCATTCGCCCGCGCGGTAGCGCAGCTCGACGACTTCCTCCACGCTATGCACGCCGTTGGCGCGTAGATAGCTCTCGATGGCGGCGGCGTACATGTTCGTGCCGGTGTAGGGGCCAAGCACGTAGCGCACCTTGCGGGCGGCGGGATGGCCCGCAGCCTGGAGCGTGCGCAGCGCGGCGACCTGGTCGGGCAGGCCGACATAGGCCAGCACGCCATCGAAGCGCTCCATGCGGTCCAAGAGGGCGTTGACGGGGATGGGCGCGTAGACGCTTTGGCTGGCGGCGCGGATCTCGTCCGCGCTTGTGGCGATAAACGGCTCGGCCAGCCACGGCTGCGGATAGCCCTGGCGCACGACGACCGCGCCGTCGATGCGCCCGCTCTCCAGCAAATAGAGCAGCGTGCGCGTGATCACCCCGCCCGACGCCGCGGCCCGGCGGATGGCCGGATCCGTCGCATAGCCGATGGCGATGCGGCGGCAGTGACCGATCAGCCAGTTGTCCGGTTCGCTGCCGAAGACGCTGCGGTTGAGCGCGGGGTAGTCCAGCCCTCTGCCTGGGCAGGCGGCATAGGCCAATTCCGGCAGGAGAACGGGGCCGTCGCCCGCGGGGTGCGGCAGCGGGCCGCGCTCGGTCGGCTGCATAACGAGCGCGCCTTGCGACAGGCCGGCGCAGGCGCCGCAGTGGGTGCACAGCCCGGGGCGGATTACCTCGGTTTGGAGCTGCTGCCAGACGTTTGCAGAGAGAGACACGGTTTTACTTCCTATCCTGATTGCGGTCATGCGGTTGCGGCGCGGGCGGGCGTTCCGCCCAGTCCGGGCGACTGCGCGCTTGGCGCGCCTGGCTGGGAAAACGCCGGTTGATCAACTCCGCCAGTAGGCCGATGACCGCGATCTGGACGGCGGTCATGGCGATGATCAGGGTGCTGACGTCGGCCAGCTCGTCGAGGACGGTGATGCTGAAAACGCCCCAGACCAGCCCCAGCACGACCAGCAGCAGGCTGAGCGGCAGAAAGAGCTTAAGCGGCGCGAAGTAAAGAGCGATGCGCAGGATCAACTGGACGAAGTTGAGCGTGTCTTGGATCGGGCGGATCTTGGACTTGCCGACGCGGGCGTGATAGTCGATGGGCGCGTACTCGACCAGGTAGCCGTTGGTGAGCATGCCCAGCGTGATGGTCGTGGTGAAGGAGAAGCCGTCGGGCAAAATGTCGAAGAACTCCATCGCCGCGTTGCGGCGGAAGATGCGCAGGCCGGAATTGAGATCGGGGATCGTCTCGCCCGCCACGAGGTTGGCAAGCCGGCCGATGGCCCATTTGGCCGGACGGCGCAGCGGCGGAATGCGCACATGATCGCCGGTGCGCGCGCCCACCGCCATGTCGGCGCGCCCCTCTTCCAGCCGCGCCAGCAGGTCGGGGATGCGCTCGTTCGGGTAGGTGCCGTCGGCGTCGGTAATGCAGAGGGTGTCATAGCGGGCGTGGCGCATGCCTGTCTTGATGGCGGCGCCATAGCCGCGGTTGGCGTGGTGGCGCAGGACGATGACCGGGCGGGAGGGGTTGTCTGCGACGTGGCGCAAGGCGGCCTCGGCTGTGCCGTCGCGCGAGCCGTCGTCGACTGCCACGATCTCGTAAGGCCGGCCGGTCTGCGCCATGACCGCGTGCAGTTGTTCCAGCACGGGGCCGATGCCGTGCTCTTCGTCATAGGCGGGCAGGATGATGCTGAGGCCTTGTTGTGTCTCCACCGGTCAATCTCCAATCACCTGCACCGGGCCGAGGGTGATCTGGTTATTCGGGCCGTCCGCCGCGCCGGTGACGGGCAGGCGCTCCATGCTGTTCTCGTCATACAGGCCTAGGGCCAGCGTGTAGGCGCCGGGCGGCAGGTCTGCGGGCAGGGGCAGGGCGACGGTCTCGACGAGCGTCTCGCCGGGCCGCCACAGGCTGGTGGGGATCATGCCGGTGGCGGGGTAGTGGGCGGGCAGCGCGGCGGGGTTGCCGCGATAGGCTGCGTTCAACTCGATGTCGGCGGCCAGGTATTCTTCGCGCAGCGTGAAGGGATAGTGGTCGAAAATGGCGGCGGCATTACCTTGGCTGTCCACCAGGTGAACGAAGATTTTATAATCGCGGTCAACCTGATCGACAGCCTGCCAGTAGGCGGAAAGATAGAGTGTTTGTCCCGGCTGCCACGGCCCTGCGCTCAGCCCGTAGCCGAGGAACGCAATGCGGTCGCTCAGCCGGTATGCCTGCACGACGGGCGGCGGGGCCTGCGTGTTCTGCTTGACCGCATAGACCTCCAGCGGGTAGTCCGGCTCGCGCGGGTCGACCAGCGTCAGCTTGAGGGCATAGAGCCGGTCCAGCTCCTGGCGCAGATCGGGGATCAGCCGGTCGAAGGTGTCGGTATAGGCGAGGATCGGGCAGTCGTGCCGTTCGATCTCGGCGGCGATATCCGCGGCCGGCAGCAGCCCGCTAAAGAGGCGCGCGGTCGATATCAGCGAGAGGTGGGGCGTGGAGAGACGCCCTGCCAGAAAGTGGAGCCGGTTTTCTTTCGAGATGATGCAGTCGCCGGGCGCGGTGGTCTGCTGCACGAAGTCGATGGCGGCTTGGCGCACCGGGTGTTTCTCGGTGAACGTCTCGATCTCGATCAGCGGGAGCGGGGCGAGAACGGCCCAGGTCAGAACGACCGTCGCCGCGAGCGGGTTCAGCCGGCGCGCCAGGGCGGGCTTGTTGAGCGCCAGGGAAGCGGCGAGCCAGGCGAGGCCGATGCCGCTCAGTACGGCGAGGGGCGGCAGGATCATCACGGTGTGGCGCGGGCGCACCGGGTCGTGGCTGAGCAGGAAGGCCGCGGCCAGCAGAAACCAGAGCGGCCAGATCCAGGCGTGGACGAGGCGCTGTCGCCAAATCGCGGCCAGGCCGATCAGCGCGCCGAGGGCAAGGGGGACGTATTGCAGCAAGTCGCCGCCGGTCAGCGCTTCGGCAATGTTGACGCCGGCCTCGTCGGTCTCGATGGCCTCGCGCAGGACGAAGCGCGAGCCGATGACCTGTTCGAGCATGGGCGCGCGGTCGAAGGTGAGCAGGAAGAGGGCAAGGACCAGCAGTACGCCCGCCGCGCAGACTAGGCCTAGCTTGAGCAGTTCGCCGTATACGCCGAAGCTGCGCGGGCTGCGTCCCCGGTCGACGGTCAGGATCAGGAACAGTTGCAGCGCGATCACGGCAGGGACGAAGGGCACGAACACCTTGAAGGTCGTGCTGAGGCCGAAGACGACGCCTGCCAGGAGGAGCCACAGCGCGCTGCGTGCGTGCGCAGGCCGGGTGCGGTAATGTTCGACGATGGCGACGGCGATCAGGCCGAGACCCAGCGCGCCCGCCTCCAGGTTGATGGACGTCGACACGAAGAAGAAGTGCGGGTTGAACGAAAAAAAGACAGCTGCCAGCGTCGCCGCCAGGAGACCGTTGCGCGGGGTGTGGCGCCGCGTCAGGTAGTAGAGGGCGGCGACGCCGGCCAGACCGTAGACGATCAAGGGGATGCGCACCAAGTGCGTCGTGTCCCACAGCGCGGCGGCGGCGCGCATGGTGAGCAGAGCGAAGGGTGCGATGACCGAGTAGATCTCGCGGTAAGGCGCGTAGCCCTCGCTCGCCAACACGCCGATCATCAGGTTGTGCGTCTCGTCGTAGCTGAACGGGTTGACGCTGGAATACCAGAGCCGCGCGGCCAGCGATCCGAGCAGGATCAGGAGCAGGGCGACCCCGCCCCGCCAGGCGCGGCTAGTGCGGGCGGATGCCGGCGCAACGGAACTGCTCTTGGCGGTCATGCCGATGCGACCTGCCCGCCCAACCCCTTCGCTTTCTGCCCGGATTGCCCGCCGGATTCGGCGTCCTTATCGGCGTAGATCTCCGGGTCGCGGCCGTAGATCGTGGCGGCTTCGAGCAGTCGCCACTCGATGTGCCCGGTGAGTTGGACGGAGCGGAAACGCCAAGTCCAGTTGCCGCTGGACGTGCCGGGCAGGTTCATGCGCGCGTGGGTGTCGAGGTTGAGCACATCTTGCAGCGGGACGACAGCCATCACGGCGACGCTGCGGAAGGCGGCATCGATCAGGCTCCATGCCGGGTCGCCGCCGTCGGTGCGCAGGTAGCGGCGGAAGAAGTCGCGCTCTTCGGGCGTCGAGCTTTTTTCGTACCAGCCGCGGCTCGTGTCGTTGTCGTGCGTGCCGGAATAGACTACGAAGTTCGAGGTGAAGTTGTGGGGCAGGAATTTGTCGCTGGCGTCGGTGCTGAAGGCGAACTGGAGCACCTTCATGCCCGGCAGGTTAAAGCGGTTGCGCAGCTCGATCACGTCGGGCGTGATTTCGCCCAGGTCCTCGGCGATGATGGGCAGCTCGCCCAGCTCTTTCTGCACGACCTCGAAGAAGTCAGCGCCGGGGCCTTTGACCCACTGGCCGTTTTCGGCGGTCTTTTCGCCGGCGGGCACTTCCCAATAGCCGGCAAAGCCGCGGAAGTGGTCGACGCGCACGATGTCGTAAAGGCGCAGGGCGGCGCGGATGCGGCGCAGCCACCAAACGTAGCCGTTCTTGTGCATGACTTTCCAGCGGTAGAGCGGGTTGCCCCAAAGCTGGCCTGTGGCGGAGAAGTAGTCCGGCGGCACGCCTGCGACGACGGTGGGCTGGTACTGCTCGTCCAGGAAGAACTCGCCGGGGTTGGTCCAGGTGTCGGCGCTGTCGAGCGCGACGAAGATGGGGATGTCGCCGATGATGCGGATTTGGCGCTCGTTGGCATAGGCCTTGAGCTGCGTCCACTGGCGATAGAAAAGCCACTGGTTGAACTTGTGGGCATGGATGGCCGCGGCATGGGCGGCGGTCGCCTCGGCCAGCGCGGCGGGGCGGCGGCTGCGCAAGGGCATCTCCCACTCGGTCCAGGGCGCGCCGTCGTGCGCGTCTTTGAGGGCCATGAAGAGCGCAAAGTCGTCCAGCCATTCGGCGTTTTCCTGGCAGAAACGGTCGAACTCCTCTTGTTGCGCCGGGGCGGCGCGTTCGACAAAACGGGCCGCGGCTTGGCGCAGAATGGGTCGCTTCCAGTGATAGATGGCGCCGAAGTCGACGCGATCTTCGGGGAATTCGGGCGCTTCGTCCAGGACGGAATGGTCGAGCAGCCCTTCGCGCGTCAGGTCTTCCAGGCTGATCAGGTAGGGATTGCCGGCGAAGGAGCTAAAGCTCTGGTAGGGGCTGTCGCCGTAGCCGGTAGGGCCGAGAGGCAACACTTGCCAGATACTCTGGCGCGTCCGGTGCAGAAAGTCCACCCACTCATAAGCCGCTTGGTTCATCGAGCCGATGCCATATCGGCCGGGCAACGAAGTGGGGTGCAGCAAGATGCCGCTCATGCGTTGTAGTTCCATTAGTCAGCCCCTCCAGTTGAACGAAACTTGCGGCGG
The DNA here is from genome assembly GCA_964649875.1 of uncultured Caldilineaceae bacterium. Lineage (GTDB taxonomy): Bacteria > Chloroflexota > Anaerolineae > Caldilineales > Caldilineaceae > JASGTU01. The sequence continues at coordinate 15,092 of CAZYSJ010000020.1, forward strand.
CGACGGCTAACGCCGTCCGTTCCCAGGTTTCAGATTTACGGCGCAAGGTGTATGGTCCGCGTGGCGAATTCGACGCCGAGGACCAGTACGACGATACAGACTGTGACCCACAGCGCGTAGTGAAATGCGCGGGTCTCTTCCTGCAGAGGCTGTGACCCAGGCAGGATCACGGCGGGAGCGGCGTAGCGGGGCAGCAGGCCATAGGCGACGAGCGCGCCGCCGACCAGCCCGCCGACATGGCCCCAGTTGTCGATGCCCGGCGCGGTGAGGCCGAAGACCAGGTTGATGCCGATGATGAGCAGCATATTCTGCAGGATGGCGCGGCCGCGCGCGCCGAAGTTTTCGCGGTAGCGCAGAAAGTAGATTGTGGTGGCGCCAGCCAGCCCGAAGATGGCCCCGGACGCGCCCGCCGACGGAACGGGCGAGAAAGCGTAGCTCGCCAAGCTGCCGAACAACCCCGCGATCAGGTAGATCGCCAGGAAGCGCACATGGCCGAAGTAGCCCTCCACCAGCGGCCCCAGCGCGTTTAGGGCGTAGAGGTTGAAGAGCAGATGGAAGACGCCGATGTGCAGGAACATGGCCGTGAACAGGCGCCACGTCTCGCCCAGCGCGATCAGTTCGTTAACCTTGGCCCCAAAGAGGACCAAGATGCGCATATCTTCGGAGCCGTTGAAGGTGTTGTAGAGCAGAAAGCCGGTCGCGATCATGGCGACGAAGACCGCGACGTTGATCGCCAGGAGCGTACGCGTCGCCCACGGCGGGCTGAGCCGGATATAGAATTGGGGCCGGGGGTCAAACGGCTCGACAGCCGGCGCGGGGCGGGAAGGGTCGGGCGGCAGGTAGCTCACAGGGCGCTCGCTAGATTTCCACCGGCTTCCAGTCGACGCGTCGCTTTTCGGCGCTGATGATGCTGCGCACTTGCTCGGCTGTCTCCTGAAGCTGGTCCATGCGGTTGACTACCACGTAGTCGAACTCGACCACGCGCTTTAGCTCTTGGCGCGCGGTGGCGATGCGCATCTTAAGCTTGCCGGGGTCTTCGGTCTTGCGCTCTTGCAGGCGGCGCACCAATTCCTCTTCGCTTTCGGAGGTGAGGAAGATGGTGACGGCGTTGGGGATCAGCCTGCGGATGGTGGCTGCGCCCTGTACATCGATGCGCATGATGACGTCTTTGCCGCTGGCGAGCGCCTGGCGTACATGCTTTTTGGGAATGCCCTTGTAGTCGCCGTAAACGACCGCGTATTCGAGCAGTTCCTTATTCTCGATCATCTCGGCGAACTCGCCCATAGAGATGAAGTGGTAATCAACGCCGTCGACTTCGTTGGGCCGCCGGGCGCGCGTCGTGGCCGTGACGACGAAATAGAACGACGCGTCCTGTTCCTTCATCAGTTGCAGCGTAGCGTCTTTGCCCACGCCGCTCGGCCCGGAAAGCACCACCAGCACGGGGCGCGGTTCCGCCAGGGCTTTGTAGAATGCTTCGATATCGGAATCCGTACTCGTATCGACGAGATGCCGCTCTGCCGTCGTCGGTTGATGGCTCATCGGCTTGCCCCTGTCCTGTCTACTCATTATAATGCCTGCGCGCGGGAACTGCGTTCCCGTTCTGATACTTGTCAAAGTATACGTGAGGTCGGCTGTCGCGGAAAATCAGCCGGCGTGAGCAATGCCGAGGGAAGCGGGATGCCCATCTACGAGTATTACTGTTATGACTGTCGCAAGCGGGTGAGCGTGTTTTTCCGGACATTTAGCGAGGCGGGCGACGATAAGGCGCGCTGCCCGAACTGCCAGGGGGCGAATTTGCGCCGGCTGGTGAGCCGCGTGGCGGTTAAGCGCTCGGAAGACAGCCGGCTGGACGAACTAGCCGACGATTCTTCGCTGATGTCGGGGCTGGAGAGCGAAGACCCGCGGGCGTTGGCGAGCTTCATGCGCCGCATGAGCGACGAGACCGGCGAGCCGCTGGACGCCGAGATGGGCGAGATGATCGACCGGCTGGAACGCGGCGAAAGTCCGGAGGAGATCGAGAAGTCCATGCCGGAGATGGCGGGCATGGATGACGGCATGGGTGACATGGGCGGCATGGGCGATGCGCTGGGGCCGGGCCTGGACGACGACGATCTGTGATCGCCGGCGTTTTGACCGAGATTCCGCGCCAACGTCTCTAAGCGGTTTGATTGCCAAGAAGCTGTCATTCTGAAGTGAGCGGCAGCGAACTGAAGAATCTCGCTCAAACCGCTTAGAGGATGGGCGAGGCCAAACGATAGAGCGAGTCTGCGAAACGCCGCCAGATGCCGGCGTTTTCGTATTCTTGCAGGCTGAACTCGGTGCAGTGTCCCAGGTCCGCGACGAAATCGCGCGCCAATTCGCCCGCGATATCCTGGTCGTAGATGACAGCGTTGATCTCGTAGTTGATGCTGAAGCTGCGGATGTCCATGTTGGCCGAGCCGACCGAGCAGATGGCCCCGTCGATGTTGATCGTCTTGGGGTGGAAATAGGTGTCGTTCTGATAGAGGAAGATGCGTGCGCCGGCGCGCGCCATCGCCGCGTAGTAGGTGTAGGCCGCGCGATAGGGCAGTTGGTGCGAACCGCCGCGCGGCTGGAAGATCATGCGCACGTCCACGCCGGCAAGCGCGGCCGACTTCAGCGCCTCGGAGATGGACTCGTCGGGGATGAAGAAGGGCGACTGGATGCGGATCGAGCGGTTGGCCGCCATGATCAGGAAGAAATAGAGCTGGCGCAGCCCCGACCATTGCGAGTCCGGGCCGGACTGCGCGATCTGCACCGGCGTGAATGTGGCGACCTCGCGGCGGATCTCGTCGATGGGGAAATAGACGGAATCGGTGAGCTTTTCTTGGGTGGAGTTGTGCCAACTGACGACGAAACTGGCCTGCAGGGCCAGCGCCGCTTCGCCGTGGATGCGCAAATGGGTGTCGCGCCAGGCGGAGAACCCCTTCGGCCCGGACAACTGCTCTTTGTCTAAGTTCATGCCGCCGACGTAGCCGATCTTGCCGTCGATGACAGCGATCTTGCGGTGGTTGCGGTATTGGATGTTGTGCAAGGAGCGCAGCCGCTTATGCGCCAGGTAGGGGCGGATGTCGACGCCGCCGGCCAGCAATTCATTGCGGTAGGCCTTGCCCATCGCCCTGCCGGTGAAGGCGTCGTAGAGGGCGTGCACGCGCACGCCGGCTTGGGCGCGCTCGATCAACGCGTCCTTCACCTGTTGCGTGAACTCGTCGTTAGTCCAGATGTAGAACTCCAGGTGAATCGATGACTGGGCGCGGCGCAGGTCTTCGAGCAGGCGCGGGTACATGGCGCGCGCGTCCTGAAGAACCTCGACTTCGTTGAACTCGGTGAGGATGGAGCCGGAGTTGTTGGCGATCAGGTTCAGCAGGTTGCGGTTGTAGGATTCGGGCTTTTCTTTGGCGATGCGCTGCATGATGGCTGCGTGCCGCGCCATGAGGGGCATCAGCGCCTGGTTCAGCTCGGAGCCGACGATCTGCTGTGACAGGCTGCGCCCTGAGAAGGCGTGCCAACTGCGTCCGAAGAAGATGTAGACGAGCAGCCCGACGACGGGCAAGCTAATAAGCAGAAACAGCCACGCAAAGGTGGATTGCGGGCTGCGGTTGTCGAGGATGATGAAGATGGCGACGCCCGCCACGTAGAGGGCGAAGAGGGTGGTGAGCAGCGCACGCAGGTCCCACGCCGGCATGGTTAGCATCTTGTCCTGTCGCCTTGTTTACCGCCGGATGGCGTAAACGCGCGTGGCCGCGCCTTAGGCGCGCTCGAAGCGCTCTACGTCGACGACGAAGATGGTCGCCCCGCCCATGCGCTTTTCGACCGGCGTCGGGATGTGCACCTCGCCGGGTTCCATGACAGGCGGCAAGGGGGTGACGTACTGCACGCGGTCCGGGCAACTGGCGCGGATGATCTCCAGCGCTTCGTCGACGCGGTCCTCCTCAACGCCGCAAAAGACGGTCGCGTTGCTGATGCGCAAAAAGCCGCCGGAGGAGGTGGTCACGGTGGCGGAGAAGTTGCGCCGCGCCAGGCGGTCGAGCAAGTTGCGCGTGTCGTCGCTGTGGACGATGGCGATGATCAGTTTCACAGTGGCATCTCCCTTACAGGCTTCTGCGAGATCGCTTGCACCCTAGTGTGCGGGCGTTTAGCGAATCGGGATGAGCGCTTCGACGCGGGCGAGGATGGCGCGATGAACGGCGGCTTCATCCTGCCCGGCGTCGATCACCTGCCAGCGGCGTTGGTCGGCGCGCGCCAGTTGCAGGTAGCCTTGGTGCACAGCCTGGTGATAGGCCAGCTTCTTCTGCTCCATGCGGTTCCATTCTTCGACTGCGCCGCTCTGTTTGCGCCGCAGCCCTTCGAGCGGGTCGATGTCCAGGTAGAAGGTCAGGTCGGGCGTGAGATCGCCGGTGGCGTAGCGTCCTAACAGGCGAAGCGGTTCGAGCGGCTGGCTGTGGCCGTAGCCCTGATAGGCGAGCGTGCTGTCGGCGTAGCGATCGCACAGCACCAGCATGCCCGCGTCCAGCGCCGGGCGGATAACCTCGTCTACCAGTTGGGCGCGGGCCGCGTTGAAGAGCAGCGTTTCGGCGCGCGGGCTCATCTGCGTGTTTTTCGCGTCGAGCAAGATGGCGCGCACCGCGTCGCCGATTTTGGTTCCGCCCGGCTCGCGCGTGGTCAGGACGCGCAGCCCCTGTTCCTCTAGGGCAGCGGCGAGCAGGCGAATCTGCGTGCTCTTGCCGCTGCCCTCGGGTCCTTCGAAGGTGATAAACCGGCTCATAGGACAGGGCCGGCTATCGGCTGAAGATGCGAACGCGGCGGAACGGTTCGCGTCCGTAGCTGTGGCTGATCAGGTTGGCCGCGCGCACCAACTGATGCTGTTGGCTGCGGATGGCGGCGGAGCGCGGGGGCAGTTCGGCGTCGGCGGCGCCGTTGAGGACGCGCTGGATGCCTTCCTGCGTCTCGCGCATGGCTTCGGTGAAGACGTCCATCGGCTCGCTTTGGATGTGGAAGATGTCGGCCAAACACTGCTCCATCTGCGTGACGGTGTTGCTGCGCAGGATGTAGATGGGGATGTTGCGGCGCTCGGCGTCGACCAGCGGCTGCGGCTGTTGGCGGTAGTAGTTCTTGAGCGTCATGATCACGTCGGCGCCGGACAGGGTGTCCACGATCTGCACCGGGACGTTGAGGCTGCTGACCGCGGAGCGCAGCCGGTTTTGGCCTACGCCGTAGGGATAGATGCGCACGGGTTTGCGCTCTTGCGTCGCGCCGTTCTCCTGGCCGCGTGCGCTTGTCTCGCCGCGGATCAACTCCGGTTCGAGGACATTGTTCTTGCCGTTCGGCGCGGCGGGCGGCCTGGGTTCCGTCCACTCGCGCTCGCGCCGCCCGCGCGAGCGGTCATAGCCGGCGAACTGGTTGGCATGGCCGTTATCCACGGTTTTCTCGATGTGGATTTCGCCTTTGTCGTCCAGGAAGCGCACTTCGGGCGTGAGCGGGCGGCCGCGCAGAAGCGCATCCACCGAAGCGGCCACATCGTGGTGGATCGCCATGCGCTGGCGGTCCTGGATCTCGATGAGCACGTTGAAGGTGGGAGGCGCCTTGCGTTCGAGCACGCTCTTTTGGGTGCCGCGACGGCGCGCCTCTTCATCCGAGAGCGTGACCGATTCGATGCCGCCGACCAGGTCGCTCAGGGTCGGGTTCATGAGCAGATTGTCGAGCGAGTTGCCGTGCGCCGTGCCGATCAACTGCACGCCGCGTTCGGCGATGGTGCGGGCGGCGACCGCTTCCTCCTCGCGCCCGATCTCGTCGATGATGATGACTTCGGGCATGTGGTTTTCGACGGCTTCGACCATCACCTCGTGCTGCAGGGACGGTTCCGGCACTTGCATGCGCCGCGCCCGGCCGATGGCAGGGTGGGGGATGTCGCCGTCGCCGGCGATCTCATTGCTGGTGTCGACGATGACGACGCGCTTATGCTCGCCGCGCACGCGCGCCGCCTCGCGCAGCAAGGTGGTCTTGCCGACGCCGGGCCGGCCCAAGAGCAGGATGCTCTTGTCGCTGGTCACAATATCCTTGATGATCTCGATGGTGCCATAGACGGCGCGGCCGACGCGGCAGGTCAACCCGATCACGTCGCCGCGGCGGTTGCGAATGGCGGAGATGCGGTGCAGCGTGCGTTCGATGCCGGCGCGGTTGTCGGCGCCGAAATCGCCGATGCGGCCGATGACCATTTGCAGGTCTTCCGTCGTGGTCTCCGTATCGCTCAGATAGACCTCGCGGTCGGCGAAGCGCGCTTCGGGCAGCCGGCCCAAGTCCAACACCACCTCGATCAGATCGGTCACATGATCCGCTTCTTGCAGGGCGCGTTGGATGCGCTCCGGCAAGATGTCGAGCAGCAAGTCCAGGTCATCGGTGATCTGGAGCGTTGCCGAGTGGGGGGGGCGCACATTTAGATCAGACGCCTGTGCGGGTTGTCCGTATAGATTGTGTGAAATTCTAGACACGACCTCTTCGATGTCCTTGATAGTTCTAGAGATGCAAACTAAACCGTTTGGCGGTCTGTCTTGGCGTTAACTGCGACTGCAGCGGGCGCGTCACAGACCTTGTTCCTCTGGAGACGGCGCTAGACAAGCGAGTGTTCCGGCATGGACAGGGTTCCTCCTTGTGCCCGCAGGCACGCTTGGCCGGGCATGGCCGGTTCCGGCATGCGGAGGGGCTGGGCAACGGCAGCCGCCGAGTTGGGCGGAAGGGACGGCATTTCTCCGGCCCGGCCTTCGGCCAGGCGGAACGGGGCCGCGACGACGTTGGGCGCGTTTTCGAGCGCCGGCACAGCCGCGCTCACGGGCATGCGCACCCATTGCGCCACATGCTTGACCATCTTGGCGCGGTCGGTGACCGGCGCGAAGCCATAGTCCATCAAGAGCGCGCCCAAGCCGCCCTGGTAATCGCACACGGTGGTATACACCGGCTGGCGCATGGAGCGGCGTTTGATTGCGCCCAGAGCGAAGCGCAGCAACTGATGAATGACCGATTGGTCGGGGTCAGTATAATCGGCCCAGATTTGCAGCCAATAGCTGTTTCTGCCCTGTGCGATTTGAATGGAGCCGCGCACCTCGCCGCGTTCGACCAGCAGGTAGTTGCTGTAGGCGCCGCCATGCCACCAATCCAAGATCGGCGGCCGCAGTGCGCTGTCGGACGCCATGCCCTCGGCCAATTGGACCGCTTCGGGCACGATGCGCCGGTAGAGCTGCTTGAGCGCCCACTCATCGGCCTTGACCTGGGGGCGGATTTCGACGTTGTCGCCGCGCGTGTAGTCGCCGCGCGTGTAGTCTTCGACGCCCTGTGCGCTGAGACGCCAAATCGTCTGTCGCAGATAGGTTCGGTATCCGACATGGGCCAGGGTGTTGACGGGCAGAGGCTGATCGGGCACGTCGGCATAGATGCGTTCGATGTGCTGACGCGCCGCTTCCTGGGCATATTGCGAGAGGAGCTTCTCCCAGATAGCCGGATGTCCGGTCGGGGTGTCCAGGCCTGGGGCCAGGCGCGCAATATCGGTCTCGGGGCGTCCGGGGCGCTTTTGCACTTGAAGGAAGCCGTCGCCGACGAGTTCGTGCCCGTGTTGGCGCAAGATGTAAGTTGTAACCTTGGCGCCGTTCCACGGGTTGATCGTGGTTAGAGATGCCCAAAAAGCGGATTGGCGATGAAGCAGGGCTTGGACAATATTCAGCTTCGTAGCCTGCCGGCCAAGGCGTTGAATCAGAAAGATGTCACCGAATCGAAACGGGCGAATCACCGATCGCTTTGCTCCTCGGCAGGAGTAGCACGCCCTGTCGCCCTCAATATCAGGCGATGAATGCTCCCTCTGTTAATCTGCCATTCTTGTCTGTCATTGTACAGGAAGACGGGGCTCGTGGCAAGTAGGCGGGCACACAGATTCCATTATGTAAATTTGCCGGACGGCTGTAAGCGCCGGATAGACGGCGCCGGCGCTAGCGTTGCTCGACTGTGGCGACATGCGGTTTTCTGCTGCGCACTTTGGCTTTCTCTGCCAGCGCAGTCAACTGGGCGATGGTGCCCAAGCCGATCAGCGCGTCGCCGGCGTGCAGCCGGTATTCTGCCGTGAGGGCGGTATCGAGGAGGCCGTCGGCGCGACGTACGGCCAGCACGTTGACGCCCGTCTCGCCGCGCACATGGGCCTCGCCCAGCGTCTGTCCGCTCATTTCGGAATCAGAAGCAATGATGATTTCTTCGATGCGTAATTCCAGATCGCCCTGGCGCATGACGACGTCGAGGAACTCCACCACGCCCGGATGCAGTAGCTGCGCGGCCATGCGGTGACCGGTGATCATGTAGGGGTTGATGATCTGATTGGCTCCGGCAAGACGCAACTTGCGCTCCGTTTCGGGGGCATTGCAGCGGGCGATGATGAGGATGCTCGGGTTCAAGGTGCGTGCGCTGAGTACGGTGAAGACGTTGGTTGCGTCCTCGGGCAGACAAGCGCAGAGGCCGTCGGCGCGCTCGATGCCCGCCTCGGACAGCACCGAGTCGTCCGTGGCGTCGCCGGTGATGTAGGCGACGCCTTTTTCCTCTAGTGTGTCGGCATGGCGCGGGTCTGCGTCGATCACGACGATGTCGAATTTATTGGCGCGCAGCCCGTCGACTACGTGTTCGCCTACGCGCCCGTAGCCGCAAATAATGTAGTGCTTGTTCATGTTGTTGATGGTTCGCTGCATTCTCTGTCTCCGCAATGCGCCGCGCAGTTCTCCTGCGATGAGGTAGTCCATAACCACGCTGAAAGTGTAGGCGACGCTGCCCACGCCTAACAGGATCAGAATGACGCTGAAAACTTCCCCGCGAGGACTGAGCGGACGAACTTCGCTGTAGCCGACCGTGCTGATCGTGATCGCGGTCATGAAGAAGGCTTCGTGCAGCGCCCAGCCTTCCAGCAGCATGTAACCGCCGGTGCCGACCAGCATAAGCGCGACGAACATGCCAAGAACAAAGACCACGCGTCTGCGTATGCTGAGATTCATGGTCAGAGCAGTCTGTGCAATGGCACGGTGTTGATGGTTGTCTGAAAGCTAAGGGACCGGCTTCGCGTCAAGCGCGGCGGCGATTGCGCTGCGCTTTTCCCCATTTTTCCCCACCGCCTGGGGATAACTCTGGGGATAAATCCTTTTGTTGGGGAAATGTGCCCCAAAATCACGAATTGTGGTTGCAGCGACCCGCTCGATTGCTTATCAAGTTGCGTCAAGGGCGGGGGGCTCGCCATAGAGAGACGCCAGGGCAAAGGAGAATGGTCTAGGCGAAAATGCGTCTTCCGGGAAGCTCGCAACTGCCTGGGGACGACTTGCTTTGTTGTCTGCATCCTTCGCCTTGGTGTCTTCACCATCATACATGGGCGAAGGGCGGAGGGCAAGGTCAGCCGAGCGTATGGGCCAGGACGGCGATGGGATCGGCGATAGGCAGAAAGCCGAAGGCGCGGTAGAGGCGCTGCGAACGGGCGTTGTCCGTCTGCGTGTTGAGTACGATCGCCCGGTAGCCGGCGTGCGCGGCATAGTGAATGGCGTCGGCAAGAAGCTGACGACCGACGCCGCGGCCTTGTGCATCCGGACGTACGGCCAGGCGCGCGAGTTGAGCTTCGCTGCCTGAATTGGCAAGCAAAGCTGCATAGCCGATGGCCTCGTCCTCGTGCCAGGCGATTTGGAAACGACTGCGCATGAGCAGTTCCAACAGGTCTTGGCGACTGAAATGCCAGAGCGGCGGGAAGGCAGCGGCGTCGAGGCGCGCCAGCGCTTCCAGGTCCGGGGCGCGGGCGGGCTGTAGATGGGCGAGGCCTGCCGGTTTGGGCAGAGAGCGGCTGTGTTGGCGCAAGCGATCCAGTTCAAAGAACTGCACTTTGTCCACCATCGCAAAGCCCGCGGCGAGCAAGGCCTCCTCCATCCAGGAATCGCCGCTATAGGTGATGATCTGCGGCGGTTCCGCTCGGCGGCGCAGTTCGTCTTCGACAGCCGCCAGCAACGGCCCGACGGATTGCCGGGGGGCATGGCCGGCGCGCAGAGCGAGCGCTCGCAGGTAGGCGCGTGGCGGCGCGGCGGCGGGCAGGGTAGGCGGCCGCGCTTCGACCTGCACGCCGATGAAGCCCCACGGCCCGCCTGCGTCCAGACCTAGCCTGCACTCCGCCTTGTCGACTAACGACGGCAGGTCCTCGATGCCGTAGTCGGCGTAGCGGTAGCGCGCCGTTTGCATGAGGCGACGGACGGCGGGCAGGTCGGTTTCGGCGGCGCGGACGATATTCATGGTTTCCGGCGTTGTGTTTAGGCGAGGCGTTTGCGGTCGCCGTACACCCGCTCGTAATAGTCGCGAAATTCGCCGGAGCGGATGGGTTCCCACCACCATTGGTTGTGCATGTACCAGCGGGCGGTCATGCGCAGCGCCTCTTCGTGCGAATATTCCGGCTCCCAGCCCAACGCCATGATCTTGTGCACGTCGAGGCAGTAGCGGCGGTCGTGGCCGAGGCGATCCTCGACATGCTGGATCAGGGTGCGCGGCTTGCCCAGTTCGTCGAGCAGGATTTCGACCATCTCCAGGTTGGTGATCTCCGTGCCGGTGCCGATGTTGTAGGTTTCGCCGATCACGCCTTTTTGCAGCACCAGGTCGACGGCTTCGCAGTGATCGAGTACGTATTGGTAATCGCGGCGCTGTTTGCCGTCGCCGTAGACGGGCAGGGGCATGTCGTTGAGCGCATTGGTGACGAAGAGGGGCACGACCTTTTCCGGGTATTGGTAGGGGCCGATGTTGTTGGCCCCGCGGCTGATGGTGATGGGCAGGCCGTAGGTGATGAAGTAGGCGTTAACCAGGTGATCGGCGCTGGCCTTGCTGGCGGCGTAGGGGCTGCGCGGGGCGACGCAGTCGGTTTCCAGGCTGCGGTGGCTGCCTTCGACGTGGCCGTAGACTTCGTCTGTGCTGATCTGGTGATAGCGCAGGTTGCCGGCTTTACGCGCCGCTTCCAGCAGGACATAGGTCCCGTAGACGTCGGTCTGGATGAAGGCGTCCGGGTTGAGGATGCTGCGGTCGACGTGCGTTTCGGCGGCGAAGTTGATGATGGCGTCGATCTGCTGCTCGGCGATGACCTTGTCCACCGCGGCGGCGTCGCAGATGTCGCCTTGCACGAAGCGGTAGCGATCCGGGTAATTGGCTGCCGCGTCTTGCAGGTTCTCGACGCGGCCGGCGTAGGTCAGCTTGTCATAGACCGTGATGGCGAGGTCCGGGTATTTGCCCAGCATCATGCGCACGAAGTTCGAGCCGATGAAGCCGGCGCCGCCGGTGACGAGTACGTGTTGCACGCTAGGTTCCTCCCTTAGGCGGAATGCCCGCTCCCTGGCGGGGAGAGGCGATAGGTTCGGGTAGCCGAAGTTGCAGAGCGCCGCAGCGGCGGTCAAGGATCGAACGGTTCCGCATGGTCAAACGGTTCCAGGCTCATGGGCGACGAAAGAGCGATTGCACGCCGGATTGTGCCGCTTCGATATGCGCCAATGGGGGACGGCGGCGGGTGCGATTGGTGCGCAGACGGCGCAACCTGCCCGGCTGGCGGTAAGGCGGCAGCGGAAAGTCGACGGATAGGGTCAGCGTGGGCAGCGCGGGCAGGGCCGGCAGCAAGTGCGGGTCCAGCCCGGCAGCGGGGCGTTGCCGCCAGATTTGTCGCCACCTGGCCCGCTCGTCTTCGCTGCCGTTAGCCGCCAGGAACGATGCGTCCTGGTCCAAGAGGCGGCGCGTCTGCTCCAGTATCTCTTGCAGCGCCAGCCAGCGTTTGACCATGCGCGGCTGGACGACGTCTTGGAATTCGGATACTGCGGGCAGCGGTTCGGCAGAGTGGGCAAGGCTGTGGGTCATCCGCCGGTAAGCCGGGCAGAACGTCTCGGCCCAATAGCGTTCGGCGCTGCGAAAGGACGGCAGCAGCAGGTCGGCAAAGAAGGTGACATGCACGGTGGCAACGCGTTCCGATACGCGGACCAGCCGGTGCGCCTGGGCGGGCATCAGGTCAAAGTAGGCGCAGGCGTCGAATTCGCGCCATTCGGCGTAGGCCGGTCCCAGCCGGCGCAGGCGCTCGGCCGCTTCGGACAGGACATGGGCCGCGGCGGCTGGTTCCTCTTCGGGTGCAAGTCGTTTGATGCGGTACATGGGCACGAGCCGCTCGCGCCGCAAGAGCGCGGCCATCGGCTGCTGCATCGCCTCACAGGCGGCGACGCGCAAAGCGGCGGCAAGAGCGGGCGTGGACGTGATGGCGAACGGGGCTGCAACCTCCATCGTATGGTCGCCGGCAACCAGGCGCGCTATAAGAGCCCTACCTTCGAGTGATCGCCCAACGTCATCTTATAGGCTTTGGGCTTGATCGGGCTGAAGGTAATCTCTACGTCGCGGCCGATAACGCTGTCTTCGATGCGGCTGGGGATGCCGACGATGCGACTGTGTTCCAAAATGATGCTGTGTTCGATCTCGCTGTCTTCGACCACCGTGTCGTGGTAGATGCTGGTGAAGGGGCCGACATAGCTGTTGACGATGCGACAGTCTTCGCCGATGATGGCCGGCCCGCGCACCACGCTGTTGATGACCTCGGCCCCGCGCTCCACCGTGACCAGGTGGTCGAGCTTGCTGTCACGGTCAACATAGCCCTCGATGTGGTGGGTCAACTCGGCCAGAACGCGGTTGTTGGCCTCTAACAGGTCGATGTGCTTGCCCGTGTCGATCCACCAGCCGCGATGGATGTAGGGATGCACCTCGCAGCCATGGTCGACGAGCCATTGGATGGCGTCGGTGATCTCCAGCTCGCCGCGCCAACTGGGCTGGATGCTGTTAACCGCCTGGAAGACGGTGGCGTCGAACATGTAGATGCCGACGAGGGCCAGGTTGCTGGGCGGGTTGCGCGGCTTCTCGACCAGACGCACGATGCGCCGCTCGTTGTCCAACTCGGCGATGCCGTACTGCTGGGGGTTGTCGGTCTCGGTAAGCACAACCTGGCTGTTCCAGCCCGAGTCGGCGAACTGCCGGATCAGGGGGCTGATGCCGCCTTCGATCACGTTGTCGCCCAGGAACATGACGAAGCGGTCGTCGCCGAGGAAGTCATGGCTGATCTTGACGGCGTGCGCCAGGCCGAGCGGCGCCTCCTGCTCGATGTAGCGGATCGTCACGTCCCAGCGCCGGCCATTGCCGACGGCCTGGCGGATCTCGTCGCCGGTGTCGCCGATGACGATGCCGATCTCGTCGATGCCGGCGTCGCGAATGGCTTCGATTACCCGAAAGAGGACGGGCTTGTTGGCGACGGGGACCAGCTGTTTGGCGCGGGTAAACGTGATCGGATAGAGGCGGGTTCCCTTGCCGCCGCTCAGAATCAGACCTTTCATGCTTTGCCTTCTCCTCTGCTTTTCCTCTGCGCTCTCCGCTACCAATTATAGCCGGACATGGCTGCATCGCGCTCGGCGTCGAGCAGCACAGCCCCGACGATACGGGCGCGGACCTTCTCCAGCACGGTCTTGGCGCGCTGCGCGTGGTCGCGCTTGGTGCGCCCGGCGTTGACGAGCAGCACCACGCCGTCGACCTTGCTCGCCCACAGTGCGGCGTCGGTCACGGCGAGGATAGGCGGCGCGTCGATCAGCAGGTAGTCGGCTTGCTCCTGCAACTCGGCCAGGGCGTCGGCCAGACGGCGATTGCTCAACAGCGCCACCGGGTTGGCCGGAAGCGGGCCGCTGGTCATGACTTGCAGCCCTTCGAGCGAGGTGCGCTGCAAGGGCGCGGGGCCGCCGTCGCTCAGCCAGTTCGACAGGCCGGCCTGGTTGGGCAAGTCGAAAATCTCGTGCTGTTGGGGCCGCCGCAAGTCGCCGTCGACGATCGTTACGCGGTCGCCGGCCTGGGTCATGACCACCGCCAGGTTTGCCAGGGCGATGCTCTTGTCGGTGACGCCGTCTGCGCTGGTGATGAGGATGGAGTGCAGCGGCTGCTCCAGGCTGGAGAATTCCAGGTTGGTGCGCAGGCTTTGGTAGGCTTCCGCCGTCGAGCTGCGCGGGTCGGTGAGCGTGATCAAGTTCTGCATGGCATCAGGTCTCTGTTCACTCTGTACGAGTCGTTTCGCCTATCAGCCGGCGCGCTGCACACATCCTAATCCACCCGGATGGCAGCGACGACGGCTATGTCGCCAGGCTTGGCGGCCTCTCCCTGTGCGGGGAGCCGCACGCCGTCTTGCCAGTGGTACATGCCTATGATCAAACGATAATCGCCGGGCGCCAGGTCCGCGGGCAACGCCAGCGTTTCCGCATCGAGCACGGTCTGCCCGGCCTGCCAGGCGGACGTGGGCAGCGGGCCAATGGCGTCTCTGGGCTGCCAATCCAACTGCGCCGCCTTAACGCCCTCGGCGTCGAGCAGGTGGGCGAAGGCGGTGTAGTCTGCGTCCGGCGTCCGGCGCGCAGCCCAATGGAAGGTGACGGCCAACTCGCCGCCCGGCTGGCCCGTCGTCTCCGGCAGGGTGACGCCCTCCAGCACGATGTCATCGCCGAAACGTACATCCACGCGCTGCGCTGGTTCTGCCTGCGCAGGCCGGACCGCGGTCCAGCCTGCCGTGCCTGAGCGCTCGAAGCCTCCGAGACGCGCCAACGTGCCGTTTTCGAGCAGCGGCAGCGGCGGTTCGACGCGGCTCACGGGCAGGCGACCGCCTTCCGTCCAACCGTTTTCCCCCGCATAGACGCCGAGCAGCAGTGCAAACCGGTCCGCGTCGAGCGTCCAGGGCAGCGTCTGCACCAGCACGGTCTGGCCCGGCGTCCACCGCGAAGTAGGATACCACAGGACGGCGGGCGGCGGATAATAGTGCGTATCATACAGCGTGTTGCCGTCCCGGTCCTGGAGAGCGACATAGAAGCGCAGGTCTTCGTCCAAGGGGACGAGCGCCTGCCAGTAGAGGCGGATGACGACCTCGCCGTGTTCGTCGTTGGTCGCCGCGAAGTCGATCAGGCGCAGCTTGCCGGCGAAGTCAACCTGTCGCGGCTGCGCCGGCGCGTGGTCGGGGCGTTGCCATGCAGTGTAGAACGCGGGCGGCGCTTCCTGTTGCGGCGCGCCGCGGCGCAAGAGCAGATAACCGTCGTCGGCCGCGGCCACGCCGAAGCCGTCCTCTAAGAGCTGATCGACCGTGGCGCGCACGTCGCTGGGGTGCTGCGGCCAAGCCGGGCCGGTGACGTCGATGAAGACGGTATCGGCGTCCTCGATGCGCGGGAAGATGTAGATCGTCTCGCGCCCGCTGACGTGCGGGTTTAGGCGGTCCTGCGCCGAGACTTTGGCGTCTGCGGGGATTTGGGCGATGATGGCTGCGGCGCGGCGGTCATGGTCCGATACGGTGAAGCGGCGGTAGTTGCCGCCCCACGGCACGTAACCATAGGGAACCGAAGCCGCCAGCGCCGCGACGAGGACCGCGACCGGCGCGATGTGGGTCGCCAGGCCGCGCAGCAAGGGGGCGGACGGGCGGTAGCGACCTAGCCGGCGGCTTATGCGTGCCGCGCCGTAGACGGCTGCGATCATCACAAAGGGGACGATCGGCGCGGCGTAGATCAGTTCGTAGACCTGGTGCATGGGCGCGAAGTCGGCCAACAGGTTGATCGCCAACGAGGGCAGCGCCAGCGCCAGCGCTTCCGGCGCAAGCAGGGGGACGAGGGCGACGGGCAGGAGCAACTGGGCCAGGTAGCGCCCCGCATCGGCGGCGCGCAACTGCGCTATCACCATGTCGGGCCGGGTGATCAGCGCGGCCGCCATCTCCAGCGGGCTGTCGCCCAAATAGCCGTAGCGGTTCCAGTGGATGTTGCCATCGGCGAAGGCGTTCTGGATGAAGAAGACGGCGATAAACGCCCAGAGCAGGGAGAGAGCCATCGTCACCGCGCCGAGGCGCGCCCAGCGGGCTCTCGGTCGCAGGGCGAGCGCCGCATAGAGGCCGAGCATGAAGACCAGCAGGGAGATCTCCTCCTTGCAACTCGCCGCAAGCACGGCGAAAAGCGCATACCAGCCGATGCGGCCTGCCACCAGGAAGTAGAAGGCGGCCATCAGGAAGGTCGGGACGAGGGTGACGGGGTGGAATTCGAGCCAGTTAGCCGCCTGGATGGACGGGTGCAGCAGGTAGGCCGCGGCCAGGGTGAGCGCCGCCCACGGGG
Source organism: uncultured Caldilineaceae bacterium (assembly GCA_964649875.1). Lineage (GTDB taxonomy): Bacteria > Chloroflexota > Anaerolineae > Caldilineales > Caldilineaceae > JASGTU01. The sequence continues at coordinate 31,276 of CAZYSJ010000020.1, forward strand.
ACAACTGCTTGCGCCGGGCCAGCGCATAAAGCGGGAGCGCGCCGAGCGCCACCGTCACGGCTTGCAACACGAGCAGCGCCGGCGGCCCGTCGTATAGCCAATAGAGCCACGAGATGGGGATGAGGATCGGCTCGACGTGCAGACTCAGCCGGTTGACCGTGCCAGGCTGGTTGGTGAGGTGGAACCAGTTGCCGCGCGCCGTGTTCCAGATGGCCTGGTCGAGGTTGCCCATGTCGAGGGCGCGCGCTTCAAAGGCGGCGTAGCGCGTGATCGTCAGCCAGGAAAAATAGACCGCGTAGGCCGAGACGGCCAGAAGCAGCAGGATGACCGGGAGGGAGAGTGACAGGCGACGGCGGCTGTGCAAGGCGGCTGACCGGCTAGGCCGTTTTGGGCGCTCCTACCCGACCGGGCTGGGGCGCGGGTTGAACCGACTCCTTTTGGCCGGAGGCGGCAGGGATGGCCCCCAGCACGGGGACGCCCAGGGTGCGTTCGACCGCGGCGGACGTGCGCAGCAGATCCGCTTCCATCCACGTCAGGATGAGAACAAGCGCCAGGCCGAAGAGCATGCCCAGCACGCCGCCGGCGACGGCGTTGATGAGCGGCTTGGGCTGGTACTGTTCGTAGCTGATGGCGCGGCTGCGAATCTTGACCTCGATGCGGTTGTCCTTGTCCTGTTGCGCGTAGTAGGCGGTGCGTTCGTCGACGAATTCATCCGCCAACGTGAGCGCCATCAGCTTGGCGACCTCGCCGTCGCGCGCCCGCGCCTCGATCTTGATGGTGAAGTCGCTCGAATCGGCGGCTACATTGATGTGGCCCAAAAAGTCGTAGGGGTTCTGGTCAAGCTGGGCGCGGTCGATGACGCGCTGCGCGATCTCCGGCGTCTGGATATTGGCGGCAAAGTTGCGCATGAGGTCTTTGGCCGTGTTGCCGAGGCCCCAGTCGGGCCGCGCCGGCACGGTGCTCACATAGACCGTGGCGCGGTACATGTCTTCCTGCAGGAAGCTCACGCCGAAGGCCGCTGCCGCAGCCAAGACGACCGAGACGAGGATGATCCAGCCGCGGCGGCGAATGATGCGTGCGTATTCTTGGATGGTCATGGCAAATGCCTTTTCCTATCGTCCGGGCCGGGGTCAAGCGTCGTTCATCTTGCGTCAAACGTCAAAGCGACTCCGGCCAACTGTGCCCCAATCCTAACGGCGTTTGGGAATTTCTCCAAGGATGTGATAGCCCATCTCTTCCAATTCGGCGCGGCCGCGGATGGACGTGTCGAGGTAGTCGAGCAGGAAGACCAGGCCGAGGCCGGCGAAGAGGGCGAGCAGCAAGCGCAGCGCCAGCTCCAGCCGGTCGCGCAAACCGGGGCCGACCGGCGCGACGGACGGCGCGTCCAGCAGGGAAATACCCGCGCCGTCCGTGCCGAGTTGGTTGAAGTAGAAGGACGCATTCTCGGTCAGTTCGGCGGCGGCGGCCTGGGCGATGGCGGCGAGTTCGTCGGCGTCCCCCCAAGTGAAGCTCAGGGTAATGATGCGGTGCTGTTTGCCGGTGGCCGCGCTGCCCCGGATCACGCCGGGCGGAACCTGGAGCGCTTGCTCTGCAAGGCGGGCGCTGACGTTGCGGGCGAACAGGTCGCTGCGCACGACTTCGGTAAAGTCGTCGACCAGGTATTCGCTGGTAAGCCAGGCGTAGTAGCGCGGGTCATAGGCCGTGCGGTCCGCTTCGGCGGCGGGCAGCACGCCCACTAACATGCGCAGCGAGGCGGAGTAGGAAGGCGGCGCGGGCTGCCAGGGGCGCATTTGTAGCAGACTGAACAGGCCGACCAGTACGGTCAACAAGACGGGCAGCCGCCAGCGGCGGCGGATGATCTGCCAGATTTGGCGAATCTCCATGTGCGCTACTCGCTGTCTTGGGCTGGGTTTTCGCCCTGCAAGACTTGTTCCAGGTAATCGCCCAATTTGCGCCGGAAGGCGTGGGCGCTGAACTTCTCGGCCTGAGCGCGGCACGCAGCCGGATCATAGCGCGTCGGGTCGAACTGCGCCAATACCGCGGCGAGCGCTTCGGGCGTCTGTTCGGCGAACAACTCGCCGGTCACGCCTGGGGCCACGGTGTCCAGCGCGCCGCCGCCGCCGTAGGCGATCACGGGGCGGCCTACGGCCATCGCCTCGACCGGCGCAATGCCGAAGTCTTCCAGCCCCGGAAAGATAAACGCCCGGCAGCCGCGCAGCAGTTCCAGGATGCTGTCTTGGCGGCCCACGAAAGTGACGTTGGGCGGGGCTTGCGCTTCGAGGGTCGGGCGGTCGCGGCCATCGCCGGCGATGACCAGCTTGAGGTGCGGCAGGCTGCGAAAGGCGTCCACGGCCAGGTCGATGCGCTTGTAGGGGATCAGGCGGCTGACGATCAGGTAGTAGTCGCCCACGGGCGTCGTCGGGTCGGGCGTGAAGCGGTTCGTGTCGACGGGCGGGTGGATGACGACGCTCTGGCGGCGGTAGAAGCGGCGGATGCGCTCTTGGATGGCGCTGCTGATGGCGATGAAGTGGTCGACGCGCTGGGCCGCGGCGAAATCCCAGCGGCGCAGCCAGGCCAGCGCGGGCCGCACGAGCAGGTCTGCGCCGCGGCTGAGCTGCTCGCGGGCGCGGTATTGGTCATAGAGCCAGATGAAGCGCGTGGGCGTCAGGCAGTAGCAGACGTGGCGTGCGACGGCATGACGCGTGCGGGTGCGCACGCCGTGGCAGAAGCCGCTCTTGTTGCTCAACACCAGGTCGTAGCCGCTGACGTCGGTTGCGCCGAAGGCCAGCGGGTAGAGCGGCATGTAACGCTGGTGGTTGGCGGCGATGCCCGGCAACTTCTGCATGAAGGTGGTGCGGATGTCCCACCGGCGGTAGGCGGCGGGCATGCGCTCCGGCGCGTAAAAGCTGGTGTAGACGGGCGCGGCGGGGAAGAGCGCCGCCAGTTCTTCCAGCACGTTTTCGGCGCCGCCCGCCTGGTTGAGCCAGTCGTGCACCAGGGCGATCTTGGCGTTGGGCAAAGCGGTGCGGTTCATGACCGGCCGGCGTCAGCCAGCCCGAGGTCCTTCATCTCTTCGGCAATGAAGTGGTCGATCAACAGGCGATACAGACGCTCTACGACGTCCGGGTCAAGGCCGGCTTCCTGCGCCCAGGCGCGGCGGGCTTGCATGACGGCCTGGTAGCGTTCCGGCGCGCGCACGTCCTCTTCGGTCTTCTTGAAGCGGGTGATGGCCTTGACGTATTCATAGCGGAGGCCCAGCGCGCGGACGATGTCCCGGTCGATGGCGTCGATGGCGTGACGCACTTCTTCGATGTTGGTGCAGTCGGCTGGCGCTTTCATGGACGATTCTCGCGTGCTAGGTGGGGGGCGGCGGCCCCAGGGCGGCTAACGGACGGCAATCTGGCAAAAGTGCGGGTATTGTACCGTAGGCCCGCGACGGCATCAAATGGCGGGCTGCCGTAAGGGCGCCTCTCTGGGTTTGCGAAGCGCCCCGATCTGAGCGGCTTATACGCTGTCGATCACGCGCAGGCAGCGGTCAACTTCGTCCAGGGTGTTGTAATGGGCCAAACCGAGGCGCAGCAGGCCGCCGCTGGGTTCGACGCCCAGCCGTTCCGTCAGGTTGACGGCGTAGAAGTTGCCGTCCCAGGCGAAGATGTTCTCGGCGGACAGGGCTTCGGCCAACTGCTGCGGCGTAGTCCCTTCCTTGCGGATGGAGACGGTCGGCACGCGGTGCGGCCAGTCCATGCGGTTGGTGAGGCCGTAGATGCGCACGCGGTTGATGAATTGCAGCCCGCTGATCAGGCGATCCATGAGCATCAGTTCGTAGTTGTTGATTTCGGCCCAGGCTGCGGCTAGTTGCTCACGGCGCGTCGCGCCGGCTGAGGCTCCGCCATAGCGCACGCCCAAGTCGGCCAGATAGTCGATGGCCGCGGCCACGCCGGCCAGCCCTTCATGGTTCTTCGTGCCCTGCTCCCACTTGTCGGGCGACTCGTCGCCGGTCGGCCGCACATGGTAGGCGCGCAGCCGGTTAAGATGCTCGCGCTTGCCGTAGAGGATGCCGGCGTGCGGGCCGAAAAACTTATAGGCGCTGCACGCCAGGAAGTCGCAATCCAGCGCCTTGACGTCGATCAGGCCGTGGGGCGCGTACTGCACCGCGTCAATGAAGGTATAGGCCTTGTTCTCTTTTGCCCAGCCGATGATAGTCTGGACGTCGTTGATTGTGCCGCTGGCGTTGCTGGCATAGCCGACCGCGACGAGCTTGGTGTGCGGGTTGATGAGCGAGCGCAGGTGCTCCATATCCAGCGTGCAGGTTTCGATGTCCACATCGGCCCATTGCACGGTTGCGCCGGTGTCTTCGGCCATCATCACCCAGGGGCTGACGTTGGCGTCATGGTCGAGGCGGGTGACGACGATCTCGTCGTCAGGGCTGAACTCGCGACTCAGGGCGTGGCTCAGCGCGAAGGTGAGACTGGTCATGTTGTTGCCGAAGACGATCTCGTCCGTGTCCGCGCCGAGCAGGTCGGCCGCGGCCTGGCGGGCATGGTCGATCGTGGCGTCGGTGCGGCGGCTGGTCTCGAAAACGCCGTGCGTATTGGCGTTGCGCCGCGTCAGGTAGTCGGTCATGGCTTCGATCACGCGGCGGGGGACCTGGGTTCCGCCGGGGTTATCGAAGAAGACGGCCGGTTTGCCGTTGAAGGCTTCGTTCAGGGCGGGAAATTGAGCGCGAATGGAGTCGATGTCTAGCATGGAGCGTTTCCTTCCAAGATGCCGGTTATAGGTGGTAAAGTCATGCGTCATACGTCACGAGTCATGCGTCATCGTCATGCGTGACTCGTGACGTGTTGCGTCTTTGCGGCTGGCGTATTGCCCTATTAATCGAACCTGGGCAGCCCGTCGGCGATTAGCCAGAGGCGGTCGCGGCCGAGCAGTTGCTGCCAATCTCCTTGCAAAAGAGCCGACGCCGCGGCTTGCAGACCGCCGGCGACTTCCAGCCCCAGCAGCGCCTTGGCCGCGTCGACCGGTTCGGCGGGCAGGCGCGTATGCGGCGCCGAGATGGTGCGCGTGCGCACGGAGCCGTCGACCGGCAGGTCGGCCTCGGCGCAGGCAAGTTCTAGCGCCGTGCGAAAATCGCCCAGTTCGTCGATCAGGCCGTGGGCGAGGGCCTGCTTGCCGGTCCAGACGCGGCCGTTGCAGATCGGGTCGAGCGCGTCGTAATCAAGGTTGCGCCCGGCGGCGACGCGGCGCTTGAACTCTTGGTAGACATGCCGGACGCTGCTTTCGATCTGGGCGCGCTGGGCCTCGCTCCAGGGGCTGTCTTCGCCGTAGAGACCGGCGTTTTGGCCGCGCTGGACAACCTCGCGGCGGGCTTCCAGCTTGTCGAGGGCGCCGGCAGTTATGGCTTTAGCGATGACCACGCCGATGCTGCCGGTGAGGGTGGCGGGCTGGGCTACGATCCGGCGGGCGGGCGCGGCGATGTAGTAGCCGCCGCTAGCCGCCACGTCGCCCATATAGACGACGACCGGCTTTTCCTTGTTGAGCAACGCCAACTCGCGCCAGATGAGGTCGCTGGCGAGGGCGGAGCCGCCGCCTGAATCGACGTACGCCACGACCGCGGCCAGGCCGGGATCGCGGCGGGCGTTGCGGATCATCTGCTCGGCGCTGGCGCTGCCCAGGGTGCGCCCGCCGAGGATCGGCAGGGGGATGGGCAGGCGGCGGCTTTCGCCCACGACGATCGCGCCCGTCAGGCTGAGCACGCCCACCGCCCGGTCGGCGCGCGGCTGCGGACGGCGCAACAGCAGCCTGCGTGCAGAGGCGTAGGGCAAGAGGCGGGCGGGCTTGCCCGGCTCTCCCAGATGCTCGGCCAACTGGTCTTCGTAGAGAATGGCGTCGACCAGGCCGGCGGCGCGAGCCTCGTCTGCAATAAGCGGCGCGCGGTCGATCAGGCCTTGCACCGTTTCAGGGGAGAGGTTGCGGCCTGCGGCGATGGCGCTGACGATATCTTCGGACAGGCTGTCGAGCAGCCAGTTGTACTGCTCGCGCTCGGCCTCGCTCATCTCGGCGCGGGTGAGCCGGTCGGCGGCGGTTTTCCACGGCGCGATCTTGACGACGTCTACCTGGATGCCGAGGCGCGCCAGCGTATCCTTGAGGTAGACCGGCGCGGCGCGCAGCCCCAGGATGTCCCACGAGGCAAGGGGTGCGAGGCTGACGACGTCGGCGGCGCAGGCGGCGACGTAGGCGGGCGTGCCGGCTTGTTCGAGGTGGACGACGATGCGCTTGGGCGCGCGTCCGGCGGGCCGGAATTGGCTGTCCCACTGGCGAAAGCGTTCAAAAAGGCGGGCAAGGCTCTGGGCCTGGACAAGGCTGAGCTCCGGCCCTTTCATCAGGAAGACGACGCCTTTAACGTCCGGGTCGCCGGCAATGCGGCGCAGGGCTTTGCCGATGTATTCGAGGCTGAGCGGCAGCCTTAGGCCGGGGACATATGCAACCCACCAGGGGGCGTCCGGCGCACGCTCGGAGACGGCGTGGTCGAGGGTGATGACGGCGTAATCGGGCAGACGATGCTGCAGGAGCCGGCGGCGTAAATTAGCGAGACTGCAGAAGAGATGTTGCCAGGCTGCGCCGGCTGCGCGGTCAATGCGGCGCACTGTGTGGCGCACCCTGCGCGCCAACGTCGATTCCTGCTTCATTGAGATGACTCCGAGCGTCCTGTCGCCGGTGCGAAAGCCATGCGGTCCATGCCGGTTCATTCTGCCCACAAAGGGCGACTTTGGCAAGCGCGCGGGGATAGAGCGCGCCGCGAGGATCGTCACCGCGACGCGTAGGAGCGAAGATCTGCCACGAATTCCACGAGTTGATCGAATTTAGTACGGTGTCACGGATTACTGGGGTTACTGTCACCCTGAACGAAGTGAAGGGTCTCGACGTCAATCCCTAAGGACCAATGTAGTTGCACTTAAGCCCAGCCGCTTCGTACAATTCGTGAAATTCGTGGCGGCAGACAGCGCAGCGCGCTAACCAAGAAACTCGCTTATTTTCAGTTGGCGTGCTCGCTCAGGTTGGGGGGCGGGCATCTTGCCTGATGCGCGGCGTACTGATACACTGGCGCAATGAGAATGATTGCGCCGGCCTAACGCAGACAAGCCGGCGGATTGGCGTCACATTGTTGCGTCACATTGTTGCG
>CAZYSJ010000020.1:38555-45053 GCA_964649875.1 uncultured Caldilineaceae bacterium
GCGTCACATTGTTGCGTCACATTGTTGCGGTTGTGGCCGGTTTGGGAGACTCCACGATGCTGATCGGATTGCCTAAGGAAATCAAGGATGGCGAAAACCGGGTTGGGCTGACGCCCGGCGCAGTAACTGCATTGGTGCGGCGCGGTCACGAGGTATTGGTCGAAGCGGGGGCCGGTGAAGGCAGTTTCCTCAGCGATGAGGAGTATGCCGAGGCCGGCGCAACGATTGTGCGCACGGCGGCGGAGGCCTGGGCCGCGGAGATGATTGTCAAGGTCAAAGAACCGGTTGGGCCGGAGTATGACTTTCTGCGCGCCGATCAGATTCTCTTTACCTATCTCCATCTGGCCGCCGACCGGCAACTGACCGAGGCCCTGCTGGCAAGCCACACCACGGCCATCGCCTATGAGACGGTGCAGACCGCGGAGGGCAAACTGCCGCTGCTCATGCCTATGAGCGAGGTGGCCGGACGCATGGCGACACAGGTCGGCGCGGCGTATTTGGAGAAGCACCGCGGCGGCCGCGGCGTGCTGCTGGGCGGCGTGCCGGGCGTACCGCCGGCGGATGTGACCATCTTGGGCGGCGGCACGGTGGGCGGCAACGCGGCCAAAGTGGCCCTGGGCATGGGCGCACAGGTGACCGTGCTCGACATCCACCATGACCGGCTGCAATATCTGGACGACATCTTCCTGGGGCGCTTGCAGACGCGCGCCAGCAATGAGTACAACATCGAGCAGGCCGTGTTCAACGCCGACCTGGTGATCGGCGCGGTGTTGATCCCCGGCGGGCGCGCGCCCTGGCTGGTGACCAAGCCTATGCTCTCGCATATGCGCAAAGGCGCCGTGATCGTGGATGTGGCTGTGGACCAGGGCGGCTGCATCGAGACGAGCCGCCCGACCACGCACAGCAATCCGACATTCGTGGTGGACGATGTCGTGCATTACTGTGTGGCGAATATGCCGGGGGCCGTGCCGCGCACCAGCACCTTCGCCCTGGTCAACCAGACCATGACTTATGCGCTGAGCCTCGCCAACGACGGGCTGGACGCAGTGCGCCGCAACCCCGATCTGCTGCACGGCCTAAATACGCATAAGGGCCGGCTGACGCACGACTTGGTGGCCGAGGCGTTCGACCTGCCGTACACCGATCCGCTGAAAGCATTGGAGTAACAAAGATGGCGAAAGTGAATACCGCGCCCCTGAGCGGGATGCGCGACTTCTTGCCCCTCGACGTCTTGCGGCGCAATTACGTGATCGACGTGATCGAACGCGTCTATCAGAGTTACGGCTTTGAACCGCTGGAGACGCCGGCGATGGAGCGGCTTTCGACGCTGTTGGGCAAATACGGCGAAGAGGGTGACAAGCTCATTTTCCGCATTATGAAGCGCGGCGATAAGCTCGAAGATGCGCTGCGCAACGATCCGACCGTCGACAGCGTAGGCGACGCCGGCTTGCGCTATGACCTGACCGTGCCGTTGGCGCGCGTGGTTGCCAACTATCGCAACGAATTGCCGCGCGTCTTCAAACGTTACCAGATTCAGCCGGTCTTTCGCGCCGACCGTCCGGCCAAAGGCCGGTATCGCGAGTTCTTTCAGTGCGACGTGGACGTGATCGGCTCCGCCAGCCAGACGGTGGAGGCGGAGGTGCTCAACGCCGGCGCGCAGGTGATGGAGGAACTGGGCTTTGACGGCGAGCGGACTTTTGTGCTGCGCCTCAACCACCGCGGCATCCTACGCGGGCTGATGGAGACGGCGGGCGTGCGACCGGAACTAGAAGATTCGGCGTTGGTCGCCATCGACAAACTGGACAAGATCGGCCTGGACGGCGTGGCGACGGAACTGACTGAGCGTGGTGTCGGTCGCTCCGCCGCAGAGAGCTTGTTGCAGACGATGGCGGGCGTGCCTGCGGACAACAACGCCATCCTGGACTGGCTGGCCGAACTGCTGCAGAATTCTGAACTGGGCAAGCGGGGCATTGCCGAACTGCGCCGCGTGATCGACTACTGCCGCTACGGCCCCGCCGCCGGGCGTCTGCGCGTCGATCCGTACTTGGCGCGCGGGTTGAGCTACTACACCGGCCCGATTTTCGAGATTGAGTTTCCGGGTTTCGGCAGTTCCGGCGGCGGCGGCGGGCGCTACGACGACCTGATCGGGATGTTCAGCGGGCAGACGATCCCGGCGTGCGGCTTTAGCCTGGGCTTGGAGCGTATTATCTTGATCATGGAGGAGCAGGGAATGTTCCCGGCGCAGTTGGCGGGACAGCCCCAGGTGATGGTGACGATCTTCGACAAGAGCGCCATCGGGGCCAGCCTGGAGTTGGCGCAGCGTCTGCGCCGCGGCGGGCTGCGCGTGGACCTTTACCCGGATGATGACCGCTACGGGCGACAGTTTCAGTATGCGGACGAGCGCAAGATCCGCTATGCGCTGCTGCTGGGGCCGCGGGAAGTGGAGGCGGGCGTCGTAGCGGTGAAGGACCTTGCTACAGGCGATCAGTCGGATATCCCCGCGGGCGAAGTCGTGGAGCGGCTGCTCGCCGTCATCGGTTGAGCGCTCCGCCGGCGCGGATGGGCGTCGCGGCAGGCACGCATTTGCGGTTCTGGTCGATTTCCTGCATCGGGCATCAATTCGCTAATGCAGCGCACGAGGCCTCACGCTCCCGACGCTGGCCCGCGCACAGACGCCATGTAGAGCGGCAGCAGCGCATGGTAAATGGCGGCGACCTCTTGCGCCAGTTCGACGCCTAGGGCAATGGCGCGCACCTTGGCCATGTGCGCAGCCAGATAGAGATCGCACCATTGGTCCGATGGGACGTCTTCCAACAAAGCGATAAAGTCGGGCCACCCCAACGGCGTTGCGTCCCCGCCCTCTGCCTGTAAACGCAGCGTCTGGTCGCTTGCCGTCACCGTGCGCACCGTGTGCGATTGGTCTTCTGGCGGCTTGCTCGTATCGATCTCCCAGGCCAGATCGCTTGTCTGCATGGCGACTAAGACCTGCGCCTGCAACCGCTTGTCGTGCCGCAGCGCGTCGACGCACCGGGGCCAATCCCACGAGGCGTCCATGGTTTTGTTCGACTTCTCAATGCAGAAGCCGTGATGCGTCTCGCGTTCGTTGAGGCTGAAAAAGAACTTGGCGCTCCTGAAAGAATCGCCCGGGGTAAAATACTGGGGCAGCGCAATATATACTTCCGACCGCCGGTATACGGCATGCGACTCGAAGAGCTGCCCGCTCAACGCGGCGAGACGGTCGGCCAACAGTCCCCCCAGTTCAGGGCGCCGTCGCCACGAAGTGCCCGTCACATCCTGATCGAAGTCCGCCTCGCTCAACCCTTGAAACTCGCGGCCAAGCCGCGCGCGCCTCGAAGAGCGAGATCGCCCGCGCGATGACGCCCGCGCCGACTTTTCCGCCCTGTCCAGCGCCTCCTCCTCGCAGATACGCTCCCAGATGCGCGCCTGAAGCGCAATCGGCGAAACAAGGGTGCGGCCATTCGCATAACGGATCTCCATGTCCGACTCGTCGATGCGCACCACCGTGTACGCACCGTGTTCATTACGATACTGCTTGCCTACCTCAAAAGGATGGCGAGATGCGCCGGTCATGATGCGGACCTCCCATGCTAGCGGAGAAACGCCGGCAAATTGTAACGGGCTGTGAGGAGTTTGAGCGATGAGGGGCCGCCCGTTGATGGCGGGTAACGATAAACGCGATAATACGGATGGACGCGATTCATTCACGCCACCCGGTCTGTGGCGAGTCTGTCTTTATTATACCACGCGCGCGGCGCACCTGAACGGACAATCCGGGCGCGCCGCCATGTTACAATACAGGCGGGGACTCGCCGTCCTCGCATCGGGCGAATCTTTAGGCTATCACGATCATAAGAAAGGCCGTGCCCATGTCACAACAACGGGAGCTGGACGCCTTCTGGCGCGCCATCGCCAAATCAGTCGACGAGATTCTGGGCTGCCTAGAGCGGGCGCCGGCGGAGCGGCGCAACTGGCGGCCCGGCGAGACGGCCAACAGCCTCTACGCGCTGGCCACGCACGCGCTTGGCTCAACCGAATTTCTGGTCTTGCAAGGCCTCTGCGGTGTAGACGTGAACCGGCGGCGCGCCACCGAGTTCGTCGCGGAAGGGACCGCGGTCGAGCCGCTGCAGGAAAAATGGCGGACGCTGCAAATTCGCGTTCAAGAAAGCTTCAGCCGCCTGCCGGACGGCGCGCTCGACCAGGAACGACCGTTTCGCCAGGAGAACATAACGGGACGCGAGGTCTTGCTCTTCGCCGCTTGCCATGCCGCCGAACACAAAGGACACGCCGAACTGACGCTCGATCTGATCATCGCCAACCAGGGCCAACAGCCGCCGCTGCGCCAGCCGAGAACGTGAGCGACCAGGCTCTATGCGGGTTGTGATGGTGAGCAAGGCGCTGGTGATCGGCGCCTACCAGCGCAAGGCGGAAGAGATCGCACGGCGCGGCGTCGAACTGACCGTGTTGGTCCCGCCCTACTGGGGCGACCGTCGCGGCCGCCAGGAGGCGGAGCGCGCCCACATCGCGGGCTACACGCTGCGCGTCGCGCCAGTGCGCTTCAACGGCAACTTCCATCTGCACTTCTACCCCGCTCTCGGCCGCGAACTGGATCGCATCCGGCCCGACGTGCTGCATATGGACGAGGAGCCGTATAACCTGGCGACGTGGCTCGCCCTGCGCGCCGCTCAGCGCCGCGGCATTCCGTCGCTCTTCTTCACCTGGCAGAACATCTGCCGCACCTATCCGCAGCCCTTCCGCCGCTTCGAGCAAGATAATTACCGCCGCGCCGCGCTGGCCCTCGCCGGCAGCGAGGACGCAGCCGAGGTATTGCGCCGCAAAGGTTGCGCCGCGCCGATCGCAGTGCTGCCCCAGTTTGGCGTCGACCCGGAAATCTTTGCGCCGGCGCCGCCCGCCGGGGCATCGGCGGCATACGCAGCCCCGTTCCGCATCGGCTACGCCGGGGGGTTGCTGCCTGAAAAAGGGGTGGATTTGCTGCTGCGCGCTTGCGCCGGGCTGCACGGGGATTGGCGGCTGCACCTGGCGGGCGGCGGCGACGAGCAAGGCTCGCTGCAACGTCTAGCCGGCGAGTTGGGCGTCGCCGCCCGGGTGGATTGGGCGGGGCGGCTGTCCAGCGCGCAGATGCCCGCCTTCTATCGCCGGCTCGACGCGCTAGCCGTGCCCAGCCGCACCACGCCCGCCTGGAAAGAGCAGTTCGGCCGCGTGCTGATCGAGGCGATGGCCTGCGCCGTGCCCGTGGTCGGCAGCGACTCCGGCGAAATTCCCCGCGTGATCGGCGATGCCGGCCTGGTCTTCCCGGAAGGCGATGCGGCAGCGCTGCGCGCACACCTCCAGCGGCTGCACGACGACCCCGCCGAACGGGCGCGCCTAGCCGAGGCGGGTCGCGCCCGCGTACTGGAGCGCTACAGCATGGCGCGCATCGCCGCCGAGACTGTAGCGCTCTACAGAGAGATTGCCCGTTCTAAGCGGTAGATTGACAAACGGCCATCTACGGCCGGTCTACGCTCGCCGGCTCCAGGGCGTATAACTCAGCCGGCCGTCGAAGTCGTCGCGGTCCGTCTCCGCCGCCAGCGGGAACTTCACCGGCGCGCCGTCGCGCTGCGAGCGGTAGATGGCCGAGAACATCTCCACCACCTTGCGCCCTTCCTCGCCGGTGACCATCGGCTCCCGGTCTTCGATCACTGCGTCCAGGAAATCCTCGATCTGTAACTTGTGGTAATAGGACATGGGGTCCAGCCGCTTGGCCGTGGCGCGGTCCTCCTCCTGCCAAACGGACAGCAGATGCTCCTCGCCGGGGACGCTCCAGATGTCGTTGACCGGCGGCTCCACCTCGGTGGTGACGCCTGCGATGAAGGGCGAACCGCCCTCCGTCTGTGCGCCGACCGACGCGCCGTTCGTGCCGTGGATGTGGATTTTGCCGTACAGCCCCGGCTTCTGCGCGTTGCTCACCAAGATTTGGCCCAGCGCGCCGCTCTTAAAGCGCAATACCGCGATCGCCGTGTCCTCCACCTCGATATAGGGGTGATTCACGTTGTCCCAGTAGCCGAACAGCTCGTCGATCTCCGAGCCCATCAGCCATTGCAGCATGTCGAGTTGGTGCGGCGTTTGGTTGACGAGCACGCCGCCGCCCTCGGCATCCCAGCGGCCGCGCCACGCATCCGAGCGGTAATAGGCCTCGTCGCGCCAGCCCATGACCACCAGCGTGCCCAACGCCGGCTTGCCGATCTTGCCGGCGCGGATAGCCTCCGCCATGCGGGCCACGGGGGGGTAGAGGCGGCGCTGGCTGACCACGCCCAGCTTGACGCCTGCGGCGCGGCACGCGTCGATGGCCCGGTCGGCGTCGGCCAAGTCCGAAGCGAGCGGCTTTTCTACCAGCGAATGCACGCCCTTCTGCGCCGCGGCCGCGATCACGCCGGCGTGGGTCGGGTGCGGCGTACAGATCGAGATCATCTGCACGCCGGC
>CAZYSJ010000021.1:0-32297 GCA_964649875.1 uncultured Caldilineaceae bacterium
GCAGACCTGTTCGCGTTGTGGACATGTGGCAAAGGCCAATCGCCCCTCTCAAGATGTGTTCCTCTGTGTGGCCTGCGGCTATGCTGCGCACGCAGACCACAACGCGGCGATTAATATCGGTCGCCGGGCGCTTGTCAGAGCGCCGGACGTTTCGGCAGACGTGGACTTCTACACGTCGTCGCCAGGAACAAGCTCCCTCGCTTCAGCGGGGAGTATCTGACGTGTTTGTCTCCCTTCTGAATACGCATCAGGCGCCTATTCGGGCGGACGCACGCCGTATTAACGCATGGTCAAGGCCATCACGGCCTTCTGGGCGTGAAGCCGGTTTTCGGCTTCGTCATAGACGACAGACTGCGGCCCCTCGATCACGCCGTCTGTAACCTCGATATTGCGGTCCGCCGGCAGGCAATGCATGTAGATGGCGTCGGGCTTGGCGAGGGCCATGCGCCGCTCGTCCGCGATCCAGTCTGTGTACTGGCGACCGATGCGGGCGCTCTCTTCGTCGCCGGAAGCGGTCAGCAGCGCGCCCCAACTCTTGGGATAAACGATGTCGGCGTCCTTGAAGCCGGCGTCGAAATCGTCCAGCATCTCGAAGCTGCCGCCGAAGCGCGCGGCGTTGTCCTTGGCCTGCTGCACGATGTCCGGCATGAGCTTGTACTCCGGCGGATGCGTCAGGCGCACGTTCATGCCGAAGCGCGTCATCTGCAGGATCAGGCTTTGCGGCACGGAGATGGGCTTCTGGTAGCTGCTGGCATAGGCCCAGCTCACGTTGATGGTCTTGCCGCGCGGGTCGCCTACCTTCTCGATGATGGTCATCAGGTCGGCCAATATCTGGAAGGGGTGGTAGATGTCGCACTGCATGTTGAGCACGGGGACGCGGCTGGACGCGGCCACGCCGTTGATGTAGCCGTTGCCGACGCCCCAGTCGCACTGGCGGATGGCGATGCCGTCGTAGTAGCGACCGAAGATCTCGCCGATCTCCTTGGCCGTGTCGCCGTGGCTGATCTGGGTGGTGGTGGAGTCGACGAAAGCGGCGTGCCCGCCGAGTTGGGCCATGCCCGCCTCGAAGCTGGAGCGCGTGCGCGTGCTGGTGAAGAAGAAGAGCATAGCCAGCGTCTTGTCGCGCAGGAGCGGGTGCGGAATGCCAAGCGCCCGGTCGCGCTTAAGCTTGAAGGCCACGTCGAGGACAGTCTCGATCTCTTCTTTGCTGAAGTCCATGTCGCTGATGAAGTCGCGGCCGCGCAGGTCGGTTTGCATACAGTGTCCTCCGGATAGGGCGGATAATGGCTACGGGGCCGGCTGCGCCGGTCCGCTGATGGGAAGATTTTACCGTGAATGGGGGAAAGCGCAAACTTGCGACGGTTTTCCCGAAAGCGGCGAGGGCAGTCCCGCCTCCGGCGACAGGTGGACAGCCGGCGGCGGTGATGATAGAATCGAAGCGCTACTGCGAACGATTCTCTACAGCGCGGCAGCATCCCAAAGGGGGAAACAGGGTGGCGCATAGCACACGGGCGAAATGGAGTTTGTGGCCGGCAGTTTGGCTGATAGCAGTCCTGATGGCGACAGGCATCGTCATGCCCGTATTAGCGGGGGCCAACGTCCAGGTGCTGTGGAGCGACGACCCGCCCTTGGCCGGACATCGCTTCGGCGACTTCGACGGCGACGGACGCACCGACGTCTTCCGCATCTCCGGCTCGCAATGGCAGTTTTCCTCCGGCGGCGCGGGGCCGTGGCAGAACCTGCCCATGGTCGACTCGACGCCTATCGACAACTTGCGCTTCGGCGACTTCGACGGCGACAACGTAACCGATGTCTTCAGCGTGATCGCCGTGGGCGGAACGAACCAATGGCGTTGGTCGCGCAGCGGCCGCGATCCCTGGCAGAACCTGGCCGCGGACCCGACGCCCTTGACGGAGTTGCGCTTCGGCGACTTCGACGGCGACAATCGCACCGACGTCTTTAGCCTCTACTCTATCGGCGGCACATACCAGTGGCGCTTTTCTCCCGGCGGAACGGGCGGCTGGATCAACCTGGCGACCGACCCGACGCCGCTGGCGAACCTGCGCTTCGGCGACTTCAACGGCGACAACCGCACCGACGTCTTCAGCCAACTTTCCATCGGCGGCAGCTACCAGTGGCGCTTCTCGTCCGCCGGATCCGGCGCCTGGCAAAACCTGCTGATCGACCCGACGCCCCTACATGACCTGCGCTTCGGCGACTTTGACCGCGACGGCCGTACCGATGTCTTCAGCGCGCTTGCCATCGGCGGCACGTACCAGTGGCGCTACTCGTCCGGCGGCGTCGCCGGCTGGCAGAACCTGGCCTCGGACCCGACGGCGTTGGCGGATCTGCGCTTCGGCGACTTCAACGGCGACCGCTGGACCGACGTCTTCAGCATTTCCGGCGGGCAGTTCCGTTATTCCCCCAGCGGCACAGGCGGTTGGATCTACCTCTCGCCGACGCCCTCCCCGACGGCGACCCCGCCGTGGAGCCCGGTCGCCGACCTGCGCTTCGGCGACTTCGACGGCGATAACCGCACCGACGTCTTTCGCGCCAATGGCAGCCAGTGGCAGTTCTCATCTGGCGGCCTTGGTCCCTGGCAAAACCTGGCAACCGACTCGCTGCCGCTCACCGATCTCCGCTTCAGCGATCCGTACGGAGACGCCCGCGACAATTTTAAGACGAACCCCTATGCCGACAGGCGCACCGACATTTTCAGCGTGAGCTTCATCGGCGGCACAAACCAGTGGCGTTTCTCTGCGGGCGGCGCCGGTTCGTGGCAAAACCTCAGCGCCGACCCGCTGCCTCTCACCGATCTGCGCTTCGGCGATTTCAACGGCGACGGCATTACCGACGTCTTCAGCCTCATCTCGATGGGGGGAACCAACCAGTGGCGCTATTCGCCCAGCGGAACAGGCGCCTGGCAGAATCTGGCGTCGGACCCGACGCCCCTTCACGACCTGCGCTTCGGCGACTTCGACGGCGACAACCGCACCGACGTTTTCAGTGTGGTCCACATCGGCGGCGCGTACCAGTGGCGCTTCTCGCCCGGCGGGACGGGCGCCTGGATTAACCTGGCGACCGATGCTACGCCCTTGCACGACCTGCGCTTCGGCGACTTCGACGGCGACGGGCGCACCGACGTCTTTAGCCTGCTCTCCATCGGCGGCACGTACCAGTGGCGCTATTCGTCCGGCGGGACGGGCGCCTGGCAGAATCTGGCCTCGGACCCGGCCTCCCTGCACGAGCTGCGCTTCGGCGACTTCGACGGCGATAACCGCACCGACGTCTTCCGAGTGGGGACGGACGGTCGCTGGCGCTATTCCTCCGGCGGCCAATCCGGCTGGATATTGCTCGGCCCGCCCCAGGTCACAGTGACGCCGACCTTCACCCCTTGGCCGCCGATGACCGTCACGCCTTGGCCGACGCCGTGGCCCACGCATCAGCCGGGTTGCACCAACATCGTCGTCAACGGCGACATGGAGAGCAATCAGGGCTGGGTGTTTGGGCAAAGCCCCCTCCCCGGCAAATATGTGGGCGCGAAGGTGCGCAACGGCCTGCGCGCCATCCAACTGGGCAACCCGCCCAATTCCAACGAGCGGCCTGCCGTCAGCTACTCGTCCGTGCGCCAACTCGTCACCATCCCTGCCAACGCCTCAACCGCGGAGCTGCGCTGGTGGCATCTGTACGGGACCGAACAGGGCGTGGATGCCAACCCGAGCAACCGCAGTTCTCGTCAAGAGGTCATCTTGCTCACGCCGCACGGCGCTACGCTCAAGATATTGCAGCGCGTGCGCCGCAACGACGGCTCCTGGCAGCCGGATTCGGTTGACCTGACCGAGTTCGTCGGCCAGAGCTTCTACATCTATTTCAACGTCTATACCGACGGCAGCCCGGCGCGCACGTGGATGTATTTGGACGATGTGACGCTGGACGTCTGCGGTCATGGCGGTCATGGGCCGCAGCCATTCCCGCAAGCCGCGCCGCAGACAGCGCCGCAAGTCGCCCCACAAGATGCGCCGTACTACGGGCCGCAATATCCGCCGCAATATGGGCCGCAATCCCCGTCACAGTCTGCACAGTCGCAATACCCCATGCCCTATGCGACGACCTACGCTTCGCCGTCTATGCCTGTGCCGCAAGACGACAGCTATCCCCGTTATTCGTCGGGCAGCTTCGAGTCGCATCGCAAGGCTTTTGCTGAACCTACCTTCACGCCCACTCACACGCCGACGCCTACGCCCACGCCTACGCCGACCGTCACCGACACCCTCACCGTGACGCCAACGGTGGAGAGCGACGAGGCGCCGGCTGTCATGCCAGCCGAGACGCCGACGCCGGAGGAAATGCCGGAGGAGGCCGGCGAGGCGGAGGCGCTTAGTCTCGCCCCCCTGGCCGCGCCGCTGATCCCGCCCGACGCCGTCTCCGCCGTGGTGACGCGCGTCATCGACGGAGCGACCGTCGAGGCCATTCTCAACGCCACCGGTTCCGGCCCGGCCGCGCCGCTGGGCGCAACAGTGCGCTATACGCTTGTCGCCGCTTCTGGAGAGGCGGCCCTCGCCGACGACGCCGAAGGCGGGACGCTCGTCCGCTACGCCGGCATCGACGCGGCTTCGCTGGACACGGAACAAGGCCAACTCGCCGCCGAAGCCAACCGGCTGCTGGTCGAAGGCGCGGTCGTCTACCTGGAGATCGTCGAGCAAGAAGGAGACGAAAGCGACGACGCCATCGACGCCTATGTGTTCTTGGCGGACGGCACGCTGGTCAACGCCGTCATGGTTGCCGCAGGCCACGCCGTCATCTCCCCCTCCGCGGCAGACGGCCCCTACGAGGATTTCCTGCGCCAGGCGCAGACCGAAGCGCAGGCGGCGACCGCGGGCATATGGGACCTCTCTCGGCAAGAAGAAGAGAACGGCCTGGCTTCCGCCGCCCTGCCCACGCCGGCCGCGCAGACAGGCTTGGCCGAAACATCGCTCGCCGCGGCGACAGCCATGCCCGCCGGCGGAGCGGGGAACTGCGTAGAACTGGTCAACAACGGCGGCTTCGAGGCGACCGGCCCCGGCTGGAACCTGACCGAGAGCCAACATGCACCCGCCTATGAAACCGACATCGTCTTTGGCGAGAGCAGCCAAGCCCTGCGTCTGGGCAACGCCGGCCTGGAAGACTCGGCAGGCGTCAGCGCCGCGGACCAGACCGTCTTCCTGCCGGAGGATGCCGCCGGCATCGTGCTTTCCTTCCGCTATTATCCCGTGATCGACGGAGAACCCGGCCCCGGCGATCTGCAATTCGTGGACATCTACAACGCCATGACCGGCCAGTTCGCCGGTCGCGCCCTAGGCGTGCAACAGAACGATGCGCGCTGGCTGGCGGCGACCTACGACCTGACTTCGCTGGCCGGTCAGCCGGTGCGCATCGTCTTCGCGGTCAACAACGACGACGCCGGCGGACGCACGGCCATGTATGTGGACAATGTGTCGATCCTCGCCTGCCCGGCTGCGGGCGGCGCGATTCCCAGCGCAGATGAGACGGGAACGTCCGTCCCTCCGACCGGCGCCGTCACCATCACGCCGGCGAACGCCCCGTCGGATTCAGACCTGACGCCTGCGCTGTATACATCGCTCTCCGGGAGGGAGACGGACGCGGCGCCGGCGGGCGCACAGAAGTGGCTGGGGTGGCTCTTCACCGGTGCGGTGATGCTCGGCGTGCTGGGCATGATCGGCTTCGGCGTCCTGGTCATCCGCAACACCTTCCAGCCGCCCAACGGCTCCTAGACACGCGCGCCTTGTTTTTGCCACGAATTACACGAATTTCACGAAAAAACGGCTAGCGGCATAATTCGTGTCATTCGTGCAATTCGTGGCGAGTTTTTGCGCCCTTTTCCCCGCTCGCCGGCGCAGCCGTCAGGAAGTGGGCCTACTTGTCTCGCCCCTGCCGCTGCGCTATACTCCTCGTAGCGTCCTGACGGACGACGCCATACGCTTGGCGCCAGGAACCCAGCAGACATGACGGACGAAGCGAAAAAGGCATGACCAGCGCGAACCTCTGTGCAGATAAACCCGTCTCCGCCACAGGAGACCCGACCAACGCCACGACCCGCTCGACCGGCGCCTCAGCCTCCGGCGCAGCCGATGCCGGCGAGGAGTTGGACTGTATTGTATATAGCCCGGACAGCGAGACCGACGGTTTCGATGCGCTGGAAGCGGAATGGAACGCCCTGCTCCAGCGCTCCCGCTACAACACCATCTTCCTGACCCACGAATGGCTCTCCACCTGGTGGAGTTATCTCGGCGAAGGCGAACTCTGGATCCTAGCCATGCGGCGTCCGGCGTCCGGCGAGTTGGTCGGCATCGTACCGCTCTATCTGACCACGCCGCAAACAGGCGAACGGGCCGGGCTGCGCACTCTCTTCCTGGTCGGCTGTATCGAGGTCAGTGACTATCTGGACGTCATTGCCGCCAAAGATTGGGAAACGGCCGTGTACCGGACGTTGCTGCGCTGGCTGCACAGCGACGCCGCGCCGGCCTGGGACGCGGTCGATCTGTGCAACTTGCCGCAGGATAGCCGGACCTACCAAGACCTGCCGGACTTGGCGGCGGATTACGACGTTGACGTGAACGTCATACGCGAGGATGTAGCCCCGCAGTTCGAGCTGCCCACGCACTATGAAACCTATCTGAACGATCTCGTGGACAAGAAGCAGCGCCACGAGATTCGCCGCAAGCAACGCCGGGCCGAGCGCGAAGCGCGCGTCGACTACATCCTCGTGCAGCCGGCGGACAACCTCGACGCGGAAATGGACGATTTCATCGCGCTGCAACAGGCCAGCCGCAGCGACAAGGCCGAGTTTATGACGCCGGAAATGCGCCGCTTCTTCCATGCTATGGCGAGGCGCATGATGGATAAGGGCTGGCTGCGTCTCAGCTTTTTGAGCCTAGACGGCGAAAAGGCCGCTGCGCTGCTCGCCTTCGAGTACAACCGGCGCTACCTGCTCTACAACTCCGGCTATGACCCCGAGGCGCACGCCCACCTCAGCCCCGGCTGGGTGCAGCTCGCCTACGCCATCCAGTACGCCATCGCGGTCGGCTGCCAGGTCTTCGACTTTATGCAGGGCGACGAGGAATACAAATACCGCTTCGGCAGCCACGATTACGACGTGATGCGCGTGATCTTGCGGCGGAAACCGTAAGCCCCGCTCCGGTCGCCGTCGCCGGGCCGCAGCGCACAGCGCGGGTGACGCGCAGTTTGAGTCACAGGGGGACGGGACGATGATGGATAACGAAATCCCGGTCGGCGGCGCGGCCAAGCGCAGTTCCGCGGTCAAGAGAGCCGCCGAAGAAGAAGCTATCGAAATAGAAGCTGCCGCAGCCGCGCCGCAAGAGCCTGCGTCGCAACAAGCCGCGCAAGATACGGCGGAAACAACCGCGTCGCCGCACAGCGCACGCAACCGGGCCGCGGCAAGCAACTACGCGCCGCGCTACGAAACGCCCCCTCGCCGCCCCGCCGACGACCGCGCTGCGGCCTTCAATCCCCTCATCTGGTTGGCGGACGGCATCACCGGCTTCATCGAAGAGGCGCGCCACAATGACCTGGGCTTGTCGGAGGAGTTCTGGACGCACGTCTACGCGGTGCGCCGCGAGAGCTTGCTGGCTGCGCAGGCGCTGATCGCGAGCCTGTTGGAGCAGACCGAGGGCCGATCAGACAAAGAACGAGACAGCGAACAGCGCCGCACCCGTCGCGGCGGCGTGGACATCGAATTCTAGGCCGCGCCTTCGGGCAGTTCCGCAGCCGCGAACAGCGTCTCCTCGTTGCGCACCGACACCTGGCCCGGATGGCCGCCGGGGATGCGCTGCACAAAGCGGCGCTCCGTGACCATCACCGCAGCCGACCGCTCCCCCCGCGCCTTGGAATAGTAGGCCGCCAACTGTGCGGCCATGCGCAACGTCGCCTCGTCCACAGGTCGCCCGGCGCTGCGGATGGCGACATGTGCACCGGGCACGCCTCGCGCGTGCAGCCAGCGGTCCTGCGGGTGCGTCAGCTTGAAGGTGATCGCCTCGTTTTGGCGCGCGTTCCGCCCCACCAGGATTTCGAAGCCGCCTGGGCTGTCGAAGTGCAGGATGCCTGTGTCCGCCCGCGGCGTCTTCTGCGGCGCGCGCCGTGCGGGCTTGCGCACGAACCCGCCGGCGACCAGTTCTGCGCCGACTGCCGCGATCTCAGGCCGGTTCTCGGCCAGCGCCAGGTCCATCTCCAACTGCGCCAGGAAGTCCTGGTCCGCCAGGAGCCGGGCGCGGCGCTGTGGGATGAACTCGGCGGCGCGTTCCAGCTTGGCCGCGCGCTTGAAGAGACGTTCGGCCTGCTGCACCGGCGTAAGTGCGTCGTCCAGGGTGATCGGCAAAATCTCGCTGCCGTCGCCGTTGACGTCGACCTCCAGCACAGTTTGCCCCGGAGCCACGGTATGCCCCAACGCCAGGAGCCATTCGGCCGCAGTGCGCAGACGCTCCGCCTCGCCGGGGGCGGGTTCGTCCTCTGCCAGCGCGGCGAGTCGGCGCGCCACCCGTTGTTGCGCCTGGCGCAGTTGCGCGGCAACCTGGCCGCGCGCCGCGGCGTAGGCGTCCGCCTGCGGCTGAGCGCGGCGCGGCGCGGCGAAATAGCGCTCGACAGCCTCGCTCGCCGTGGGGCAAGAGATGAACTCGCCGCGGAAATGCACGGGGTAGACGCTGAAACCCACGACCGCGCCCGCCTCCTCGATTACGCCGGGCTGCGATTCGCCGGTCGTCGCCGGCAGCCACAGGGTTTGCAGCGCCTGGGCCACGCTGACGACCGAAGCGGCGTGCGCCGGCGCGTTGGCGTCGCCGGTCGCCAACCAGGCCGCCTCGCGCGCCTGCGTGGGGCTGACGCCGGCAACCTGTGCAGTCAACGCCTTCCACAGAGGCCCTTCGCCCGCGACCACAGCAGCCAAACGCTCGTAGTAATTAGCGCTGCCGTCGTCGAGCGGCGGCGCTTTGTCTTGGGGCGGCGGCGGCGAGTAGGGCTTGCCGGGCAGGAGCAGCCGTTGCGCGTTCTCGCCGTCCGGCGCGCGGTGGATGCAGTCGAGGATTTTGCCGCTTGCGTCGAGCAGCAGCACGTTGCTCAGGCGGCCCATCGGTTCGGCCACAAGCACGGTCACGCCATGCTCCGGGTGGTCGAAGTGCAGATGCAGCACGCGTTCGGTCATGTCGGGCTGCTCGATGCGTTCGAGGACGGCCCCGCGCACGTACTTGCGCAACAGCAGCAGGAGCGGCGTCTCGCGCTCTGCGCCGCGGCGCAGTTTCATGCCGGAGAGGTGCACCCGTCCGGCGCCGGGTTGCGCCGAAAGCAACAGGTAATAGCGCTTGCGCTGCGCGTAGACTTCCAGTCCTACGCTGTGCGCATCGGGCAGGAGCGCCTGTTGCACACGCCCGCCGGCTATGCTGCTGCGCAGTTCTTGGGCGATACAGGCCAGGGTTAAGGCGTCGAAATGCATGGCTCACCGAAAGTATAGCAGGGTTCAGGGCGCGGCGTCAGGATGATGGAGCCAATCCGTATGAGCGGCGCACGGTGTGAATTTCCGCCAGTATAGCGTATAATAGGACGCGCAGCATAAGCGTGCAGTGTGAAACGGCGACATTTCCCCGAAGATAACCCGAGGCAGACCCTAAGCAGAGATGACGTGCTAGATCGTCAGAAAGTAATCCTCGCTCTAGAAGACAAGCGGACGCAGTTCCTGGACTACACCGTAGACCAACGCCGCCAGCATGAGTTGATCCGCAAGCTGTTGGCGGAGTTTACGCAGGCCGACTGCCAAACGATCCTGGCGCGGATCGAGCAGAGCGGCATCGAGTGGCCCGGCGCGCTGCCTACCGCCGAGCTAGACCGGGCGAGCGATCTGCGCCTGCCCTTTGGCCGCGGCTGGCGCACCCACCAGGATGCACGCGCCTGGGCGCTGGAGACGCTGGCCGAACGGCCTGTGATCGCGGTCGACGGCAGCCAGGTGACGCCCACCAAGGATTTCTCCGTGCCTGTGGGCGCGGTCCAGGTCGGGTGGTATGTGAACTACCACGCGCCGGGCGGGCGTTATATCAAGGATGTCGAGTTCGAGGTGCTTGGCCCCGACGAGTTGGCCGCGACCGAGGACGACTTGGAACTGAGCGGCGACGGCTTCCCCAACTGGCGCGTCAACCAGGTGCGCTTCATACGCGAATGCCAACGCCTCTGCCGCCTGATGGAAGAGCACGCCCATTTGCCGGAGGAGCGCCGTCCGCTTTGTTTCTTCGACGGCTCGTTCGTGATCAGCTTCGCCGGGCAGATGCGCCCACAGCGCGCCCGTCCCTACCTGGGGGCCGTGGCGGAACTGCTGGACTGCTCGCAGCGTTATCGCGTGCCGCTGGCTGCCTTTGTGGATTCGTCCTACAGCCGCGACCTGGTTACGCTGATCGAATTGCTGGCGCATACGCCGAACGCACTTACCCTGGGCGATGCCGCCCTGTTGGCCCCGCGGCTGCCGGAGTGGGGAGATCGCTCCCCGTTCTTTGTGTGCGCGCGCGATGACTCTCTGAGCAACGAAGGGCGCGCCGCTTTCTATCGCGATGTCGTCTTTACCTATGTGCGCCTGACTCAGGATCGTTCGCCCGCGCGGGTGGAACTGCCGCGCTGGCTGCTGGAAAGCGATTTGGCCGAGGCGGTGATGGATGTGGTGCGCGCCGAGTGCGTGGTGGGGGCGGGCTATCCCTATGCGGTAGAAACCGCCGACGCTGCCGCCGTGATCACCCAGCAGGATCGCCAGCGCTTCTATGCCCTGTTCCAACAGTTTGTCGAGGGTCAGGGCATCCCGTTGACATTGGCGCGCAAGGCCGCCAGCAAACAGGGGCGCCGCGTTTGAGCAAACGCCAAACCCGGCCGCGGCTTGAAGTTAGCGCGACCTCGACCTGACGACGGGGTTTTAGCCTATAGGCAGTATCGAGGCAGGCCGCGCCATTGGACGCGCTGAACGAGAATAGATTTTCGATGAGCGAAACACCAGAACGCTACGCCACACCCCCAACAAGCGAGCCGCCGGCCCCATCCGAGCCGGTGTCGCTGGCCCCGATGGCCGACCCGGACCTGCGCGTGCCGGCCATAGGCGATTCGCGCTGGGATATGCCGACTAAGCGGACGGTCATCGTCATTCTGCTCATAGCGGCGGTTGGCCTGCTCTGGGTTAGCCGGTCGGTTCTGCCCATCCTCGTCATCGCGGCCATCATCTCGTACATCCTCAGCCCGCTCGTCGACCTGCTGGAGCGGGTGCGCGTGCCGCGCGCCGTCTCGACGATTGTGCTCTTTGTCTTGCTGTTGTTTCTCATCGTCCTGACGCCCATCTTGCTGGCGCCTGTGTTGGTGAACCAACTCGCCTCGCTGAACTTCGACGTGCAGGCGACCGCTGTGCGCTTCTTCGCCTGGCTGGGGCGCACGGTGTATAACCTACCCGATACCGTCGAGGTGTTGGGCTTTCAGATTCCGCTCACAGGCGTAACGGAGCAGATCGAGACCGGCCTAAGCGAATTCCGCTTCATCCCCACCATCGCCGAAATCCTGAACTACATCCAGCAACTCATCAGCACGGCGACGAACTTGGTGAGCAGCACCGCCGCCATCAGCATCAGCGTGGTCGGCGGCTTGGTCCAGGCGATTATCACCTTCCTGGTGCTCTTCTTCATCAGCCTCTACCTGACCAAAGACTTGCCCAGCATTCGCGCCTACGTGGAAGGCCTCGTGCCCCAGTCCTATCATTCGGAATGGGTGGACTTGCTGCGCCGCATCGGTCACATCTGGCAGTCCTTCTTGCGCGGCCAGTTCTTGCTGAGCTTTGTGATCTTCCTGGTGACCTGGGCTGTGCTCACCGCCATCGGCATGCCGGGCGCGCTGCTTCTGGCGATCGTAGCGGGCATGCTCGAAATCATCCCCAATTTAGGGCCGACGATCGCCACCATCCCCGCCGTGATCGTGGCGCTGATCCAGGGAAGCGACACATTGGCGGTCTACGGCATCAATAATTTCGGCTTTGCGCTGATCACGGTTGCCGCCTATTTCATCATCAACCAGCTGGAAAACAGCATCCTGGTGCCACGCATCATCGGCGGCTTCGTCAACCTGCACCCGATCGTCGTCATCTGCGGCGTCATGGTCGGCTTCCAGACGGCGGGCATCCTGGGTGCGCTCTTTGCCGCGCCGGTGCTTGCCAGCATGCGCGTGCTAGGCGCGTATATCCACGCCAAGTTGCTGGACTATACGCCGTTTCTCGACCAAGAGCTTCCGGAGCGGCGCAAACGGCCGGCTGAATACCGGCGCACCGTCACCGGCGAGGAACTGGCCGCGCAGCCGCGGCCGGCCGTGGCGCTGCGCAACGCGGCCTCGACATCGCCGGAGGAAGCTGACGATGCGGAACCTGCACAACGTCGCGAACGCCAAGCAGATGCCGAGAGCGGTTCCGGCCCAGAAAAGTCGCCGCCCGCTTCGCCTCCCCAATCCTACCCGGCTGAATCCGCCTAGTTCATAAACGCGGACGCCGCCTGTTGCCGCGCATAATGCGTGCGGGCGGCGGGCGGCGATTTTACGCGGCTTCTTCTTCCGGCAACGGCAAATTGGCAAACACGTCCAGCCCCAGATCCGCCGCGGCGCGGGGATCGACCTGCGAACGGTAATAGGCGGCCGCGGCGATCATGGCCGCATTGTCGGTGCAGAGCGAAAGCGGCGGGATATAGAGCGGCAGACCGGCGGCGGCGAAGCGTTCTTGAGCCAGTTGGCGCAGGCGCGCGTTGGCGCTGACGCCGCCGCAGATACAGACCTGTTGCGCATTGAACGCCTTGGCCGCGGCTGCAGTCTTCTCTACCAACACATCGGCGACGGCATCCTGGAACGAGGCCGCCAGGTCCGCCGCCAGCGCCGTGTCGTGAATGTCCTGGCCCTCACGTTCCAGTTGGCGCACCAGGTTTAGCACAGCCGTCTTCAAGCCCGAAAAGCTAAAGTCGAAGCGGTGTTCGACGTCGTGCTGCAAGGCGCGGGGCAGGGCAAAGCGCGCCGGGTCCCCGCCGGCGGCAGCCTTTTGGATGGCCGGCCCGCCCGGAAAGCCAAGGTCCAGCAGCCGCGCCACCTTGTCGAAGGCTTCGCCGGCCGCGTCATCGAGCGTGCCGCCTAGGCGCCGGTAACGACAGTGGCCGGTCATCAGCGCCAACTCCGTGTGTCCGCCGGACACGATCAGCACGACGACGGGGAAGGCGGCTTCCGGCGGCGCGCCGTAGGGACCGTCGGCGTGCAGCCAGTTGCTGTAGATGTGCCCTTCCAGGTGGTTGACCGGCAGCAAAGGCAGCCCGCCGGCCAAGCTCAGCCCTTTGGCCGCGTTGACGCCCACCAAGAGGCTGCCCGCCAAGCCGGGGCCGTAGGTCACGGCGATAGCGTCGACTTCGCGCACATGGCGCAGGCCGGCGTCCTGCAGCGCCTGACTGACGACAGGGTGAATCGCCAGGACGTGCTGGCGGCTGGCGACTTCGGGAAAGACGCCGCCAAAACGACGGTGCAACTCGATCTGCGTAGCGACGACGTTGCTGAGAATGCGGCGACCGTCCTCGACGACGGCGGCCGCGGTTTCGTCGCAGCTTGTCTCAATAGCCAGGATTTTCGTCATTCGGCAGGGTTCCTTGGGCGTTGTTGGCCCAGATGAGCACGCCGAGCGCGACGGCGCCGAGCCCCAGCAGCGCGACCAGTTTGTAGACGCGGTCGTCGAGCAGCAGGGTCAGGCCGCCGAAGACGGCGCAGAAGGACCAGTAGCCGAAGACGATGGTGCGTTCGGCCAGGCCTAAATCGAGCAGGCGAAAGTGCAGGTGATCGCGGCCGGCATGGGCGGGCCGCACCCCGCGCCGCCAGCGCTGGATGATCAGCCAGGCGACGTCGAGCGCGGGCAGCCCCAGGACGAGCATGACCGTCGCCAGCCGCGCGCCGCCGACGATGCCGAGGCAGGCGACGGCATAGCCCAGGAAGTAGCTGCCCGTGCTGCCCATGAAGATGCGCGCCGGCGCAAAGTTGAAGGGCAGAAAGCCCAACGCCACGCCCAGCAGGGCGACGGGCAGGATGGCGACGCTCAACTGGGGCGGCTCTGCGGCGAAGAGCATGTGCAGGGCGAGAACAGTGCAGAGGATGGCGGTGACGCCGGCGACCAGCCCGCTCAGCCCGTCCAGCCAGTTGACGGTGTTCATCATGCCCATGAACCAGAAGACGGTCAACGGCCCCACCAGCCACCAGGGCAGGCCGCCCGGCCCGTAGAGCAGGCCCTCGCCGAACGGGTTGTTGACGTGCTTGATGAAGATGAGGCCGGCGATGGCGATGAGCGAAGCCGCGAACTGGACCAAGTATTGCGGGCCGCTGGGCAGGTCATAGCGGTCGTCGACGAAGCCCATGACCACGCAGAAGAGCGAACCGCCGAGCAAAGCCCATAGCCGCCGCAGCTCGTTAGGGTCGTCGCGCGGAGGGAACCAGGCCGCGGCCGCCGGCGGCAGCAGCGCGGGCAAGATCAGCGTCAGGCCGATGGTGATGGTGAAGGCCGCCCACAGCGCCAGGCCGCCGGTGCGCGGGATATTGCCGCGATGCCTGCGCCGCCCGCCGGGCCGGTCGACCAGGCCGTAGCGCACGCCGAGCCGGCCCGCCGGCGGAGTGAGCGCATAGGTCAGCCCTAGCGCCACAGCCAAGATCAGGAGATAGAACATTCGGCCCTAAGCCGCCGTCCTAGCCCGCCTCACGGCCGTATGTTGCCCAGCGTGCGCGGGAAGGCGATGGTTTCGCGCACATGCTCCAGGCCGCAGACCCAGGCGACGGTGCGCTCCACGCCCAGGCCGAAGCCGCTGTGCACAGCCGAGCCGTAGCGGCGCAGGTCGAGATACCATTCGTACACCTCGCGCGGCAGCTTGTGCCGGTCGATGGCGGCGAGGAGCAGTTCCGGGTCGCTCATGCGCTCGCTGCCGCCGGTGATCTCGCCGTAGCCTTCGGGCGCGAGCAGGTCGACGCTGCGGCAGACTTCGGGCCGGCCCGGTTCCGGCTCCATATAAAAGGCCTTGATCTGCGAGGGGTAATGGTGGACGAAAACGGGCTTGTCGAACTGGGCGGCGAGATAGGTCTCGTGCGGGCTGCCGAAATCGTCGCCCCACTCGATGGGCGGCACCGGGTCGGAATAGCCCGGCACAAGTTCGCCGGCCGCGGCGGCGCGGTTGATCATGGCGACCGCTTCGTCATAGTGGATGCGCGGGAAGGGCGGTGTCACGTTCTCTAGCTGCGTCGTATCCCGTTCGAGTACGGCAAGCTCGGCGGCGCAGTCCTTCAGACAGCGCTGCACAATATAGCTGACGAACTCTTCTTCCATCTCCATCAACTGCTCCAAATCGCAGAAAGCCATCTCCGGCTCCACCATCCAGAATTCCTGCAAGTGGCGGCGGGTTTTGCTCTTCTCGGCGCGGAAGGTCGGCCCGAAGCAGTAGACCTTGCCGAAGGCGAAGATGTTGGCCTCGTTGTAGAGTTGGCCGGTCTGGGCCAGGTAGGCCGGTTCGCCGTGGTAGTCGATCTCGAACAGGGTGGTGGTGCCTTCGGCTGCGGCGGGCGTGAGGATGGGCGTATCCACGTTAAGATAGCCGTGGTCATCCAGCCAGTCGCGGATGGAGCGGATGATGACGGCGCGCACGCGCATCGCCGCCCACTGCCGCGAGGAGCGCAGCCACAGATGGCGATGCGCCATGAGGAACTCGATGCCGTGTTCCTTGGGCGTGATGGGGTACGGATCGGCGATCTGGACGGACTCGAGTTGCTGCACGTCCAGCTCATACCCGCCCGGAACGCCGGGGGCGCGCGGTTCGGCCTTGACCACGCCGGTCACTTTGAGGCTGCTTTCCTGCGTCAACTGCTTGCCGGCTTCGAACTGCTCGTCGCCAACATTGCCGCGAAAGACGACGGCCTGGCAGATGCCGGTCCCGTCGCGCACCTGCAAAAACTGGAGCTTACCCTTGCCGGTGTGATGGTAGAGCCATCCTTGCAAGGTGACGGTCTCGCCCACATGCTCGCTGAGCTGGTCGATGGTAACAACGGGCGTCACGGCTTTACTCCGTTTCGGATGTGGCGGTTGGGTCGTTGGAATCTTCTTCGTCCTGGTAGTATTCGTCGTCGTATTCTTCGCCGTATTCGTCAGAGTCGTCGGAGTCGTCTGCGAAGCTTGCGTACGACGCGGCGGCGGGCGCTGCCGTCTCCCGCGATTCGCCCTCCTCCGGGAAGAGCGCGGAGAGGTCGATGTGGAAATCTTCCAGCCGCCGCGATATCTTGGAGAAGGGGTCGGACCGGAACTCGTAGCTGTCGCGCGTGCTGGGCCGGATCACATGCGTATAGATGAAGACCGACGCCGGGGGCTGGAAGTTAAGGTCTTCGGCTTCGGGCTGAGGCTGCGACGGGCCGGCTTGCGCTTGCCGATCGGATTTAGCGCGACGGCGACGACGGCGATCACTGCGCTCGCGGCGGGTCTTTTCGGAATCAGCGGGCGCGGGCTGGGAGGACGCATTCTCGCCGCTTTGCGCCTTGCGTGCATGTTTGTTGCGATTGCGCAGCGGACGACGGCGTCGACGCCGCTTCGGCTCCTGGTCGGGTTGGTTCTTTCGTTCTTCGGCCATGATCTCCTTCTTATCCGCCTTTCTCACCTAAGCGGTTCGTTCGCCGAATATGCAGCGCTGTCATGCTGAGCGGAGCGAAGCATCCATACCTCCTATACAACAAGATTCTTCAGCTCGCTAATGCTCGCTTCAGAATGACAGACGCATGGCGGACATGCCGCTACGGCACGGTCAGGCTGTGTACAACGGCCCCCTGGGCGCTGATGAGCTGAACGACGGTTCCGCTCGGCCAGACCGCCTCGCTCTGCCCCCAGTATAAGTCGATGCTGGTGTTGTCGCCGGCGCGCGTATGGACGCGTACGCTGCCGCCCGGAAACAGGGGCGCATTGCCGAACGTATAGGCGGGCCCGCCCTCGCGCGCCAACTGCCAGCCTTGCAAGCTGAAGGCGCGGTCACTGTCGTTTACGACCAGCACGGACTCGGCGTCCAGATCGCCGCCGCCATCGACAGATGCGATTTCGACGCCTTCGATGACAACGGGCGTAGGCGTGGGGGAAGCGCTGTTCGCGCTGCTGCTCACCGGAATGACCAGGCGCTGGCCGGAAAACACAAAGTCCGGATTGGTGAGGCCATTCGCCTGCATAATCTGGTCGACCGTGATGTTATAGCGCGTCGCAATCGCCAACAAACTGTCGCCCGCCTGTACGATATAGACTTCTTGGTTATCCTCTGCGGCGGGCTGCGGATCGGCCGGCAACGCCTCGACCTGCGGTTCCTGGGCAGTCGGGACAGCGGCGGCCGCGGGGCTTGTCGCAGTCGCCGGGGCCGGCGTGGCGGCCAAGATGCCTTCCGGCCGCGGCAGCGTCAACGCGGCGATCTCGGCAGCGTCCGGGCGGCGGATCTCAAAGACCCAGACAACGCCAAGCGCAATCACAAGGCTGACCAAGCCGTTGACAAGAACAATAAAGGCCAACTGGCGCCGATTCATGCATCAACATCCGTTGTGTCCGCTCGCGGACCGTGGACAACGGCAAGCGCGCCGTTGCAGCAAATTGTAGCACAGCCCTGAAAGGATGTCATGAAGTGCAATGCTACCCACTTTTCGGATCAGGGCGAATGCCATACAATCTAGGAGACGGCGAACGAGATGCCGCGGCTTAGCATGTCGCACCGTCTCCCTGGTTGGCGGCAGATACGCAAACGTCTCCAGCCTAACCTTGGTTCCTGCAGCGGATGAACGGGGGGCTTGCGGCCGTCCTGTCTGAGCGAAGGGTTTGTGAGAATGCCTGAGTCAATGCCTGAATCTACGAAAAAATCGAACAGCACGGTTCTATGGGTGATAGGCGGCCTAGCGGCGTTTGTCCTGTTTGGCTTTCTGCTGCTCACCGTGCCCGCCCTGTGGCTGATATCAGTTCGTTCGGAAACGCGAATTGAACCAGCCAGCGTGACGCCGGTCGCGGTGTACACGTCCGCCCAAGCGGTAGCCCTGCCCACGCCGCGCGTCGTCGTCGCCACGCCGGAAGGCGGCGTCGACTACGAGACCGCCGTGTTCGCCAACATCTACGAGCAGGTGAACCCCTCCGTCGTCAACGTGACGGTATTGGGCACGGTGCAGTCCAGCCTGTCGGACGAGTTCACCCCCAGAGGCGTGGACCCGGACGATTTCGTGGTCATCAGCACCGGGTCGGGCTTCGTGTGGGATGCCGAGGGCCATATCGTCACCAACAACCATGTAGTCGAAGGCGCCGAGCAGGTGCAGGTCACCTTCGAGGACGGCGCTGTCGCCGTCGCCGAAGTAGTCGGCACGGATGTCGACAGCGACCTGGCGGCGCTCAAGATCAACCCGGAGGGTTACCGGCTGGCGCCTGTCGTACGCGCCAGTTTGGACGATGTGCATGTGGGCATGCGCGTGGTCGCCATCGGCAACCCCTTCGGCCTGGAAGGGACGTTGACCAGCGGGATCGTGAGCGCGATCGGCCGCTCGATCCCGGCGCGCGGCGGATTCAGCATTCCTGACTCGATCCAGACGGATGCCGCCATCAATCCGGGCAATTCGGGCGGGCCGCTCCTCAACGAACGGGGCGAGCTGATCGGCGTCAACGCCCAGATTCGTTCGGATGTTCGCTCCAACAGCGGCGTGGGCTTCGCCATCCCGGTCAACATCGTCGAGCGGGTGGTGCCGGCTCTGATCCGTTCCGGCAAATACGCCCACAGCTACATGGGCGTCAGCGGCGGGACGCTCAGCCCGATCTGCGCCGATGCGCTGGGCGTGCCTAAAACGCTGCGCGGGGCCTTGGTCCTAGACGTGCTGCCGCGGACGCCGGCCAGCGCAGCCGGTCTGCGCGGCGGGACAGAAGCGGCGGAGACCGAATACCCCAGCATCTGCCCGGACAGGGCGGGCGGCGATGTGATCGTGGCGATCGATGGCGAGACCGTCACCAAGTTCGACGACGTGCTCTCCTATTTGCAGCGCAACACCAGCCCAGGCGATACGGTGTCGCTCTCGATCTGGCGCAACGGGCAGACGGAGGAAGTCGAACTGACGCTTGCCCCGCGACCGGAAAACACCGCTCCGTAGAAATTTGCGATTCCAGAATGTCGATTGCTGAATAGAAACGTCTCCCGTTCAGGCGCTATACGCCGGGCGGGAGACTTGTTTTTGGGCAATTGGCGGACGGCAGCGTTTGTTTTACGCCCGCTTACCGGCTCTATTGTTCGGCTTAGGCAAGCCTAAACTTAGTGGTCAATCGCTCAACATGCCTCAACATGCACGATGTCATGTTGAGCGGAGCGAAACATCTCTACCGCTAAGCCAACGAGATTCTTCAACGCGCTAACGCTCGCTTCAGAATGACATACGCTTGGTGAACACGCTGCTTAGTCATCGAGGTCGATGCGCTGTTCGGTAAAGCCCTGACGCCATATGCCGTTGGCGTCGCCCACGGCCCATGCCGAACGGATGGTGATGGTGCGCCGGGCGCGCGCGGCCAAAGACTGCTCGGCCGGCGCGGCGGGTTGAATGGGGGCGGGCTGAACAGAGGCCGGCTTCGGAACGGGTTGCACCTTAGCAGACTGCACCTTCTTGAGCGCAGCGTCGACGGCGCTCTCGGCCGCAGCTTGCGCCCAGCGGCTCTGCAGGACTTTCCACCCCAGGCGCAGCGCCAGGCTCGCCGCGCCGAGCAGAAACGGGACAGCCGCCTTGCCGACGACCGCAGGCAGGCTGCTTTGCGCTACGGGCAGTTCACCCTGAAAATCATAGCCGCAGTTTCCGCAATATCGAGCATTCAACGGGACGGAAGCCCCGCATTGAGCGCAAATTCTCCGGATATCGCTCATGTCGTCCTCCTTGATCTGCCGCCTGCGGTTCGATCCGCAGGGGCTGCCGCAAAAATCAGTGTATCATCGGGACTGACGCGACGCAACCGCCGCAACCTGTACATTTCGATCTGTCGCTCGCCCGTGATCGCGATTTGGGCGGCGGCCCCCCTGTCGCTATACTATACACTCGCAAACGTCGTATAAAGACCGGAACCAGCGCTGAAGGGCCGCAAGCCGGCCCGTATATCAGGAGGAACCGCATGGCGCAAAGTGCAGAAGCCGCCGTCGCCCCAGCCGACACGTCCGAGCCCATCCTGTTCGGGGGAACGCCGCGCAACCTCGTGCCCGGCATGGGGCTGATCCTGGCGTCGATCGCAGCCTTCGTCATGGATCTGACGCACGTCTTTTTTGCCGAGGCCATGGCCTGGACCTTTCTCATCTGGGGCGTCCTGTTGGCGCTGATCGGCTTGCTCGACATTTATCAGACCTTCGCCGTGACGGACGAGGGGCTGGCGATCGGCAACAAACTCCGCTTCTGGAGCCGGGGCAAGGTCTGGGAGTGGTCGGAAATCAACCGGCTCGAAGTGGCCGTGGGCAAGAAAGACCGGCGTCCCCAAGACGCCATGCTGCACATCTACCGCACGGCCCAAGGCGAACTAGGGATCGAACGCGAGGACCGCGCCTTCGACGCGGAACTGGCGCAGACAATCATCGAGCGCGCCGGGTTGAAGCCCGCTGCCAAGGATAACCCGGAAGACCTGACCCGGCTTTCCGTGGAGCGTCCAATCACCTATACCTGGCAGTAATAAAACGGCAACAAGACGGTAGGGGACGTGTGCGACGCGCCCCAATAGGCGGCGGGCCATCCTGGGTTCAGGGTGGCTCGTTTTGATTCGCAGCCGGATACGGCGCACAGAAAGGGCGGGCGAGCAAATGAAGGTCGAATTCCTGGGCAGCGGCGGAGCGATTACCACGCCTCAGCCGGGCTGCCGATGTCGCGTCTGCGTCGAAGCGCGGCAGAGCGGCGCGCCCTACGGCCGCACCGGCCCCAGCGTCTTTGTGCATGGACCGGATTTGCTGATCGACACGCCGGAGGAGATCAAGTTCCAGTTGAACCGGGCCGGGCTAGGGCATGTCCCCGCGTGCACCTATTCGCACTGGCACCCGGATCACGTCATGGGCCGGCGCGTGTGGGAGATGAACAAGGACTGGCGCGGCTGGCCCCCGCACGACCGCCAGTCGGACATCTACCTGCCGCAGCAGGTCGCCGCGGACTTCCGCGAGCGGTTGGGCTCGTGGGAAAACTTCGAGTTCCTCGCCGCGCAGAACTTGGTGCGGCTGCACGTGCTGCAAGACGGCGAAGCGTTCACCCTCGGCAAGACGCGCGTCCTGCCCGTGCGCCTCGCTGCAGATTATGTGTACGCCTTCTTGTTGGAGGAAGAGGGTACGCGCGTCTTGATCGCGCCGGACGAACTGGTCGGCTGGGACCCGCCCCAGGCCGTGTGCGGGCTGGACCTGGCCGTGCTGCCGATGGGCGTGCCGGAGTTCGACCCCTTCACCGGCGAGCGCGCAGTCCCCGCCGAACACCCTGTCCTCCAGGTCGAGGCCACCTGGGCCGACACCCTGGAGATCGCGCGCAAGCTGCAAGCAAAACGCGTGGTCATGACCCACATCGAGGAGCCTTTCGGCCTGAGCCACGACGACTTACAGCGGCTGGCTGCAAAGCTCCAAGCGGACGGCTCTAACATCGACTTCGCCTACGACACCCTGCAAGTCGAGGCGTAACCCCCAAGGCGGCAAAATGGCGTCGATGGACTACGACCAAATGGCCCAGGCCTATGCGCCTAATCGCACGGCGCACCCGGAGACATTGAGCAAACTGGCTGCGTGCTGCGCCGAACTCCCGGCATACGCCATTCTGGAAGTCGGCTGCGGCTCCGGCAACTATTGCGGCGCGTTGCGCAGGCTCATGGGTGCGGTTTGCACCGGGGTGGACGCGTCGGAGCGCATGTTGGCCGAGGCGAGCAGACGGGCTCCGGGCGTGCACTTGGTGCAAGGCCGCGCCGAGCGACTGCCCTTCGACGCAGGCCGCTTCGACCTGATCTTCTCGGTGGACGTCATCCACCACATCGGCGATTGCGCCGCCTATTTCCGCGAGGCGCACCGGACGCTGCGCCCCGGCGGGCGCGTGTGTACGGTGACCGAATCCGCGTGGATGATCCGCAACCGCAACCCCCTAGCCAAGTACTTCCCGGAGACAGTCGAACCGGAGACGGCCCGCTATCCGGCTGTGGACAGTCTGCAAGCCTGGATGGAAGAAGCGGGCTTTCACGTCGAAGACGAGGATTCGGTCGAACGGCGCTATGAGGTGACGGACCTGCAGGCCTTCCGCGACAGAGCCTTCTCGTCGCTGCACCTGATCACAGAAGCCGAATTTCAGGCAGGGCTGGCGCGCATGGCAAGCGACCTGGCGCAAGGGCCGCTCGCGGCCGTGTGGCGCAACGTGTTGCTGTGGGCGCGCAAATAGCCTCGGACTGCGCGGCGTGTTCGCCAGGCATCTGTCATGGCGAAGCGAGCCTTAGGGAGCCGAAGAATCTCGTTTAAGCGTCGTAAGTGCGGATGAACTCCTCCGCTTTTTGCACCAAGTCGCGGCTGCCGACGAAGAACGGCACGCGCTGGTGCAGGCTTTCCGGCTGCAAATCGAGGATAGGCTGCGCACCGTCGGAGCCGTAACCGCCCGCCTGCCCGGCCAGAAAGGAGAGCGGTGCAGCTTCGTAGAGCAGGCGCAGCTTGCCTTTAGGCTTGGCCGAGTCCTTCGTGTCCGCCGGATAGTAGAAGACGCCGCCCGTGAGCAGGTTGCGGTGAAAATCGGCCACCAATGAGCCGATGTAGCGCAGCGACAGCTCGCGCTTCTGCTCGTTCTCTCCTTGCAGCCAGCGCGTATAGTGCTGAACGCCGGCGGACCAATAGCGGGCATTGCCCTGGTTGGCGCTGTAGTACTTGGGCTTGGCCGGGATGCGGATGTCGGGGTGGGTGAGCAAAAACTCGCCGATCGTGGGGTCCAGCGTAAAGCCGTGGACGCCTTGGCCCGTGGAGTAGACGAGCATGGTGCTGGAGCCGTAGATGACATAGCCCGCGGCCACGAGGTCGCGGCCTTTTTGCAGGCAGTCCGCCAACGTGCCGCGCGTGCCGTCCGGCGACTTGCGCCGGTAGATGGCGAAGATCGTGCCGATGCTGACGTTGTAGTCGATGTTGGACGAGCCGTCCAGCGGATCGAAGACCAGCACGTACTTGCCCGCGGGAAAGCGGTCGGGGATGGGGATGATGCGCTCTTCTTCTTCCGAGGCCATGACGGCGAGCCGTCCCGTATGGTCATTGAGGCGATAGATGGTACGCTGGGCGAAGCTGTCCAGCTTCTGAACAGCCTCGCCCTGGATGTTTTCTTCGCCGGTGTTGCCGAGGATGCCCACCAGCGCGGCGCGTGTGGTGCGGCTGGCGATGATCTTGGCGGCCAACGCCATGTCGTAGAGGATGTTAGTCAGCGCACCGGTGGCGTCCGGGTGGCTCTGCTGCTGTTCCAGGATAAAGCGTTCGATGGTGATGATGGCGCCTGTCAGGGCGCTGTCTGTAGACATCTGGCGAATTCTCTCCTCCGACCGTTTCGGCGGAAACGGTCCGTAACGCCTATGAGGCCGGCGCGGTGCGGCTGCGCTCGGATTTGCGGAAGTGCGGCGCAGCCTTAGGATGAGCGATTATACAGCATATGGGTTGGCGCGCAACACGCGCGATCGAGCAAGAGGAAATTTCGCCAAGGCGTGGAGGATGCGGAGATTCGCGCGGCGCTCAGCCTCCGCCGTAGAGGCGGTAGTAGTGATAGAGGTTGGCGGTGATGCTGCGCACATAGACGCGCGGCTCGGTCAACTCCAGCAGTTCGACGAAGATGGTGTCATCCGGCCCGGAGGCGGCGCGCCATCCCTGCGAAGCGCCCGGCCCGGCGTTATAACCGACGAGGGCGGAAACGAGATTGCCGTCGAGGTAGTCCCGCGCCCGGTCCAGGTAATAGGCGCCGAAGCGCACGTTGACGATAGGCCGGTATACCAGGTCGTTGGTGTAGTCTGGGTAGCCAAGTTGCCCGGCGATCTCGGCGCCGGTCGCCGGCATGATCTGGGCGAGGCCCTGGGCCGATGCGACGGATCGCGCGCCTTCCTCGAAGAGGCTCTCCTGGCGGATGAGGCTGAAGAGCAGCAGCGGGTCTAGGTCGTGGGCGACCGCCTGATCGGTGATCAGGTCGCGGAAGCGGAGCGGGTAGACGCGCTTTTGCAGGAAAATGGGCGCGTCCTCGACAAGGTTGGCCGGGCTTTGCTCGATCACGCGGGCCATTGCCATCAGGCTCAAACGGTAAGCGCCCATGCGCTCGAACTCAAGGCTGAGCGCGTAGAGCGCCTGCGGGTCTTCCCGCGCGCGCTCATAGACCCGTTCCAGCGCGGCGAGGCCCTCCCCGCGCGCGTCCACCTCTAGCAGCACGCGGCCGGCAGCCAGATCTGCGTCATCGACGATATGGGCCGGCAGGTTGGCGAGCGCAGCCGCATCGACTTGGAGCCAGGCGGCGAGCCACTGCTCGGCAAAGGCCCGCGTGCCGTCATCGCCCGCCAGGCGGCTGGACGGCCCGGCGACGGCGGGCATGGCGGTGAGCATAGAGCCGCCGGTGAAAGGCAGCCCGCGCAAGGACTGCGCAGCGAGGATGCCGTAGTAAATGTCGGGGGCGCGGTCCACAAGGGCCTGCCATTGGGCGTTGGCCGCCTCAGTATTGCCCTGCGCCTGGTAAGCGCGGCCCAGCCAGTAGCCGGTCGCGTCCCAGCGATAGTCGGGATATTGGCGCTGCAACCGGGCGTAAGTGTCCGCGGCTTCGTTGTAGAGACCGCTGTGAAACGCGCCTGTGCCCACCCAAAAGAGGGCTTGGGGGGCGCGTTCGCTGTCTGGGAAGGCGTCGGCCAACACCAGGGCGTCGACCGCGGCCTCGAGGCTGTTATCTTCGTTGAGGGCCAGCAATGCGCTCTGCCACATGGCTTCGGGCGCGAGCGGGTCGTCGGGGAAGTCGCGGGCGAAAGTGCGATAGAGACGGCGCGCCCCGGCGCCGTCACCCTGGGCGGCTGTAGCCCGTGCGATGTCAAGCCGCGCCTGTGCGGCGCAGGCGCAGCCCGGGTACTCGGCAAGCACGCGCTCGAACGCGGCCAGCGCGGCGGCGGGATCGCCCGCGCCGAGGTAAGAGCGTCCCAACCCGTGGACAGCCAGGCCGGCGCGAGGGTCGTCCGCCGGCACGCTTTCCAGATAGGCCGTAAACGCGTTGATCGCCGGCGTCCAGGCGGACGCCACCAGGTCGATGTAGCCGCGCTCATAGAGGTCGAAATCGACCTGCCGGTCGACCAGTTCGACCAGCGCCTCGTAGGCGGCGCGGATGGCGCGACTTCTGCCCGCGGCTGTCTGCCACTGCTGCATGCTCTCGGCGTCGCTGGCGGCTGCGCCCGTTACCGGCTCCGCCGTGTAGAACGGGCGGGCCTCGGCAATGGCGGCTTGCCAGCGCTCAACGGCTGCGCCCTGATCGCCTGCAGCCGCTAAAGCGTGCCCGGCCTTGTTCATCACCTCGGCGCGGTAGTAGGGAATCTGCGCCATGTCTAGGATGGCGTCGTAGACGGCGGCGGCGGCGGCATGACGCCCGGCGTTGATGTGAATCGAGGCCGCGGTCTCCAGCAACCCGGCGCGCTGCGAGGCGTTGGTAGCGCCGTCGGCCGCGGCTTGGTAAGCGACGGCGGCGGCTTCGGTGTCGCCCTGCGCCAGATACATCTCGGCTAGCTTCGTCTGCACGGCTGCGGTGGTCGCCGGGTAGCCTTGCAGAAAACGCGTATAGACGGCCACAGCTTCGGCATAGCGACCCAACCCGGCCAAGGCTTCGCCGCGCAGGAAGTCGGCCATGCCGCGGACTTCCTGCAGGGAGACCGGGCCAACGGTTGTAGCGTCCGCGCCGAGATCATCCTCCGCCTGCAATTGGTCGAGCGCGGCGAGGGCTTCGGCGTAGTAACCCTCAGCCAGATAGGCCTTTGCCAACTCGAACTGGGCCAAGCGGCGCAGGTCGTTGGCGATGTCTTGGCTCGCCAGGAACGCGGCCAGATGGCTGCGCGCCGCGCCGTAATCGCCCAAACGGTAGGCTTCCGCGCCCAGGGCCATGCGTTCTTCGGGCAGCGGGGAGGGCGTCGCCGTGGGCGGCGGCGGGGATGTCGGGGTAGGCGTCACAGTGTCC
The DNA here is from genome assembly GCA_964649875.1 of uncultured Caldilineaceae bacterium. GTDB lineage: Bacteria > Chloroflexota > Anaerolineae > Caldilineales > Caldilineaceae > JASGTU01. The sequence continues at coordinate 26,239 of CAZYSJ010000021.1, forward strand.
GCCGGCGCAGGCTCAGTTGCCGCGGCAGATTCAGGTGCGGCAAGTTCGGCCGCGGAGAGTTCAGTCGCGGCAGGCTCCGGCGCAGGTTCGGCGGTGACGTCGCCCGCAGGGGCGGACGCAGAGGCCTGCGCCGCGGCGGGCGGCGTGGGCGTAAAGGTGGGCACGACCTGCACAGCGCCTTCTTCCGCCGGCGGCAACGCTTTGCGGATCGCCCAATCGGTCAACCAGAGAGCCGCGATCAACAGGGACAGAACGAGGGCCAGCCATACCCATGCAGGCCAGCGCCCCAGGCCGCGGCGTCCGCGATTCATTCGATCCATCGTTCGCCTGTCTGCTGAGGGCCGTCGCGCCCGATTTCGCCTATGTGTTTGTCGAATTGCTGACGAGACAGTATCATATATCGGTTACCCGCGGTCGAAGAGCCGGTCGCCCGCTCTAGTATAAACGACGCGATGGCCGTTTCGGTTGCGACCCATTGTAACGCGTTTGCCTTCATCGCCTGAATTGTATGTGGGGGGTCCCCGTGCTTGCCGTAACAACCAAGTCCGACACCCGGTATGAGCTTGTCGTGGGTATGGAAGTGCATGCCCAGTTGCTCACCCGCTCCAAGATGTTCTGCCGCTGCGCCACCGACTATGCCGGCGCGCCGCCCAACACGCGCGTCTGCCCGGTCTGCCTGGGCATGCCGGGCACGCTGCCGGTGATCAACCGGGCCGCGGTCGAGGCGACCGTCAGGACAGGTCTGGCGCTGGGCTGCGAGATCGCGGAGACCGCCGTCTTTGCGCGCAAAAACTACACCTACCCTGACCTGCCCAAGGGTTATCAGATCAGCCAGTTCGAGCTGCCGCTGTGCATCAACGGCCGCGTCGACGTCGACCTGCCGGACGGCTCGACCGCGCCCATCCGCATCCGCCGCGTGCACCTGGAGGAGGATACAGGGCGCTCTGTCCACGAGGGCGGCTATTCTTATGTAGACCTGAATCGGGCGGGCGTGCCCCTGATGGAGATCGTCACCGAGGCGGATATCCACAGCGCGGAACAGGCCTATGCCTTCCTGGTCGGTTTGCGTAGCGTGTTGCGCTATTTGGGCGTGAGCAGCGGCGACATGGAGAAAGGCGCCATGCGCTGTGAGCCGAACATCAGCGTGCGCACGCCGGAGCAGAAAGCCCGCGGCGAATACGGCGCCAAGGTAGAAGTGAAAAACCTGAACAGCTTCCGCGCCGTGCGCAGCGCCATCGAGTACGAAATGCGCCGCCAGATCGAGGCGCTGGAAAGCGGCGGCGCCGTCGAGCAGGTGAACATGGGCTGGGACGAGGAACGGCAGCGCACCGTATTGCAGCGCACCAAGGAAAGTTCGGACGACTACCGCTACTTCCCGGAACCGGACTTGCCGCCATTGGCGTTGAGCCGGGCGCGGGTGGACGCGATCCGCGCCGAACTGCCGGAATTGCCCGGCGCCAAGCGCACCCGTTATATCCGGGATTGGGGACTCCGCCCCACAGAGGCCGATGCGCTGACCGGCGAGAGCCTGGTCGCTTGCTTCTTCGAGGGAGCGGTGAAAGCCTATGGCGAGGAAGACGGCAAGCCGCAGCGCATGGCGAACTGGATCACGGGGGAGTTGTTCCGCCTGATCTACGCCGACGGCGAGGGGCAGGACTTGCGCCAGATCGCAGAGGTGCGCATTGCCCCGGCGCAGTTGGCCGCGCTCCTGGCGCTGATCGACGACAAGACGATCAACCCCAACACGGGCAAAAAGGTGCTGGACATCATGTACGCCACAGGCGATGATCCGCAGGACATCGTGGCGCGCGAGGGGTTGGCGATGGTCAGCGACACAAGCGTGATCGACGAGGCCGTTGCGGCCATCCTGGAGGCGAATCCCGCCGAGCTGGCGCGATACCGCGGCGGCGAGACCAAGCTGTTCGGCTTCTTCATGGGGCAGGTGATGCGCGCTACGCAGGGCAAAGCGGACCCCAACGCCGCGCGACAACGGCTGCAGGAACTGCTCGACGAGGCCTAGGCGCTCTTGGCCTGCGCCTCCGGCTTGCGGTCCGGCAAGGCGTAGCCGCGCGTCGCAATCGCCGGCGCGCCGGCGCAAACGACCTTGAGCGGACAGACGGCGCAGCCCGTGCAGCCCTCATCCACTTCGACCAGCCGCCCGCGCTGCACCAGCGTGTGCAGCAGTTGCGCCACCGTCTCAGCCGGAAGACCAAGTTGCCTGCCGATCATCTCCTGTGACAGCGGGATGCCGTTGCTCTCTTGAAGTAGCGTCAGGACCTGTTGCAGCATGGAGACCTCAACCCAGACCGATCAGGCGGCCGCCCTGGTAGATCAACGTCGCCAGCGTCCACGGTACGACCAGCGTGATGGCGACCGACAGAGCCGCCCAGCGCCAGCCGAACTCCTGCGCCTGTGCGCCGATGGTGGCAAGGCACGGCACATAGAGCAGCACGAAAACCAGGAAGGCGATCGCGCTGAGCGGCGTGAAGGATCGGCGCAAGGCGGCCATGAGCGCAGTATCGGCTTCCTCACCCGGCACGGACTCGGCAAATAAGGACACGCCGGGGGTAAGCATGTCGAGCAGGCTCCGCCCCGCCTCTAGCGTAGCCGCGCCGAAGCCGGTTACGATGCCTGCCAGGTCGGCGAGCACGTCCGGGCTTGTCGCCGGCTCCTCTCCCTCGGCCCCCTCGCCTACGTAGACCTGCGCCAGGGTCGAAACCACAATCTCTTTGGCCAACATACCGGTGAGGAGTGCGCCGCCGGCCTGCCAATCCCCAAACCCCGCCGGCGCCAGCACGGGGGCCAGGGCGTTGCTCGTGCGCCCGAACCAGCTCTGGCGCATGTCCGTCGTCCCCGGGGGCATGTTGAGCAGCAGCCAGAACACGACTGTGCCGGCGAGAATGAACGTTCCGGCCTTGCGCACGAAGGCCCCGGACTCCTGCCACGAGTAGTGCAGCACGCGTTTGACGGAAGGCCAGCGGTAGGACGGCATCTCCATCATTAGGATGCCGGGCGGCAGGTTGCGGAAAAGCGTGCGCGACAGCACGAGCCCCACAGCCCCGGCTACCGCTACGCCAAGCATGTAAAGCAGCCAGATGGCAAGGTTGCCGTGGCGCGGGAAGAAGGCCAGGCCAAAAATCACGTAGACGGGCAGCCGCGCCGAGCAAGACATGAACGGGATGAGAAGACCGGTCAGCAGCCGCGCCCCGCGATTCTCGATAGAGCGAGTGGCGTAGATGGCGGGTACGTTACAGCCGAAGCCGAGCACCATAGGCATGAAGGAACGCCCATGCAGCCCCAGCTTGCCCATCGCCCGGTCCATCACGAACGCAGCCCGCGCCAGGTAGCCGGTATCCTCCATGACAGCTAGGGCAAGATACATGATGAACAGGCCGGGCAGAAAGACGAGCACGCCGCCCACCCCGGCGATGATGCCGTCGGTCGCCAGCGAGATCAGCCAGGCCGGCGCCTGCATCCACCCCAGCAGCGCCGTCACCCAGGCGGTCAACGGCCCGCCGAACACCCCGTCCACCCAGTCCAGATAGGGTGCGGCCACGTTCTGCACCAGGCTAAAGACCACATACATCAGCCCGAAGAAGATGGGGATGCCGAGCCAGCGGTTGGTGACTACGCGGTCGATGCGGTCGGACGCGCTCCATTGCTGCACGGGCGCGGTCATAACTTGCTCGACCACGCCATGCACGAAGCGGTAACGCTCATCGGTGATCGCCAGGTCGACGTCCTCTTGATAAAGGGGGTAGAGCCGCCGGCGGCCGGCTTCGGCTGCTTCAGCGATGCGCCGGCGATCATCCTGATTCACCAGATCCAGCAGGCTTTCGTCGCCCTCCAGCAGTTGGATGGCGAGCCAGCGCGCCGGCATCTGTGCGTAGGGGCCCGGCAACCCCGCTACGGCCTCCTCCAGTTGGGCGATTTCGGCTTCGAGAGGGGGACTATACGCGATGGCAGAGTGGGCAGGCAAGGGCTTGTTCTCTCTCATTCGCCGCCGGATCGGCAGAAATGCCGGACGGCTCCATGTCAACAGTCATCCGCCAGATCAGCTCGCGCAGTTCGGGCAAGCCGTCGCCGCGCGCCGCTGCGGTTTGGACCACGGGCGTTCCGCCCAGCAGATGCGATAGCTTGTGCGCGTCGACGCGACGGCCGCGGCGCAACGCCAGGTCCTGCATATTGAGCGCAATCAACAACGGCGTTCCCGTTTCTAGGAGTTGCGCGGTCAGGTAGAGGTTGCGCTCCAGGTTCGAGGCGTCGATCACGTTGACGACCAGATCGGGGCGCTGCAGGATGATGTAGTCGCGCGTCACCTCTTCGTCGGGCGAATAGGCCGAGAGGCTGTAGGCCCCCGGCAGGTCTACGACCTCGAAGCGGCGGTCGCGGTAGACATACCAGCCCGCGCGCCGGGCGACGGTCTTGCCGGGCCAGTTGCCCACATGCTGGTTCTCGCCGGTGAGCGCGTTAAACAGCGTACTCTTGCCGGTATTGGGGTTGCCCGCCAACGCCAGGCGCACCGTATCCGCCATGCTAGCGCGCTCCTCGCAAAGCGATCAGAACCCGGCTCATAGCACCTCCACACTCAGCTTGCTGGCAATGCCCCGGCCCAGGGCGACGCGCGAGTCGCGCACGGACACCAGCAGCGGACCGCCCGCATCTTGCACGACGCGCAGGTGAACGCCGGGCGTCAAACCGAGTTCGGCCAGACGACGCGCCATGCGCCGCCCCCCGCACAGCTTGCACAGGCGAAGGTCTTGGCCGATGGGGGCCTTCGTCAGCGGGCAAATGCCCTGGATTGGGCAAACATCGTCAGTCAGGTCAGGAAAATCAGTCATTATGCCGGATTCCATAGATATGCGCTGCAATTTCATGTCCCAGCGCATGAGACAGGCCGCCGATCTGGACCATTATGGGGCCGTTGAAGGGGGCAAGCTCCGTCACGACGACGGTCCGCCCAGGCCGGACGTTATGCATCGCCAGGTAATCGAGCAACAGAAACGATTCCGGGAAGACACGCGAGAGCGCGCCGCGATCGCCGGGCCGCCACTCGCTCAAAGGTTTGTCGTTCAGTTCCGCCACCCGGCCGTTGCGGTCGGGGATGGGATTGCCGTGCGGGCAGGCGGCAGGCTGGCCCAAAAATGCGGCGATGGCGTCGGCCACCTCGTCGGCGGTGGCATGTTCCAACTGGCAGGCGTAGTCGTGGACGTGCTGCCAGCCAAGCCCCAGGTGATCGGACAAGAAGCATTCCCACAGTCGATGGCGGCGGATGACGCGATAGGCGTGCTGTGCGCCGGTTTCGGTCAAGGCGACGCCCTTGTAGGGCACATGGTCAACCAGACCCTGCTCGCCCAAGCGATGCACCATCTCCGTGGCCGACACGGCGGAGATGCCCAAGTGTTGGGCCAAGGCGGAGATGGGGGCCAAGCCGTCGTTGGCGGCCAGCTCGCTCACCGTCTTGAGGTACATCTCTACGCTTTCGTTGAAGGAATCGTGTTTCATATTGCCGCCGCCGACTGTTTATATCCGTTATCGTCGCCTGTTATCGTCTGGAAGCCGCCATTTTAAGGCTTGCCTTAAGTAATGATAGCAGGCATGCCATTATAGTACCGCGAAGGCGCGCCCAGATCAAGTGAACTTTTTCACGAATTGGCGCGAGCGATGTTCTGCGCCTGTTCCGCCGCCTGTTAACCCCGCTTAATTTTACGCACGAGACGAGACAGGACTCTGAAAGGATGTTGACAACTGCCTGGGATAAAATCTCGCAAGGGCAAGAGGCGCGCATTGCGCGCCGTCGACCGGCGCATCCATTTGCGGGCAGGCGCGCCGGTCGACGGCTAAGAAGGGACGGAGGCGGTGAAATCAGCGATCAGAGAAGAGCCGGCGCGGCGATTCGTCGCCTGGCCGCATCACTCTTCGGTTTGGGGGAATTCGGGGGGGATTTGTTCTGCGTCGCCGCTTACGGCGACACCCTGTTTGCTAGAGTGTAGCCGGCTGATCCTCGGAGTGGCCGGTGAAGCGACCGCGCAGATCGGAACGCGGTTCGTTCTGGCGCG
>CAZYSJ010000021.1:32397-43782 GCA_964649875.1 uncultured Caldilineaceae bacterium
CGCGGTTCGTTCTGGCGCGCCTCGCTACGGGTGCGGTCCTCGGCAGTTTCCGGCCGGCGTTGTTTCTCAATGCGGCCGGCCAGCACGCAGGCAAGGGTCACTACGCTTGCACACATGGCGCTGACGCCGATCAGGAACCATAGAGCTAGAGTCAACATAACGGTCATCCCTGAACTTGTCTTCATCGACGGTCGGGGGCTGCGAACACGGGCAGAAAAGCCCTTGCGTACAGACTACCATCAATCGCAGCCCGATACTACGTGACATTTGACCTGTTTTTGGCGCGGTCAAACGTCCTATGCGCGGGCGCAAGACGCGCTGTGAGTGATACATCTTGCGTGCAAGACTTCGCTCAGCCTTCCATTTGTAGCCATTTTGTAGCCGCCGCTCTGCTACGCTGTAAGTAATGGCATGCACATGCCGACTGACTCGGGCGCTACGGCTAGGCGCTGTGAAACGGCAGGCCGGGTCGAGCGACCGTCCGTCAAACATGATCTTCAATCCGACTTATGGCATGGAGTAAAGGAGACCGTCATGTATGAGCTGCGTCGCATTCTTGTCCCGCTCGACGGGTCGTCTGAATCTGAACAGGCGCTGCCCATAGCTACGGCATTGGCAAAGCAGTTCAGCAGCGAGGTGCTTCTCCTACGCGTGCTGGACACCGAGATGCCCTCGCTGCTGGAGTCTAAGGCGGAAGCGCTGTGGATTCGCGAGGCGATCCAGCATCGACAGCGTGAGTTGGAGTTGTACTTACAGGCGCACGAGGCGGCGCTCGCCCAAGAAGGGGTTCAAGCGCGCCACGTCGTCCATGACAACTCTCCCGCCGAGGATATCCTGTGGGTTGCAGCCAGCGAGCCGGCCGATATGATTGTCATGGCGTCGCATGGCGAGGGCGGCGCCACGCGCTGGTCATCGGGCAGCGTCGCCGACAAGGTGCTGCAACACAGCCCCTGCCCCGTGCTGCTGGTGCGCGTCGCCACGGAGGGCACGATCTCGAATACGGCGAAACGTTTCGGGCGGCTGGCCGCCTGACCCGCTTTTAGCCGGCGCCCATGCGCCAGGCTCAGGATCAACGCGCCTGAACCTGGCGCGGGCGCGCGGTTGCTCTTCGCGCCGCAGTTCCTCTCGGCGCGGCCGGCCCCGGCGCACCGGCGTTTTCCGGATGTCTTACAACAACTTTACATCGGCGGTTCTGTGCTACCATAGTCAGGCGGCCTGCAACCGGTTGGGTCGCCGTTCTCGGAGCCGGCGCTTGTTACGCGCGCCGGGGATTCTAGATAAGCTATGGTGAACCAGTCTATGTGTCAGACAGATATTAAGAGCCGGCTGGAGATGCGCCGCCCCGCCACCGTGATCTTGGTGCGCCACGGCGAGACCGAAGCCAATGTACAACAGGTATGGCATGGCGCGCTGGATGCCCCGTTGACCCCGCGCGGCCGGCGCCAGGTTGAAGCCGCCGCGCGCGGCGTAGCCGATCTGAGCCGCCGCTATCCGATTGACCGCTTCTATGTCTCGCCCCTCGCCCGTGCGCAAAGCACCGCCGCCGCCATCGCAGACGCCATCGACATGACGCCGGTGGTGCACGAAGGGCTGCGCGAGTTCGATCTGGGAGAATGGGAGGGGCGCACGTTCCAAGACTTGCGCGAAAGCGAGGATTTATGGGGCCGCTGGGATAAAGACCCGGCATTCGCGCCGCCGCAAGGCGAATCGCCCAGTTCGTTTAACCGGCGCGTCGTCCAGGCGGTGCAGACGCTAGCCGAGCAACACCCCGGCGAAACGCTGTTGCTCGTCACGCACGGCGGCGTGATCTGCAACATCCTCGCCACCTGGGTGGGCGACGGTCCTCAAGATTGGCAACTGTGGGATCCCCACAACTGCGCCATCTCGGTGCTGCAGTGGGACGGCGAGAAATGGCATGCCCTTCTCGTCAACGACATCTCCCACCTGCCGCCGGACGCCGTCGTCACCCAGGCGACGGACTATGCAACGCAGCGCTAGCTGTCCGCGACAAAGCGAATGGCGTGCGCCTGATAGGATGCGCCTACGCCGAGGCCAAGCAGGACGTGCGCCGTGCCGGGCATGACCACCTTTTGGGCGGCAAGCGTTGTCAGGGCGCTGAGGGAAGTCCCGGCGCTGGTATTGTTGAAGCCGACATCGGGCATCACCCAGGGGATGTTGAGCGAAAGCGCGTCGATGCCAAGCTTGCGCAGTTGGGCCAGGCGCTCCGAAAGATCCGACCGCATCATCTTGCGGATGTCTCTTGTCGAGAACATGGATTCCTCATCGCCGGCGGCCTCATTCTCTTGGTTGCGGTTCTCCAGCGTAAGGCGGAACAGCGTGCGGTTGAGGCCGTCGACCACGGCCTGGCTGGGTTGATGGCCGATGGTCGCCCCCAACCGGCCCAGACTATCGGAAAACTTACGGCGATAGCCGTCTATGACGTTCCAGAGCAGATTCGTCACGCCGGCAGATGTAAAGTAGCGGAACGTGCCGCGTCCGTCCATGCGGAAGGCGTCGTCCTCGGGGATCTCTAGGAAGAGACCGTTTTCGGTGGCGTGGAAGCGGCGCTGCGTCTCTTCGCCGAGCACGCGGTAGTCTGCCGGCAGGCTGCGCGGCCGCGCCTTGGGCGGCCGATTGATGATGTACGGCACATGGAAAAAGCCGTCCGTATCGTATTCGACGACGGTTTCCCCGTCCAGCATCTCGATTTCCCTGCCCGGCACATAGGCCATAGCTGCGCCGCCATTGCCAAAGGTGGCAAAGGTAACGGGGTCCGTGCTGTCGGTCGTGTTGCCGGATAGGTTGTCGAGGCCCACGACGGCAATGCGCTGCCCGGCAAACGCCGGCTCACGCAGCGTGTCGACCAGCGCAGCGGTAGCGCTGTTGCAGGCCATGCGATACCAATAGATGGGGCCTACTTGTTTACCTCGATGTCTCAACGCGGCGCGCACTTCGTCCAACGCTTCTTCGAAGATCGTCTGAGTGCCGACAAACAAAGCGTCGACGCTATCCCAGCCGCGCACCTCCATCACCTTGTCGACTAGACGCGTGATGTAGCCCGTCATCAGGTTCTGAACACGCGTCGAGAAAGTGTCGGAATCTACAGGGAAATGGTAGCCGCCGCTGAAGCCGAGCTTCGTGATGGTATCGGCAAGGTCCGCCGGAAAGCCCGCCTGCATGGCGGCTTCTGCGATGGCATGCGAGTCGATGTAGACGCCCCAGCCGCCGCGATAGAGGGAGATGGGGCCAATGCGCGCCAGATGGGTGGACCCCGGCGCAAAGTCGTCGTTGTCGGGGAGAGGGGCGCTGGGCAGATGATGGATATAGTCCGCCGGCGTATCGGGCTGTTGTTGGTTGCTCGCCGTTGATTCAGTCATATGTGTCCCTGGCTAGCCTACTCGAAATAGTCGACGCCCGCGCAAATAACTGCCGGACAAGGGCGATTCGCATCATTATACGACAATTCGCCGCCATCGGCTAGTTAAGGGCGCTCCGATTGCGCGCAAAATTGTCGCCCTGCGGATGCGAGAGCGGAACTGCGGGCAGGCGCCCGCCGTTATATGCCCGGCAAACGACAGGCGGCGAGGCGCAAGAGCCGGGGTTCGACGACATCGCCCGTCCGCGAGCGCACGATTCCCCCAAATTATCATGCCGGACAATGTTAATTTGGGTATTGAAATTGCGCGCGCTTGCTGCTATACTTACGACAAGTAGGTCAAGGTTAGTGGGAGGGGCGCTCCCGCCTTTTTTTTGGCCGATCGTTTCTTTCAGATTGGAAGAAACATCGCCGGCGCGAAGTATAGTCTGTGCGATAATGGTTCGATGGCAATGGATCGACGGTACTCATCGCACAGCATTTATTGAGTTGGTTCATTCCTGGGTGCAACGTGTTCTCTGGGAATGGGAACCTAATTAGTAGTCTACACGGGTGTGTCGCTCTTGTCAACACGACTAACCGCTCGCTCAAAAGCCGCTCGCAGCGCTGCGCCGCCTGTCATCGATTATGAGGGCAGTCAATACCGCACCGACTTCTGGGAAGGCCAAGGACGCCAGTACGAGGATGCGGCCGAGCGGTTGGCTCTACAGGAATTGATGCCGGCGCATGGCCGGCGCATTGTCGAACTCGGCGCCGGCTTTGGCCGGCTGGCTGATCTCTATCTCGGCTACGAGCAGATCGTTTTGTTCGACTATAGCCGCACATTGTTGCAGGAAGCGGCTGCCCGGCGGGGAAGCGATCCCCGTTTTGTGTTTGTAGCGGGCAATTTGTACGACCTGGCGTTGGCGACCGGGGCGATGGACACGGTGGTGATGGTGCGCGTCATGCATCACCTGGCCGATGTCCCGCGAGCCCTGGCGCAGATTCGGCGCGTGATGCATCGCGAGAGCGTGGCCGTGCTGGAATATGCCAACAAGCGCAACCTCAAGGCGCTGGCGCGTTGGGCGTTGCAGCGGCAGACCTGGTCGCCGCTCGATACGGAGCCGGTGGAATTCGTTGAGTTAAACTACGATTTTCACCCGGCCTGGATGTGGAGCCGCCTGGAAGAGGCCAAGCTGCGCGTACAGCGCCAATTGGCCGTGTCGCATTTTCGTGCGTCGCTGTTCAAGCGTGCACTTCCGGCGCAGACTTTGGCGCGCATGGACCGAATGCTGTTTGATGCCGGGGGACGTTATCCGCTGGCGCCAAGCGTCTTTGTGAGGATGACGGCGCCGGATGCCGATCCCCCTGCTGCGACAAACAGCGGGCCGGCGGATGTGACCGCCATCCTGCGTTGTCCGGTCTGCCAGGCGGACAATGCCCTGGCGCGACTGGCAGATGATCGGTTGGAATGCCGCGAGTGCGAGACGCGTTTCGCACAACGCGAGGGCGTGTGGGACTTTAAGGAGCCGCTGGACTAGACCCGCCGGATCGGATCCGTTGAACCGGGCAATTTTGCGCCGCCTGAACATCTCGGCTTTATGGCCGGAAGGCATGAGCGGCGCAAGAGCGGCAAGACGACGTTTTAGGGCAGTTATCGAAGCGCGTTGGCGCACAGCAGTTATTGACGATATCGGACTTATTGTGAAGTGGAGAAGCGATACGGATAATGGCGAAACAACGACGACAGGAAAGCTCAAAGGACGCAGATATGGAAATGGGTTTCGACGCGAATTTCGACGATGAATTCGCCGGCGGAACCGATCAGCGCGCCGATCTGAGCGACGCTGCAGCAGACGACGCAGTAGAAAATGTTGAGATGTTAAGCCCGGAGGCGGCTCTGGAGCACTTGCTGGAGTTGGGGCGCAAGCAGGGGTTCGTCACCTTCGACGATGTCCTGCGCGTGTTGCCTGAAGCCGAGAACAACATGGATCAGCTGGAGGATACATTCGCTGCGTTGTTTGAGCAGGGCATCGAAGTCGGACAAGCACGAGAGGATGAACCGGTGGATGCTTCAGATGTAGATGGCGACACTGCCGAAGAAGATGCGTTTGATCTGAGTCAGATTGAAATCGACGACTCTATCAGTCTGTACCTCAAAGAAATTGGCCGGGTGCCGCTCTTGACGGCGGAGGAAGAGGTCAGCCTAGCCAAGCGGATGGAGAAAGGCCGCGAATCGCGCAAGCAACTGACGCTGGGCATCGACGACTGGGAAGCGCGCGAGCGGCTTTTGTGGTTGGTGAGAGACGGGCAGGCGGCGCAGGAGCATCTGATCAAGGCCAACAGCCGCCTGGTGGTGAGCGTTGCGAAGAAGTATGTGGGGCGCGGCGTGCCGTTCCTAGACCTGATCCAGGAAGGCAATATCGGCTTGATCCGAGCGGTCAAGAAGTTCGATTACCGGCGCGGCTACAAGTTCAGCACCTATGCCACGTGGTGGATTCGCCAGGCGGTGACGCGAGCCATTGCCGACCAAGGGCGCACGATCCGCGTGCCGGTGCATATGTACGAGCAGATCAACCGCCTGACGCGCACCAGCCGCCAGCTGGTGCAGGAATTGGGCCGCGACCCGACAACAGAGGAGATCGCGGACGAACTGGGCGTCACGCCGCGCAAAGTGGAGCACATCATGCGCGTCAGCCAGCGCCCCCTCAGCTTGGAGATGCCGGTCGGCGAGGAAGAGGACAGCTATTTGGGCGACTTCATCGAGGATGAGGACGCCGATGCGCCAGGCGAAGCGGCCGGTCAGCAGTTGCTGCGCGAGGTAATCGACGAGATTTTCCAGAGCCTGACCCCGCGCGAGGTGCGCATTTTGCAGCTCCGCTTCGGATTGGTGGACGGTTACTGTTACACGCTGGAGGAAGTGGGCAAGAAGTTCGGCGTGACGCGTGAGCGTATCCGCCAGATCGAGGCGCAAGCGCTGAGCCGGCTGCGCCATCCGAGCCGCAGCCGCAAGCTGCGCGATTACCTGTAGGCCAGTACTGGACCATCTCTTGTAGACGAAATTGTTTCACGTGAAACGCCGGCGCTCGATTGGGCGCCGGCGTTTTGTTTTCACGCGATCAACTGCTATCCGGCCAAGAGCCAATGTTTCACGTGAAACACTCTCGGCAACAAAAAGGGGCGTACGACTCGGCTCGCCGCACACCCCTGTGACTATCGTCGCCAAACGGTCCGCTTGACCGCTACACGCCCATGCGATTGCGCGTCAGAATCTCACTCGTCGCCTGACGCGTGGCCGGCTCGTGGCCCGGCAGCGGCAGGATGCGCTCGTGGATCGTGTCAATGATCCACTCCTTCTGCGGGAAGAAGCCCTCTTCCATCTCGGCGGGCGGGGTGATCCAGTTGCGCGCACCCACCACCGCTACAGGCCCATCCAGGTAATCGAAGGCCAGTTGGCTGATGTTCGACGCCATCGTGTGCAAGAACGAACCGCGCTCGCTGGCGTCAGACGCCAGCACGATCTTGCCGGTCTTCTTGACCGACGCCACGATCGGCGCATAGTTGAGCGGGTTGAGGAAGCGGGCGTCGATCACCTCAACCGACAGGCCGTACTTCTCCTGCAAGACATCCGCCGCCTCTAGGGCGCGATACAGCGTCGCCCCAACCGTCAAGATCGTTAAGTCGCTGCCCGTGCGCCGTACCGCGGGTTCGCCCATCTCCACCTCGTAATACTCGGTCGGCACGCCGCCTTCGACCAAAGTCTCCGGCTCGGAATAAAGCCGCTGGCTCTCGAAGAAGACGACCGGGTCCGTGCCGTGCAGAGCCAGGTTCAACATGCCCTTGGCATCGTAGGGCGTCGCCGGGAACATAACCTTCAAGCCGGGGATGTGCGCCACGATCGACGTCCAGTCCTGCGAATGCTGCGCGCCGTATTTGGAACCGACCGACACGCGCAGCACCAGCGGCATCTTCAGCACGCCCGCCGACATAGCCTGCCACTTGGACATCTGGTTGAAGATCTCGTCGCCGGCGCGCCCCATGAAGTCGCAGTACATCAGCTCGGCGACGGCGCGTCCGCCGCTGAGGGCATAGCCGACGCCGGCCCCGACGATGGCGCCCTCGGAAATCGGCGTGTTAAAAAGCCGGTGATAAGGCAGCGCCTCGGTCAGGCCGCGATAGACGCCGAACGCCCCGCCCCAGTCGCGGTTTTCCTCGCCGAACGCCGCCATGGTCGGGTCCTCATAAAAGCGATGGATCATCGCCTCGAACAGCGCCTCGGCGTAGGTGACGCAGCGCATTTTGGGCAGCGGCTTGCCGTCCGCGTCTAAACCGAAACGGCTCTTGGCCAGCGTGGTCTTAAGTCGCGTCTCCTCCAGCGGCAAAAGCGTCTCCGGCTCGCCGTCAGCCATGCGGTCCTTGACGCCGTTCGAGAACATCATCTCGCCGATGGCATCCGTGGCAATACTTACCCGCGGCGAAACCTCTAGCGACGCCGCTGCCGTGAGCGTCTTGACGATACGTTCTACCGCTTCCTCTTGCACGGCGTCGGCTTGGTCCCCGTCCAGATGGCCGTTGTCGAGCAGATATTGCCGGTAGCCGGCGATGGCGTCCTGCTCCATCCACAGGTCGAGTTCTTCTTTGGTGCGGTAAGCCATAGCGTCAGACGGCGAATGGCCGGAGAAGCGATAGGTGACGGTATCGAGCAAGACAGGCCCGCGCCCTTCTAAGAGCACCTTGCGCTTGCGCTCGATGGCATCGGCCACGGCCAGCGGGCTGTAGCCGTCAACCCGCTCGGCATGCATCGCCTCAGGGTTGACCCCCAAGCCCACACGGGCAAGCACGTCGAAGCCCATCGTTTCGCCCTTGGGTTGGCCGCCCATGCCGTAGAAGTTGTTCATGAAATTGAAGAGCATCGGCGGCGCGCCGCCCAGTTCTTTGTCCCAAAGGGTGCGGTACTGGTCCATCGCTGACATCATCATGCCTTCCCACACGGGCCCGCAGCCCATCGAGGCGTCGCCGATGTTGGCGATGACGATGCCCGGTCTGCGGTTGATGCGCTTGAATAGCGCAGCGCCGACGGAGATGTCCCCGCTGCCGCCGACGATGGCGTTGTTGGGCATCACGCCGAAGGGCGGGAAGAAGGCGTGCATTGAGCCGCCCATGCCCTTGTTGAAGCCATACTCGCGACCGAATATCTCGGCGAGCGTGCCGTAGAGAACGTAGTACGTCGCCAACTCGCGCACATCCTTGGCATCGCCGGCGAAGCGTTCGACCACGCGCAAGGTCGTCCCTTCGTTGTACGACTCCATGATGGCCTGCAGTTCGCTCTCCTCCATCTTGGCGATGGCGGAGAAGCTCTTGGCGAGGATCTCGCCGTGGCTGCGGTGCGAGCCGAAGATAAAATCGTCCGGCGTGAGATGATACGCCTGGCCCACCGCGGCCGACTCCTGCCCGATGGAGAGATGCGCCGGGCCTTTATGGTCGTAGGCGATGTCGTGGTACACGCCCTCCTTCTTGATGCGGTCCAACATCGTCTCAAACTCGCGGATGTGGACCATGTCCCGGTACATGCGCAAGAGGCCGCGCTTGCCGTACTTCTTCGCCTCGGCTTTGGGGTTGGATTCATAAGCGTTGACCGGAATCTCCGGGCCGGTCAAGACGCCCTTTTTGCGAACCTCGCGCGGGTCAATAGTTATGGCTTTGGTCATGAGAATTCCCTTTTCTTGTTTGCTACGCCGTCCCCCATAACGCCGAAAACCGGGTGGAGGATGCGATATTCACTGAGAATGCGATGGCCCTACGCGGCCAACAGCAGGTCAAACTGCGCTAAACCATTCGCCAGGGCCTGCAAGAAGCGCGCGCCCGGCGCGCCGTCTACCACCTGGTGGTTGATCGTGAGCGACAGATTGAGATGGCGCACGAACTGGAGGTCGCCATCTTCCGACTCGACAGGCTTGAGCGTGATGCCGCCTACGCCGAGGATCGCCACCTGCGGTACGTTCAGGATAGGCGTAAAGCTCTCGACGCCGAGATTGCCCAGGTTGGTGACGGTGAATGTACCGCCGCTCAGTTCATCCGGCTGCACGGATCCCTCTTGGCAGGCCGCGGCCAGTCGTCTGCTCTCCGCCGCCAGATCACGCAACGCAAGGGTGTTCGCGTTGCGAATCACCGGGACGATCAGGCCGCGCGGGGTATCGACAGCGAAGCCTAAGTGTACCGCTGAGTACTGCTCTATCGTTTCATCGGTAAAGAGCGCGTTGAGGTCCGGGTACTGCGGCAAGATGCGCGAGACCGCAAACAGCACGAGGTCATTGATGGTGACCCCCTGCAGACCCCATGCAGGGTCGCTGGCCTTTAGCTTTTGACGGTACGCCAGAATGCTGCGGGCGTCGGCTGTGCTGTTGAGAGTAAGCTGCGCCGTCGATTGTATCGACTGGAGCATGCGATCTGCGATCACCCTGCGCACCCCCCGCAGAGGGATCGTGGTGACTGGCTGCGCCGGGGCAGCGGCGGCAACGCCGGCTACAGGCGCAGCAGCGGCTTCCGCTGTTGACGCCTCCGCCGCAGACGCCAGGTCACGCGACATCACACGACCGCCGGGGCCGCTGCCCTGGGCGGGCGCACGGTACGCGCCGCTCTGCACCATGGCCTGCGCCACCGGGCTAAGGCGCGGCTGGGATGACAGCGCCGCCTGTACATCACGCTCGATCACGCGCCCGCCTGGTCCGCTTCCCGGCAAGCCTTCAAGCGAGACCACTTTTTGCTCCGCCAGACGGCGCGCCCGCGGCGATACGCCTATCGGTTCTTCGGCGACGGTTTGTTCCGGCGGCGCAACCGCTGACGCGACAGGCGTCTCAGCCGGCGCTGCAGCCGCTTGTGGGGCTTCAGCGCCTTTGGCCTCTGCTGCGCCTGCGGGCCGAAGATCGCTCACGTCTTCGCCGGGTTGGCCGACGGCGGCAATCGTCTCCAGCACCGGCACTAGGTCGCCTTCTTGGTAAAACAGCGCAAGCAGCGTGCCGGCGGCGGGGCTTTCCACATCCATCACGGCTTTGTCCGTCTCCACCTCGCACAGCACATCGCCTTGCGCCACCTCGTCGCCGGGCTGCTTCTTCCACTCGACGATGATACAGCTTTCTACGCTTTGGCCCTGTTTGGGCATGACAACTGGGGTAGCCATACGCTTCACTCGCTTAATCTAGAATCGTGTTCGCCGCCATTGAGCTGCGTTCGATACGCGCTGATTGATACGCGCTAGACCAGGTCCGCAATCGAATCGATCACATGGGTGGGCAAATAGGGATACTTGCCTATGTCCTCGCGCCGTGTTACGCCCGTCAACACAAGGGCCGTCGCCATGCCGCTGTTCGTGCCGGCGACGATATCGGTGTCCATGCGGTCTCCCACCATCACCGTGTCTTCGGAATGCACGCCCAGATAATTGAGGGCCGTGCGCATCATCAGCGGGTTCGGTTTCCCTACGAAGAAGGGACTGCGGCCGCTCGCCGTCTCAATCAGGGCGGCCATCGCCCCGCAGGCCGGCACGATGCCTTCCTCAGACGGGCCGGACGCATCCGGGTTGGTGGCGACGAAACGCGCCCCCTCGCTGATCAGGCGAATCGCCTTGGTGATAGCGGAAAAGTTATAGCCCTGCGTCTCGCCCAGCACCACGTAATCCGGGTCTTTGTCGGTAATCACATAGCCGATGGCGTGGATGGCGCTGGTCAAGCCGCTCTCGCCGATGACGAAAGCCTTGCCGTTGGGCCG
This sequence comes from uncultured Caldilineaceae bacterium, assembly GCA_964649875.1. Taxonomy (GTDB): domain Bacteria; phylum Chloroflexota; class Anaerolineae; order Caldilineales; family Caldilineaceae; genus JASGTU01. The sequence continues at coordinate 43,517 of CAZYSJ010000021.1, forward strand.
CTGGCTGCTGAGAAAGCGCGCCGTCGCCAGCGCCGAGGTGAAGATGCGGTCTGCGGGTACGTTCAACCCCTCCGATTGCAGCCGGTGGGCCAAGTCGCCCGGCGTATAAAGCGGGTTATTGGTCAGCACCAGGTAGGGCGTCTCCTCTTCATTGAAGCGGCGGACCACCTCAACGGCGCCGGGTATAGGCGTGCGCCCCCGCACCAACACACCGTCCATGTCCATTAGGTAGTTTTGATAGCTCTGCATGTGCGCTCCTTACCCTC
>CAZYSJ010000022.1:0-43111 GCA_964649875.1 uncultured Caldilineaceae bacterium
CGGTGTAGAACTCGGTGCGTGCGCTGACGAAGTCGAGATGCGCGGGAAGATCGGCGGGGTCAACCGGCTGGGGCAGGCGGGAGAGCAGTCGGTCATGGTTCACGGGGTGGTCATGGTTGTTGAGAAGCCATTTCGCCGTGTTGAAGCGGCGGTGCGGCACGATGCGACCGCCGTAGAGATCCTTCATGCGCTGAGCGAAGCGAATGGCGTCGCCTTCGATAACGATGTCCATGTCGAGGCTTTGCGCGCCGAGGTGCGGGCGATTGAGAAGCAGATCGCGCACGAAACCGCCGACGACATAGACGGTGAAGTTGAGGCGGTCCACCTCTTCGCCGATTAGCTGGAGAAGGGCGTGGGGAACCGGCTGCAGGGTCGTTCTGAGCAGCCGCTCGATCTCGCCGGCGTGGCGTTCGGGCAGGGATGATTCGTCCCACAGCTTGATCAGGTCGGTGCGGGTGACGATGCCGATGATGTGGTCGTTCTCGTCGACGACGGGAATCTGGCCCCAGTTGCTGTCAATCATCAGACGACGCAGCTTGTTGACCGAATCGTCGGGGCGGGCGAAGACCTGGCCGGCGCGCATAAAGCGGCTTACCGGCTGGTCACCCAGTTCGTGGGTGAGGGCGCGGTCTGTCTCGCGACGCGTAAGTACGCCGAGCAACTCCTCGCGCCCGTCCGGACGGCGTTCGACGACGGGAAAGCCCTCGTGCCCGTAGCGGCGCATCAACTCCGCTGCGGCGTGGATCGACATGCGCGGCGACAAAATTTGCGGGCGGCCGGCGCTCATGATGTGGCGCACGGTGACGGCTGAGCGGCTGACCTCTTCTATAAGACGCACGATGCGGTCGCGCACGATCTGCGTCTTGTTATTGCGGGCGGGGATGGGCGCGGCGGCAGCGCGTGGATGGCCGCCGCCGCCCAGCTCGGCTGCGACTTTGCCAACGTCGATTTCGTCGGTTGTGCTGCGCGCCACGACTTGGATGATGTCGCCCAGGTTGACGACGAGGAAGAGTGCGTCGGTTTCGTGGAAGTCGCGCAAGCGGGTCGCCAAGGCGCTTAACTCTTCTCGGAAGTCGCGTGCATCGGCCTGGGCGATGACGATGGTATGGCCGGAGATTTCCAGGAACTCGCTGTGATCGATGAGCACGTCGAGCAGCGCGCGCTGGGATTCGCTGAGCGGGTGGTTGAGGAAGTGGCTGAGCACCTCCAGGTTGACATTGCGCTGCGGTTCCAAGAGCCAGGCTAGGCAGCGTGCGTCGCGGTGGGTGGTGGAGGGGTAGGTCAGGCTGCCGGTGTCTTCGTGGATGCCCAGGGCGAAGAGCGTCGCCTCGACGGGCGTGGGCGCATAATCCGCCACGATCAGGCGTTCGAGCAGCAGGGTCGTGTTGGCGCCGACCGCAGCGGACCAGACATTGTTCTCCTCAGGCGGCTGGGATTCGTCGACGTGATGGTCGATGATGAAGAACTCGACGTTGCGATCCATGCCCTTGACCCAGTTGACGGAGCGGGAATCGACGAGAATGGCGCGCCGCACGCGGCCTTTGGGCGTCTCGCGGTCTGTGACGAAGGGGAAGTGGTTCTTGTAGAGGGTCAGGAAGTCGCGGACGTTGCGGTTCAACCGGCGTGGCAGGACGGGCAGCGCATCCGGAAAGAGCAGAGAGGCGCCCAGTAGCGAAGCCAGAGCGTCGAAGTCCGTGTGTTCGTGGGTGAGGATCACGTCGAAGGTGTCGGTCATGCTCGCTCCGCTTGGGCCTAGACCTTGCCGGCGCGCTGCAGCAGTTGCCGCGCGGCCTGGTTATGCGCCTGCACCAGCTGGTGCGTATCGACATAGCGCGGGGTTCCGTCCTCCACCAAGATGTGGCCGTTGACCATCGCCAAGTCTACGGTCATGGGATGGCAGAAGACGAGCGCGGCGACCGGGTCATGTACGGCCGCGCCGGAGTACGAAAGGGCGTTGAGGTCGAAGGCGACGATGTCGGCGGCCTTGCCGGGGGCGAGCGAACCGATGTCGTCGCGGCCGAGCACGGCGGCGCCGCCCAGGGTGGCGAGTTCGAGGGCCTGGCGCGCGCTCATCGCATGCGGGTCGCCTTGGACGCGCTGCAAGAGCATGGCTTGTCTGGCTTCGCCGAGGAGGTGGCTGCTGTCGTTGCTGGCGCTGCCGTCTACGCCAATGCCAACCGGGACGCCCGCCTGGCGCAGGGCGCGGATCGGGGCGATGCCGCTGGCGAGCCGCATGTTGCTGTTGGGACAGTGGGCGACGCCGGCGCCGGCGCGTGCAAAAGCGCCGATTTCCGCCTCATTGACGTGCACGCAGTGCGCATGCCAGACATCGCTCTCCAGCCAGCCGAGCGATTCGGCATAGGCGGCAGGGCGCTGCCCGAAGGCGGAAAGGCAGAACTCCTCTTCGTCAATCGTTTCGGCCAAGTGGGTGTGCAGGCGGACGCCTGCTGCGCCGAAACTGCGGGCGAGGGCCGCGCTTTCGCGCATGAGATCCGGGGTGACGCTGAAGGGGCTGCACGGCGCCAGGATGACACGGCGCATGGCGTAGGGCGACGGATCATGGTAGGCCTCGACCACGCGGCGGCAATCGCGCAGGATCGTCTCTTCGTCCTCGGTGACGCGGTCCGGCGGCAGCCCGCCCTGACTTTCGCCCAGACTCATGCTGCCGCGTGCGCCGTGAAAACGCATGCCGATCTCTTCGGCGGCCTCGAATTGGTCGTCGAGGCGGCAGCCGTTGGGCCAGAGATAGTGGTGGTCGCTGGAGGTGGTGCAGCCGCTGAGGAGAAGCTCGACAAGGGCAAGCTGCGTGCTGATGCGCACGTCCTCAGGCCGCAGTTCCGCCCAGATGGGATAGAGCGTCTTGAGCCAGTCGAAGAGCACGGCATCCTGCGCTTCGGGGATGACGCGCGTCAAGGTTTGGTAGAAGTGGTGGTGCGTGTTGACCAGGCCGGGCAGTACGATTTTTCCGGCGGCGTTGACGGTCCGGTCGGCCTGTTGCGCCAGTTCCGGCGGCAAATTTGCGGAGGGGCCGACCCACTCGATTACGTTGTCGCGAATCGCCAGCGCCCCGTCGGGTATCTCGCGGCGGTCTGCATCCATTGTGACCAGCGTTGCGGCATGTTGGATTACGGTGCGCGTCATGTCTTGACCTCCGTATCAGGTGAGTGGCGGCGACGCATGGCCGGGGGCATACGCCGAACCCGTCCGTATACAGACAGCATAGCCTGCATTACGCCGGAGGTCAACGCGCCGGAGCAGCCGGGTGCGAACGCCGGTCAAGACGGTTGGCGGGGCAGCGTGCCGCGCCTTATTTGGCGCGCTGCCCCGGACGCGGCTACTGATCAAGTCATCGCACGACGAGGCGACCTTCCATGCCTGCTTGGCGATGGCCTGCAATCGTGCAGAAATAGTCGTATGTTCCTTCCTGCCCCTCCTTAACCGTAAAGGCGACTTCGGCTTCGCTGCCGCGCGCGCTGAGCATGGGCGTCTTGGCGCCAAACGCCGGGACGGAGAGATCGTGCGTCATGCCGTCGCCATTGGTGAGGGCGATATGAACGCGCGATCCCGGCTTAACCTCCAACTCCGGGTTGACCAGACCGTCGATGTCGCCGCCGACGCCTACGTAGACCATGCGCCCGTCGGCCATGCCGGTCTGGAGCGCAAAGGCGAATTCCGGGAATGCGGCGTCGGCGGCGACACGGCTGCCCGAACAGCCTGTGACGGCGAGCATGGCTGCCAGCCCGATTACGGTGAGCAATCTACTTACTTTCATGTCCAAACTCCATAAGGCAGCGCCACGGCGCAAACGGCACAGCACCTAGAACGTCCAGTAGCGGGCGGTCGCCATTGCCAGCAGTGAGATTGCCAGCAGGATGGCGTCAATGCGGCCGATAGAGGCCATCTCTTCGTTCAACTTCTCTAGCTCGGCTGCTTGCTCCGGCTTAGGCGGGCCGCCGGCCTGGCCGATTTCCTTGCTTAGCTGGCCCATGCGTTCAGCGCGTGGCCGGAGCATAAAGAAGCCGATTGCGTAGACTGCCAGGGCTACTACGGAGCCGAGCGTGAAGCCGACGCCGGGACCGGAAGTGATCCAACCCATATTCAAGCCGCCGGACGCGATCCAAAAGAGCCACAGACCGGCGACGACGGTCAATGCGCTGACGACGTTCATAAAGAGCGGATAACGACGCGCCAGCAGATTCTGCATGACCTTCGGCCCGGCGGGTCCCGCCCCCTTTACCGCCGGCTCTACGAACAGGAAATAGAAGATGGCGCTGCCCGCCCACAATACGCCGCCGACGATGTGAAGCGCGCGCAATACAAGTACCAACGGTGTCATGTTAGCTCTCCTTTTGCATGGTCTGTGCGGTAAGACTCGTTTTGTGAAGACGCAAGTTTAGCATATGTCGAGTTTTTGCCAAGATTTAGTCCGGCTGTGAGCGCGATAATGAGAGCTATGAGGCAATGCAGCGCGACCATGATGAAGAATGCGCGCTCCCCCGGCTGTGCGGGCAGGCACACTGCGGCCGTATTGCTTACCGCGTGAAAGAGCGTGGCGAGCAAGAGGCTGCCGCGTGTATGCACGAACACCCAGGTGAGCAGGATCGTGAAGGCCAGAATGTTCATGGCGAATATCCAGAAGGGATATGCGTGGGCGCTGCCGACCGTACCGGCCAAGAGAAACTTTGGCACATGCCAGATGGTCCAAATCGGCCATAGGAACAGGCTGGCGACGAGGGCATTGTGACGGGCCAAGAGCCGCGGCAGAGCATATCCGCGCCAGCCGATCTCCTCACCGTTCGTCAGTATTTCAAATACAAGCCAGAACGGTGCAATGACCCAGAGGCTGAGTTCGTCCGGGAGGAGCTTGCGCACGAACGGTTGGGAGAAGTCTGGAGGCGAACCGCCTGTCAGCCAGTCTACGGCAATGGCGGCGAGCGTTATAGCTGGCGGCAAGATCAAGACGATGGCGTACCACGCCCACCCGACGCGCCAAATGAGATAACGCCGCAGTAATTCGGCTATTTCCTGCCGCCCGCCGGTGATGGCGGCGGCTAATATGGCCGCCAAGACGAAGCCGTAGCCGACGAATAAGGCGAGCGCTTCGGGGAAGGCGAAGGGCAGGCGGCCATGCGACTGCGCCGCCATCGCCAGATCGATCGGCCAAGTGAAGACGAAGATCAGAGCATATCCAAGCGCCAGCGGTCGACGCCGTGCTATGTTGCGCAGTTTTGACACGATTTTGTTCCTCCTTTTCGGCTTTAGTCTGTAATGCCGAAGGCAGGTTGTGACAAAAGATCGTCTCCAGAGTGTCGCCGATTATCTCACAGATTTGGCGCGAACGCGCCCAGGAATTTCGCGGTTGGCGCGCTGGAGTCATGCTGAAGGGAGGGCGGTTGTTCCCGGCAAATGTGAAACTGCGGTGGACAGCGCGCGGCGATCGTGGCACAATGGGCAGCGCGAGTAACCGATTATGGGTTGGCTTTCTTCGTGCACCTTTCTTCGTGTGCGGCGTTTTCTTTCTTTGGTAACGACATGCCGAACTCGATCACCGGCCGTTTACGGCTTCTCTTTCTCACCTTCTTCGTATTGCTGATTGGCGCTGTTGCGCTATCGATCGTTGCCTATCGCGCTGAGCCTCAGAATTGGCATTTTGCCGTCCAGGCTTTGCTCGTGCTTGCGGCGCTGGTCGTCCTTTGGCGCGGGTATCTTTTAGCTCGCCGCCATGTGGTGGAGCCGTTGGAGACTTTGGGGCAACTGGCGCAGCGCATGGCCGAAGGGGATTTCGAGCGCGAGATACCCGCATTTGCTGATTCGGAGCCGGGCAGGCTTGCTGCGGCGCTGGAACGTCTGCGCTACGAAGCGATGGAAAATCGCCGGCAACTTGAGGAGCAGGTCAGCCGGCGCACGCAAGAACTGGAAGCGGCCTTCGAGTTAAGCCAAGAGATCAATGCGCAACTGGAACTGGATCGGCTGTTGGAATCCGTGACGGCAAGGGCGCGGGTTCTGATGCAGGGGACTGCGGCCGCACTTTGCTTGCTCGACGAAGATGAGGCGGCGCTGCGCCTGGCAGCGGGCAGCGGCGAGGGCAAAGCCGACCGCAATCTGCGACAGCCCCTCAGCGCGGATCTGCCAAGCCGCGTGATTGGACAAGGGCAGACCGTAGTGTCCGAAACAGCCTGCGCTAACTGCGGTTTCCTGCGCGGTCTGAAGAGCGGCCCGTATGTCGCCGCGCCGCTGCGCGCCGGGGATAGCCGCCTGGGCGCGCTGTGCGTGGCACGCGCCGATTGGTCGGAATTTGAGCCGGAGGAGCAAGCGGCATTCAACTTGCTCGCCAACGCGGCGGCAGGAGCTATCGTCAACGCCCGGCTGGCGGAGGATCGACGCCGCCAAGCCGAAGAGACCGCCGTATTAGGCGAGCGCGAGCGGCTGGCCGAGGAGTTGCACGATAACTTGGCGCAGACGCTGAGCTTTCTCAACATGAAGTGCGACCGCCTACAGGAGTTGATTACAGTGGGCGCTGCCGCAGATGCGGAGCGGGAATTGGCGCAGATGCGCGGCGCTACGACCAGGGCTTATGGTCAGGTGCGCGCGGCGCTGACGGGATTACAGGCGCCCTTGCCCGAGGCCGGGTCGTTTGCTTCGCAGTTGGCATCGTGCGTGGAGGAGATACAGACTGCGACCGGGCTCCCGATTGAACTGACAGCGCTCGATGAAACTGCCTTCGCCTTGCCCGCACTTGCGCAGCAGCAAGCGCTGCATATCGTGCGTGAGGCGCTGCTCAACGTCTGGCGGCATGCTGCTGCTCAAGGCGCGAGGGTATGTGTGGAGCGTAACAACGGCGAGACCGTATTCACCGTGACCGATGACGGCCGCGGTTTCGATCCAGGCGGCGTGGACGAAACAGGACATCTTGGGCTGGCGATCATGCGCGAGCGCGCCGAACGAAGCGGGGGGAGCCTGACGGTGGTCTCCGCGCCGGGCGCGGGGACGCGGATTGTCGCTCGGTTTGGCGGGCAGGCATGAGAGGCGAACGATGAGCCGGCGTCAAGTGTTGCTGGCCGATGATCATGAATTGTTTCGAGCCGGTTTGGCGGAGTTGATCGCCGGGCAGCCTGACTTGCAGGTCGCCGGTCAGGCCGACGATGGGTTCGAGGCGCTGACGCTGGCGCGCGACCTGCACCCCGATTTGATCGTGATGGACATCTCTATGCCGGTGTGCGACGGGTTGGAGGCGACGCGCCTCATCAAGGCGACGCGCCAGACGGCCGATATTTGCATTGTGATGTTGACGGTGCATGACGAAGAAGAAAAGCTATTCGAGGCGATAAAGGCCGGCGCCAACGGTTATTTGCTCAAGAACACGAATTCGACCGAATTTCTGCGCGGGGTGCGTGCGGCGCTGGCTGGTGAAGCGTTGCTGCCGCCTAAGCTGGCGGCGAGGCTGATCGATGAGTTCGGCCGCCTTGCTGTGACTATTGAAGCCGCTGATCGGCAAGCGACCGGCGAGGTCGAGGCGGCGGAGGAACTGACGCCGCGCGAGCGCGAGGTGCTCGAAGTCATCGCCACGGGCGCGTCGGACCGCGAAATCGCCCAGCAGTTGTCGCTTAGCGTCCATACGGTAAAAAGCCACGTGCGCAATATTTTGGCCAAGCTGCATGCGGCCAATCGCCGCTCTGCAGTTAGCCAGGCGCGGCGGCGCGGCCTGATGTAGGAGTCCCGCCTTATCCCCCATGCCGCTGGGTTCTCCTGGCGGGAACGCAAGAACTAGTTCTTTCCGGAAGGAGTGATCGCCAAGATCACTCCTTTTTCATGCTTTTCGATGGGCAAGAGGGATTGAGAGAGCGTCTTGCAACAAACTACACTGACCGTGAAGCCAAGCGGAGGGCGCCACCATGGACGAAGTCGTGCGCAGGGTGTTTATCGTCGGCGATTCGCTCTTTGCCGAGACGATGGCCCAGTTGCTGGGTCGCAGCGGCGCGTTGTCGGTGGTTGGGACCGCCGGCGATGTGCCCGGCGCACTGCCTCTGCTTGCTGAATGCCAGCCCGACCTCGTTATTGTGCTGAGCAGCGGCGAGCGCGATGATCTCGATCTCTGCCCGTTGCTTACCGATTATCCCGACCTGCCGATTGTGCGCGCTGACCTTGGCGCCAACGATCTGCGCATCATTCGCAGCCAACGTCTGGAGGCGCGCGCCGCGGATTTGCTGGCTGCGATCCAATCACTGCCCGCCCGGAGGTGACTTCATGCCGATGCTGTCTCGCCGTGATTTTCTAAAGTTGTCCGGAGGCGCTGCTTTGAGCGCGGCCCTTGTGGGCGCGCCGCTGCAATGGCAGGCGCTGCAGCCTGTCAACGTGGATAACCCGCTGGCGGCATATCCCGACCGCGAGTGGGAGCAAATCTACCGAGATCAGTATCAGTACGATTCTTCTTTTACGTTTGTCTGTTCGCCCAACGACACCCATGCCTGCCGGCTGCGCGCCTTCGTGCGCAACGGCATCATCCTGCGCTGCGAGACGAACTATGACGTGGAGCGCTATAGCGATCTCGATGGCAACCGGGCGACTGCGCACTGGCATCCGCGCGGCTGCAAGAAGGGCCAGACCTTCCATCGTCGCATCTACGGCCCGCACCGGCTGAAGGGCCCGCTGATGCGCAAGGGCTGGCAGGAGTGGGCGGACGACGGCTTTCCCTTGTTGACGCCGGAGAACCAGGACAAGTACCGGTTTACGTCGCGCGGGACTGATGAACTGCTGCCGGTAACTTGGGAGACCGCCTACAGCTACATCGCCAAGGGGATGGTCGCCATTGCCAAGCGCTACTCTACGGAAGAAGGCGTCGACCTGTTGCGCCGGCAAGGTTACCCCGACGAGATGATCGAGGCAATGGGCGGCGCCGGAACGCGCACCTTCAAGTGCCGCGGCGGGATGGGCTTGCTGGGCGTGATCGGCAAGTACGGCATGTATCGCTTTGCCAACACGCTGGCGCTGCTCGACACGCACGTGCGAGGCGTTGAGCCGGAGGAAGCGAAGGGCGGGCGCACGTGGTCGAACTATACGTGGCACGGAGACCAGGCGCCCGGTCACCCCTTTACGACGGGGCTGCAAGCGTCGGATGAGGACTTCAACGACCTGCGCAACTCACGGCTGCACATTCAGTGCGGCAAGAACCTGGTCGAGAACAAGATGGCCGAATCTCACTTCTTCGTAGAGGTGATGGAGCGCGGGGCAAAAATCGTCACGATCACGCCGGAATACTCGCCGCCGGCTACCAAGTCCGACTACTGGATCCCCATCCGCCCGGCTACCGACACGGCGCTCTTCCTGGGCGTGACGCGGTGGCTGATGGACAACGAGAAGTACGACGCTGATTTCGTCAAACGCTTCACGGACTTCCCCTTGTTGGTGCGGCTGGACACGCTGAAGCGTCTGAGCGCCGCCGATGTCTTTCCCGACTACCGCCTAGGGCTCGACCCGGCGGGCGTGAGCTTTGCGGAGCATGGGCTGACGGCGGAACAATATGAGCGGCTCGGCGACTACGTGGTGCGCGACGCCGCGACCGGTGAACTCGCCGCCGTGACGCGTGAAGACGTGGGCGCGGCGTTGGACTCCAGAGGCATCGACCCGGCCCTGGATTGGTCAGGCGCTATCAGGCTGGCGGACGGCAGCGAAGTCGAGGTCATGACGCTGTGGTCGATGCATGTGGAGCATCTGCAGGCCTATGACTTAGACACGGTGGCCGATATCACCAACGCGCCGCGCCACCTGATTGAACGGCTGGCGGAGGACATCGCCACCATGAGTCCGGTGGCGCTGCACATCGGCGAGGGCATCAACCACTGGTTCCATGCGACCTTGGCGAACCGGGCGCAGTTCCTGCCGCTGATGCTCACGGGCAACATTGGGCGACCAGGCGCCGGCTGTTATACATGGGCGGGCAACTATAAGGCGGCGCTCTTCCAGGGATCGCCCAAGACGGGGCCGGGCTTCAAGGGCTGGGTGGCGGAGGATCCCTTCGATCCCAATCTGGACGCCGACGCGCCCGGATCGGAGATCCACGCCCACGGCTATACCAAGGACGAGGAGCCGGCCTATTGGAACCACTCGGAGCGGCCCTTGATCGTGGAGACGCCGAAGTACGGGCGCAAGGTGTTTACGGGGCAGACCCACATGCCGACGCCGACCAAAGTGCAGTTCGTGACCAACGTCAACTTGCTCAACAACGCCAAGCACCACTATGAGATGATCAAGAATGTCAACCCCAACATCGAACTGATCATCACGATGGACATCGAGATGACCTCTACGGTCGAGTACGCGGACTTCGCCCTGGCCGCGAACTCGTGGGCGGAGTTCGAGATGCACGAGATCACCGCGTCCTGCTCGAACCCGTTCTTGCAGATTTGGAAAGGCGGCATCCCGCCTCTGTATGACACGAGGGATGATGCACGCATCCTTGCTGAGACGGCTGCGGCCATAGGCGACGAGATCGGCGACCCGCGCTTCCGCGACTACTGGAAGTTCGTGTTGGAAGGTCGCCCCGAGGTCTACATTCAGCGCCTGCTGGACTCGTCGACGACCACGTCCGGCTATCGCTTTGACGACATCATCGCCGGCAAGTACGGCGAACCGGGTGCGGCGCTTATGCTCTTCCGCACCTATCCGCGCATTCCCTTCTGGGAGCAGATCAACGATTCGGCCCCCTTCTATACCGATACCGGGCGACTCAACAGCTATTGCGACATCCCGGAAGCGATTGAGTACGGTGAGAACATCATCAGCCACCGGGAAGGGCCTGAAGCGACGCCTTACTTGCCAAACGTGATCGTGGCGGACAGCCGCTTCGTCCGCCCGGACGATTACGGCATACCGCTCGATGCGATGGGGTGGGAGGAACGCACCGTGCGCAATGTGGCGATGCCGTGGCAAGAGGCCAAACAGACGACCAACCCGTTATGGGAACAGGGCTTTCACTTCTACTGCATGACGCCCAAGACCCGCCATCGCGTGCATTCGTCGTGGAGCACGGTGGACTGGACGATCATCCTCGATTCCAACTTCGGAGACCCGTACCGCACGGACAAGCGGCTGCCCGGCCCCGGCGACCATCAGTTGCACATGAACCCGCAAGCGGCGCGAGACCTCGGCATCGAGGACGGCGACTATGTATATGTGGACGCCAACCCGGCGGATCGCCCGTACGTGGGGTGGCAGGAGGACGATCCTTTCTACAAGGTGTCGCGCCTGATGCTGCGGGTCAAGTACAACCCGGCTTACCCGTATCACATCGTCATGCTCAAGCACGGGCCGTTCATGGCGACCGAGAAGTCGGTGCGCGCGCATGAGACCCGGCCTGATGGGCTAGCGAAGTCCGAGGGGACGGGGTACATGGCGAATCTGCGCTACGGCTCCCAACAATCGGTCACGCGCGATTGGTCGATGCCGATGCACCAGACCGATACGCTCTTCCATAAGCAAAAGACGGCGATGCAGTTCATATTCGGCGGGGAAGCCGATAACCACGCACTCAACACCGTGCCGAAGGAGACGCTTGTGCGTGTGGTGAAGGCCGAAGACGGCGGGTTGGACGGCAAGGGACCGTGGGAGCCGACCAAGACGGGTTTTACGCCCGGTCACGAGAACGACTTTATGACCCGCTATCTGGCGGGCGACACCGTGGAGGTGAACGAATGACGCAAGATACGGAACAGGCAACGGCCTGCATCAACTGCGGGCGCAGCGAGGATGAACTGCCGTTGATGGCGTGGCGCGCAGCCCGCCGCTCCTTCTGGATCTGTCCCGATTGCCTGCCTTTGCTTATCCATCGGCGAGATGAAGTCATGCCCCGCTGGGATCTGTCCGCCCATTCGCCGCAAGATTCCGGCTGAAAAGGAGAGCAGAATGCCGAAGGACGAATTCGTAGCGGAAGACCCGATGGAACTGGTCGGCATGGTCATGCCGGGCGAGCCTGGCATGTTGGAGGCGATGGCCGACGCAATTATCGAGGAGTATGTGCTGTTGGGGTGGGATGAGCAACGGTTGATGACGCTCTTCATCAATCCGCTATTCCTTGCTACTCACCGCATCTACCGGCAAAAAGGTGAAGACTATGTGCGCGCCGCAATCCGGTCGGCCTGCGCTAAGTATCGCATCCCGGCGCAGGCCGCTGAGGCCGGCCTCGACGCGGCGACGCCCAGCTAGCCTAGATAGAGAGGATACGTTCCATGCCCGATGTATATAACTGGCATCTTGGCAGGCCAATGACCTATCCGTATGCAGAGGACCACCCGCAGCGGCAGTTTGTGGCCGTCTTCAACATCAACCGCTGCATCGGCTGCCAGACCTGCACCGGCTCGTGCAAGGCGACATGGACCTTCTCGCGCGGGCAGGAGTATATGTGGTGGAACAACGTGGAGACCAAGCCATATGGGAGCTATCCGCAGCATTGGGATGTGAAGACGCTGAAGCTGTTGGACGAGGCGCACCAAGCGGCTGGCGTCAAGGCCGGTTGGGACAAGTCCCAAGCCAACGACCAGACTGCGCCCTATGGCGTGTACAATGGCTTGACCCTGACGGAAGCTTCCGGCCCCAATGAGCAGGTTTTGGGCTATCTACCCGCTGAGAGCGAATGGCGTGCGCCCAACTTCTATGAAGACACGTCCACGGCGTACAAGGGCGGCGCGTTCGGCCTCAGCCAGGACGGCGCGGCGCTTCCTGAGCACCAGGCCTGGTTCTTCTACCTGATGCGCATCTGCAACCACTGCACCTATCCGGCGTGCCTGGCGGCCTGCCCGCGCAAGGCGATCTACAAGCGTGAGGAGGACGGCATCGTTCTCATCGATCAGGAACGCTGCCGCGGCTATCGCAAGTGCGTGGAAGCGTGCCCGTATAAGAAGTCGATGTACCGCGGGACGACCCAGGTGAGCGAAAAGTGCGTCGGCTGCTACCCGCGCGTCGAGGGAAATGACCCGCTGAGCGACGGCGTGCCGATGGAGACGCGCTGCATGGCCGTCTGTCCAGGCAAAATCCGCCTGAACGGTTTGGTCGACATTGCCGAGGATGGTTCGTGGATCGAAAACCCCAGGCATCCGCTCTACTTCCTGGTGCGGATGGAGCAGATTGCGCTGCCGCTGTATCCGCAATTCGGCACGGAACCCAACATCTATTACATCCCGCCGCGTTGGGCGCCGCGGCCGTATCTGCGGCAGATGTTCGGGCCTGGCGTGGACCGCGCCATCGAGCGTTACACCGCGCCGTCGCGGGAGTTGTTGGCCGTGCTGCAACTCTTCCGCACTACGCAGAAGATGATCTTCCGCTATGAGATCGAGGAAGGTCCGTTGGTGCGGGAGGTTGAGGTCAACGGCAAGGCCTGGCAGATGTACGACGACACGGTCATCGGGTTCGATGAAAAGGACCGCGAGATCGTGCGGCTGAGCGTGGTGGAGCCGCTGCACGAGCGGTCGATGGATCGACCGAACTCCATCTAGGTTTAGGACGAGAGGATCACGCCATGGCGACGGATGTACAGAATACAGAGCATGAAATGCTACGTGCGGAGGAAAGCGCTGAGCAAGCAATCCGGCGCGCACAAGTCTACGCCTTTCTGTCCGCGGTTACGCTCTATCCGCGAGAAAATTGGAGCGAGGATCTGCCTCTCCTGCCGGAGATTGTCGCCGGGCTGAGTTTTGCGCCTGCGTTTCCGGGCGCGACTCCACTTTCCCTTTCACAGCTACAGATGGCCTATCTGCACAGCTTTGGCGCGGCCGGTTCGCTCTGTTATGAGACCGAGTACGGACTGCCCCATGAGTTCCGGCAAAGCCAGGAGTTGGCCGACATCAGCGGCTTTTACCGTGCGTTCGGCTTTATGAATGGCGGGCCGGTGCGCGAGAGGCCTGACCATCTGGCCGTAGAGTTGGAGTTTATGCAGGCGTTGGCGCTCAAAGAGGCGCACGCGCGGTTGAACGGTCTGCCGGAGTACGTCGAGCTATGCGTCGAGGCGCAGGCGAAGTTCCTCGGCGATCATCTGGGAACTTGGATAGGGCTGTTTGCGCAGAGCCTTGCGCTCAACGCCGGCGATGGTCCGTACCTTCTGCTGGCGGAATTCGCGGCGGCTTTCGTACGCGCCGATGCGGCCCGCCTGGGCGTCGGCCTTATTGAGCGCAGCCGCAAGGAGGTGAAGCACACCCCCTTTGACCCCGATTTCTCCTGCGCTGCGTGCCCGGTTGTCGATCTTATCCGCTGAGCCGGAGGCATTCGCCTGCACCTTGAAGAGGAGTGAAGCATGCTGACTCGCAACCGACTCTCACTGTTGATGGGACTGGCGCTCGCAGTGGCCGCGGTTGTGCTCAAGACGCCGCTCGCCAGTTCGCAAGGGTTGATGATCTCGGTGGCATACGTAACGGACGAACTGCCTGTCTCGGATCCGTTTTCTGACGCGTGGAACCAGGCCACGGCTGTAGAGGTTCCGCTCAGCGCGCAGATAATCTCCAGGCCTATTCAGCCTGAGACGAATATCAAGTCGGTGACGGCCCGCGCCTTACACAACGGCGAAGAGATGGCCTTGATGATGGAATGGGCGGACCCGACGCGCGATGAATCCGTCCTGAGCGTGGAGGATTTTCGAGACGGGGCGGCAGTCCAGTTCCCGTTAGCCGAAGCGCTGCCGTTCTACTGCATGGGGCAGCAGGGGGGCGACGTCAACATCTGGCACTGGAAGGCCGATTGGCAGGCCGCGATCAATGCGCGCCAGGAATTGCACGATCAATTTCCCAATATGTACGTGGATCAGTATCCCTTCACGGCAGAGGGCGAAGACGCGCTGACGGCTGCCTATACGGATGTCGCCTATCTGACGGCGCAGGCGGCGGGCAACCTGATGGCGGCGGACGTGCATGTTAGTCCAGTCGAGAACTTGGTGGCTGGGGGCTTCGGCAGCCTGACGAGCCAGCCGCCGGAGCGGCAAAACGTGCAGGGGTACGGCGAATGGCGCGACGGCGTGTGGCGCGTCATCTACAGCCGCAGCCTAGCTTCGACGGAGAGCGACGACGTGTCGCTGGCCCCGCAGAATGTCTACTCCGTGGCTTTCGCCGCGTGGGACGGCTCGAACGAAGAGCGGAACGGTACGAAGTCGACGTCGCAATGGGTGTCTTTGCAGCTTGCTGATTTCGACGTCGCGTCGCAGCCCATCCCGGAAGAGACGCCTGTCGCCCCCTTCAGCCTGCCGGGTTGGCTGTGGCTGATCCTGCTGGTCCTGCTGTCGCTGCTCGTGGGCGGCTCGGCCTTCTACTTCCATCTCGGCACGAAGCGCTCTGTGTGACGGGGCGCCTGCGTGGAGCGAAAGGCGGCGGCATAGATGAACCTGACGCGCAGCATTCTTAGCCGCCCAGCGTTCGGGCGGCTCTCCTTGTGGGCGGAACGCCAGGCTGTGCGGGCGGCGACGCCTCCTTTCTTGGCGCTGCTCACGGCAGCAGCGCTGGCGGACTGGTTGGTGACGCGTACCGTGACGCGTCTGGCGATCTTTATCCCCAAGACGCCGGAGATGATCGCAGGCTACCAATGGCTCAACTGGGCCGGCCAGTTCGGTTCGACGCTGGGCGCGCTGACGGCGTTGGCCGGTCTGGCTTGGATCGTGCGCGAAGAGTGGCGTACACAGCGAACGCCCTTGCTCGGCGCAACAGTCGCCGGTTTGGGCGTACTCGGTATCGTCTTTCTGACGGCGGCGCCGGGCGATTGGCTGCTCGGCTACTATCTGTTGACGCTTATCGCCTTGCTCGGTCTGGGACGGCGCGCTTACCGGACGGCTCAACCGTTAACCGTGCGACTTGCGGCGCTGATTCCGGCGCTGGCGATGGCGTCTGCAGGGTTGCACCAGGCCGGCCCCGCGCTCTACGCAGCCTTGCATCTGCCTGGGCCGCCGGTATGGAGCAGCCGGTTCTACCTGGGCGGCGAGGGCCTTGTCCTGGCCGGCGCGCTGGCGATATGGCTGGCCTATGGGCGAGGCGCAGGCATTTGGGCTTGGCTGATCGCCGCGCCGCCGGCTCTTGGCTTTGCATCGGCATATTTGTACACACCGGCGATGACCGCGACGATCGTGATATGGTCGAATGGGCTGACCCTGTTCCTGCCGTGGTGGCTGTATGTTGCAGCGCTCTGGCTGACGGGGGCGGCAGTGGCGCAGCGCTTTCTGGCCGGCGATAACCGGAGCGCCTGGGCGATCCTGTTGTTGGCCGCAGCCGGTTACGCTCCGCAACTGAGCAGCCAGTTTCATTATGGGTTGATTGCGCTGTGGCTGCTCGCGCTGCCGCCGGCGGCAGCGCCGAGCCGGGCTGCTGCGAAGACTGCTCCCGGCGCTGTATGAGACTTTGGTCGCAGCAAGAGAGCGCACAGGCTGTTACTCTATGCGCAGATCGACGACATGCCGCCTTTGCGGCAATAGCCTAGCTCATTTGCGAAGGAGATGCTCACATGGCGAACGCCACGTCCGAAAACGGCAATAACGACATGCTGGACATACGCGAAATCCCGCCCCGCGACCGGCATCCGCTCATCTTTGATCGCTTCGACGCGATGGAATCGGGGGAGAATTTTGTATTGGTCAACGACCACGAACCGAGGCCGCTCTTCTATCAGTTCTCGATAGAGCGCGCGGACGAGTTCACCTGGGATTACCTGGAGCAAGGCCCGGAAGTATGGCGCGTACGGATCGGCAAGCGATGAACCGGCAGATTGCGTTGGAAGGCGCAACGCGTACGCGACTGCCTGCGCGCTTCGCAGAGCGGCGCGACGCGTTCCGCTATGGCGACGCGCCGCGACTGATCTACTGGGAGGCGACGCAGAGTTGTGAACTCGCCTGCATCCACTGCCGGGCGGCGGCAATGCTGCGCCGCGATCCCAACGAATTGACCTCCGCGGAGGCGCGCGCTTTGCTGCGCCAGATCGTCGCCTTTGGCGGCAGGTCTCTGCCTCATCTGGTGATTACAGGCGGGGACCCGCTGCGCCGCCCCGATCTGTTCGAGTTGATCGCTTATGGCCGGAGTCTCGGCCTTTCGATTTCAGTTACGCCGGCAGGGACGGCTGCGCTCACGCCGCAGGTGATCGCCCGGTTCAGACAGGCGGGCGTCGCCAGCCTGGCGCTGAGCCTGGACGGTTCGACGCCCGAACTCCACGACGCGTTTCGGGGCGTTACAGGGTCGTTTGGCTGGACATTGGCCGGCGCGCGAGAAATTGTCGCCCAGGGCATTCCTCTCCAGATCAACACGATGGTGACGGCGCAGACTTTGGCGGACATCCCGCAGATCCGTGCGGTGATCCAGGACTTGGGCATCACACGTTGGGCGCTCTTTTTCCTGATCGCCACGGGGCGGGGCAGCGCGCTCGAACAGGTATCGCCGGCTGAGAGTGAGCGCCTGCTGAACTGGCTGTGGGAGGTCAACCGGGCGCGAGAGACGTCGTTTGCGATCAAGACGACGGAGGCGCACCACTACCGACGCATTGCCCTGCAGCGGATGCAAGGCAGGCTGTCCGAACAGGAGATCTTGCAGACGCCTACAGGCCGCGGCTTTGGCATACGCGACGGCAACGGCATTGTCTTTGTTTCGCATCGCGGGGATGTTTACCCAAGCGGATTTATGCCGCTCAGCGCCGGCAATGTACGTTCGCAGAGCCTCGTCGAACTCTACCGCCACAGCCCGCTACTTCGTACGCTGCGAGATGCGGAGCAGCTAGACGGGAAGTGCGGCGACTGTTCGTTTCGCATCATCTGCGGCGGATCGCGCGCCCGCGCCTACGCAGCAACCGGCGATCCGATGGCGAGCGACCCGCTCTGCCCCTACCAACCGCGCGACACGCGATAACCAGGGGAATGCCGCAGCTTTTGTTGCCGGAAAGGATGGGAAGCGATGAACGAACGGCGAGACAAGATCGCGTCGATCCTCGCACTGATCATCGGCGTTATGGCCGTCTTCGCGGGCGGGGGCGTACTGCTCGGCCGCGACCCCGGCTACAGCGTGATCGGCTGGCTGCCGATCTACAACTTCGCGACAGGCTTATTTACGGCATTAATCACGGCGACCCTCATCTGGCGGCGACATAGATTGGCTGCACCCCTTGCGGCGGCAACGCTTGGGTTGCACACCGTGGTGATGCTGGTTCTCATAACGACCTATCGCGGTACAGTCGCCCCGCAAAGCCTTGTGGCGATGGCGATCCGGTTCGCCGTGTGGCTGGCGATCATCGCCCTGTTGTGGATGCGGCGGAAACCGGACAGGATAAGTGAGATGCCGCAAGGATGATTGATTCCCGTCACAAGTAAAAACCGGAACAGCCGCTGCTCGGAATGCAGCGCAGACTGTTCGTTTTTCGTCGCAGGCGACACGCTCCGGTCTATCATGGGCGCTCAGCCTGCGACGTTGCGCGTGCGTGGAGATTGGGCGTGCATCCCTTCGAAAGCGGCGCTGTTTCGGAGCCGCTTTTAGCTATGTTACAATCCAAGATGAAGTTTGTATGCTGCGCTATTTCTGTCAGACGCGGCAAGCTGTCGTACACGCTATGGTTCGGATGCGCAACCCCTCGTCGTTAATCTAGCGGTTCGACGGCTGAGAGATTGGTTAGGTCGAGGCGGCAAGCTATGGGCGCAGAAAAACGCAAGCCGCTTTTCCCGTGGGCGGACACTTGGCCGGAGATCAGTGATGCCAGAGTCCGGGAAGCGTTTGCGAAGGTGCCGCGTGACGCTTTTGTCGACGCGGCCTATAGGCGATGGTCGGACCGCGACGCGCCCCTGCCCATCGGCGAAGGACAGACGATTAGCCAGCCGTTCGTCGTGGCGCTGATGACGCAAGCGCTGCGTCCGGAGCCGGGGCAAAGAGTGCTGGAGATCGGCACGGGGTCGGGTTTCCAGACGGCGATTTTGTGCGAACTGACTGCGACCGAAGGCGAGCCTGCAGGTGATGCGGTCTATTCGGTCGAGCGCTATGAGAGTTTGGCGAAGCGCGCCGCGACGACGCTTTCCGGCCTGGGTTACGCGCCTCATTTGCGGGTCGGCGACGGAGCGGCCGGCTGGCCCGACGCAGCGCCCTTCGACGGCATCATCGTCACGGCGGCGGCTAGATGCTTGCCGAAACCGCTCTGGAATCAGCTTGCCGCGGATGGATGCATGGTGATCCCGATCGGCGGCGAATATGGCGAACAGACGCTTTGGCGAATTGAGAAGGCCGGCGACACGATGCAGGCGCATGCGTTGGGGCCGGTGCGATTTGTGCCGCTGATCTCTGCGATCCTGGACGATCCGGAGCAGTGCCTTCAACTTAAGCTACAGAGGACTAGGATACTGTGATATGCACGTACTCGTCGTAGGCGGGATGGGACAGTTGGGCCGGGCGTTTTTGAGCGTCTTCGGCGCTATGCCCGGCGTACGGACTTCTTCGTGGGACTTGCCCGAAGACGACATGACCGATCCGGCGATCTCGGAGAGGATAGCCGATCTCAACCCCGATTTGGTGCTGAACGCGGCGGCGTGGACGAACGTAGACGGCGCCGAGTCGAATCCCGACGCGGCGTATGCGTCAAATGCGCTTGGCCCCAAACACCTGGCCGAGGGCTGCCGGCGCTGCGGCGCGCCCCTTGTCCAGATCAGCACGAACGAGGTTTTTCCCGGCGCGCCGGGCCAGTTCTATCGCGAATATGACATGCCGGCGCCGTCCAGCGTCTACGCGCGCAGCAAGGCCGCCGGCGAGCGCGCCGTACAGATGACGTTCGATCGGCATTACATCGTGCGCATCGCCTGGCTTTTCGGCCAGTGGGGCAACCATTTTCCGATCAAGATCGTGGCAGCGGCCGACAAGTATGGTGCGCTGCGCGTCGTGGACGACGAGATCGGCAACCCCACCTACACCTTCGACGTGGCGCGCAGCGTCGCCCGCCTGGTGGAGACCGGGCGGTACGGCATTTATCACCTGGTAAATGAAGGCAGCGCCAGCCGCTATGAGTTTGCGCGCGAGGTTCTTGCCCGAACAGGGCGGCAGGCCATCCCGATCGAGCCGATCAGCCTGGACACATGGCCGCGGCCGGCCCCGCCGCCCAAACATGCGGTGTTGGTCAACCAGGCTGCGGCGGCATTGGGCATTCGGCTGCCGGCCTGGCAGGATGCATTGGGCGAGTATCTGGCTGTCGAGCCGGAGCGCTTCAAACAGGTGAACTATTGAGTGAGAGGTAAACGATTGAAGAAGATGGCAGAGTCATCCGCGCCGTTGGAAGAGGGATCGTCGCAAGGTAGCCGGCATACGCCGCGCGCCAATCCCGTAGTGGAGGACGCGACTTATGGCGGACTGCGCCAGGCCGAACGTGTCGTCATGCGCCAACAAATTGCGTTGGAGATCGACAAATTCCGCGCTGCGGCGGACGGGTTCGCCGCGCGAGCGCAGGTCGACTACACACCCCTTGTCGCGTCGCCGGCGCCTTTTATGTCGGTGATTATCCCGAACTATAATGGAGAACGCTTTCTGCCGGAGTTGCTTGCCGCGTTGGATCGGCAGACATTTGCAGATTTCGAGACCATCTTCGTGGATGATGCCAGCACGGACGGGTCGGTCGAATGGGTGGAGGCGAACTATCCGGCTGTGCGCGTGATTGTCAACCGGCGCAACCGCGGCTTTGTCGCCTCGGCTAACTTGGGCGCGGCCGCGGCGCGCGGCCGCGTGATCGTGCTGCTCAACAACGATACGCAGCCCGAGGACGAATGGCTGGCCGAATTGGCAAAAGCCGTCTGTCTGAATCCGCAGGCGGGCATTTTTGCCAGCAAGGTGCTGCTCTATGATCGGCCGGATGTACTGCACACGACGGGCGACCTGATGGGGGCTGACGGGTTGCCGGCTAACCGGGGCGTATGGGAACGGGACGAAGGCCAATATGACGCAGCGGCCGAGGTATTCGGCGGCTGCGGGTGCGGGGCCGCCTATCGGCGCGAGCTGTGGGAGGCGCTTGGCGGGCTGGACGAGGATTTCTGGATGTACCTGGACGATGTGGACTTCGCATTTCGGGCGCACCTGCTTGGCGAGTCGGCTGTGTTCGTGCCGGCTGCCCGGGTTCTGCATCACCTGACTGCCACGGCGGGCGGCGCTCTGTCGAGCTATTATGTGGGCCGCAACACGATTTGGACGATCGCTAAGAACATGCCGCGTCAATTGCTGCTGCGCAACGGCTTGCACATCGTCGCCGCCCAGCTTGGCATCGCGGCGGATGCTCTGCGCAACATTCGCGGCCGGGAGGCGCGCGCCAGGCTGCGCGGCCAGATCGCAGGCGTCTTGACGTTGGGGAGGATATTACAGAAACGCCGCACAGTGCAAGCGCGGCGCATTTTGGAAGATAACGAATTGGCCAAGAGGCTCACGCCCACATAACAAGAGGGACATCATGCTAACGCCGCGCGAACAACTCGGATCGTTTTTTATTGGGGGCGAGTACGACCTGGAGTCTGGAGAGATCACTGAGACGCCTATCGTCTATGATGCGCGCGACCTGACCACGCATGCCGTTTGTGTAGGGATGACGGGGAGCGGCAAAACGGGGCTGTGCATCGATATTCTGGAGGAGGCGGCGCTCGACAAAGCGCCGACGCTGATCGTCGACCCGAAGGGCGACATCACCAACCTGCTCCTGCAATTCCCGGAGATGCGGCCTGAGGACTTTTTGCCGTGGATCAATGTCGACGATGCGCGGCGCAAAGGTCAGACCGTAGAGGAATATGCCGCCGCTACCGCCGAAAACTGGCGTAAGGGGCTGGACGGATGGGGGATCGGCGCCGAGCGCATCCGTCAATTGCAGCAGAGCGCTGACTTCACGATCTACACGCCGGGTTCGGATGCGGGCGTACCCATTAGCGTGCTGGGCAGCCTGGCTGCGCCGGAACTCGACTTCGACGTAGACGGCGAACTGGGGCGTGAACTGATCACCGGCACGGTCGCCGCCCTATTGGGGCTTATCGGCGTTACGTCCGACCCCATCCGCGACCGCGAGGGCGTGCTGCTAGCCAATATCTTTGAGCATTATTGGCGCGCCGGCGAGGACCTTGATCTCGGTAAGCTGATCCTGGCGATCCAGAACCCGCCGGTCAAGCAACTGGGCGTATTCGACGTCGACACGTACTATCCGGAAAAAGATCGGTTTGCCCTAGCAAGCGCACTCAATAGTTTGGTGGCTTCGCCGTCTTTCTCCGCCTGGCTGGAGGGCGAGCCGCTAAATGTCGAGCGGCTGTTGTATACGCCGGAGGGCCAGCCGCGGCACAGCATCTTCTATCTGGCGCATCTTTCGGATGCGGAGCGGATGTTCTTTGTGACGCTGCTCTTAGAGAATACATTGACGTGGATGCGCCGGCAGTCGGGTACGACGAGCCTGCGGGCATTGCTTTATTTCGATGAGGTGTTCGGATTCTTCCCGCCGACGGCGGAGCCGCCTTCCAAGCGCCCGCTGTTGACCTTGATGAAGCAGGCGCGCGCCTTCGGGCTGGGCTGCATTCTAGTTACCCAGAACCCGGTCGATGTGGATTACAAAGGCCTGGCAAACGCAGGTACGTGGTTCATCGGTAAAATGCAGACGGAGCGGGATAAGCAGCGGGTGTTGCACGGGCTGCAGGATGCTATCTCGAATGCAGGCGGCGCAGGCGGGCGGACCGATTTCAGCGCACTAATCAACCGGCTGGACAGCCGCGTGTTTTTGATGCACAACGTACACGCCGACGCGCCGACCGTTTTTTACACGCGTTGGGCGATGAGCTATCTGCGCGGCCCGCTGACGCGGCCGCAGGTGCGGACGTTGATGGAGGCAAGCGGCAAGCGGCGGCGACCTTCCGCGGCGGAGGTGAGCCGGCCTGCAGCGGACGCCGCGCCGGAGACGCCAAGCGCTGTCTCCGTCCCGGCTGTTGAAACCGAGGAAGCGGTTGCTGCGCCGTCTGTGCCGCAAGGCTACAGCGACATGCCTCCTGGACTGGCGCCGGATGTCGTGCAGGTGTATCTGCCCGTCGCCATGGGTGATGGGGCTGCGGTCCGCGAAGTAAACGCGCGCATCGGCGCACGGGCGACTATCAAGGGCGTGCAGTTGGTCTATGAGCCGGGCGTCGTCGGCGCTGCGAACGTGAACTTCGTTATTTCAAAGCGCAATATTGAATATCGCACCGAACGCGTGTACCTGGCGCGGGCCGGGGCAGCCGCTTTGGGTATCGACTGGGCGTCCGCCGCGGAATTGGATCTAGGTATGCATGACCTGCAGCGGACACCCGAAATGACGGTAGAAGGCCAAGGACCCTTCTTCGGCGTTGTGCCGGACACCATCAATACGGCGCGTGAGTTAAGTTCCGTGGGCAAGCGCTTCTCGGACCACATCTATTACAACTCGCGCATGCCTATTGCGTTGAACAAGCGACTTGATCTGTACCAGCGGCCTGATGAATCGGAACGAGAGTTCAGGTTGAGGCTGCAACAGGCGGCGAGCGAGGCGCGCGATGAGGAGGTCGAGAAAGTCGAGGACGACTACGATAAGAAAATCGCCTCTGCCAAGGACAAACTGGCGGACGAGGAGCGCAGGCTCGTTACCAAGCAGAGCGACCTGGAGGGGCGCCGACAACAAGAGGTCATCGGTACAGGTGAAAGCGTAATCAATGCGCTGCTTAGTTTGGTGAAGAGCAAACGCATATCGACTGCGTTTTTTAGCAAAGCGGCGACCAAGCGGCGCATGACTGCCAAAGCGAAGGCCGCGGTCGATGAACAGGAAGCGAAGGTTGCCGAAGCAAAGGCGGATATCGAGGAACTGGAAGACGAACGCCGCCGAGCGGCTGATGCAGTAACGCAGGAATGGGCCGATGCGTTGGACGACATGACGATGGAGGAACTCTCGCCGCGGCGCAGCGATGTGGATGTGAAGCTCGTGGCGTTGGCGTGGGCGCCATATTGGCGCGTCGAGTACGATGAGGGCTATGGCGTGCGCAGCGAATTGGTCGAGGCGTTTGCGGTCAAGCGGACCGAGGATGACGATTCGGACGGCTAGTCCGCACGCGGCAAGACCGGTGTGCCGTTGAGGAACGGCAGATAGCAGCGATAGAAATCCGCCGTAGTTTCCAGCCGCGCTGAATGGGCCAGCGACGGATCGAGTGTAGAGACCAGGCGAATGCGGGCAATGTCCGCGTCGCCTGGTTTTGTGTTTTCCGGGACGGTGATGCGGAACGTCAATGTGCGGCTCTCGCCCGCCGCCAGCTCAACGGGCGAGACAGGCGTCTGCAGCGGCCAGCCCGAACTGATGCGGGATGCAGCGTAGACGTCCGGCAGCAAGCCCGTGTTGGTGAGGGTCAGCGTATAGACCACGGCGCTGCCTGGTTGGGCTGCGCCTGAGTGAACCGGCGGGTCAAGCTCGAAGGCAAGGACCTGCTCCACAACGTCAACCCAGGCGGCGACAGGCAGGCCGGCTCGACCGGCTTCGTCGATCCCCTCGACGATCAGCAGATGGCGACCCAGTGTCCAATCGTGCGTGTCGATGCCGGCGGCGACCGGTAGCGGCAATGCCTGCCCCGCGGTAATCGGACTAGTCGTCGTGACTGCATGAGATGGGGCAACCCAAGAGGGGACGTCGAGCGAGTAGCGCAAGCCTAGGCTCCGTTGCTCGAAGCCGTCACTCACCTCGCCCGGCGAAACCGACGCCGTGATCGAGATGGGAATGCCCGGCTGAATGCGTGCGGGCGAGACGTGAAGCAAATCCGCTTGCGGGCCGGCAGCCGCCGCATATGGCATTCGGGCGGCCTTGAAGGCGGTAGTCAGCGCTTGGGAAGCCTGCTCCAAGATGGCGCCCTCAAATGCGGCGCATGTCTCGAAGTAATTCCAGCCTAGCTCTATGGTAAAGGCGGCGACGCCAAGCTCACCGTACAACCAGTCGTCGTTGGAGCCGTCAGTTTTGTAGAGGCATTCGCCAGGCCGGCAGGCGCGATAGCCGAGCGGTTCTGCCAGTTTGGCGGCGAGGGTATGGTACGCGGCGTCGTTGGCGGTGGGCGTGTCGCTCCATCCCCACGGGTACAAGACGAGCCGGCCATAGCTGTGCAGGGAGAGAAACAGCCCTGTTGCGTCGGCCGGCGCTGCCGCTGCCGGGTCAGGCTGGCGCTGATCGGGAAAGATCGACTGGGCGTAGGTCTGCAATGCCTGCGTTTCCGGCTCCGATGCAGGGGAACTCCCGCGGTATATGGGGGAGCAGGCATCGCCGCTGGAGCAATCGCCGCTGATGCAGCCGTTCCACATGAAGCTGCTGTTGCGATTGAGGTCTACGCCATAGCCGCCGATGAGCGGGTCGTCGCCGGCGCAGCCGTCTGTATTGTTGACATTCTTGCGCCACCACAGGCCTTGCTCTGCGCGAACGCGTCCATCGGGGTTGAGGTATGGGATGATGTGCATCTCGCCGTAATCGAGCAGCCATGTGACGTCAGGGTCAACGCCGTAGTTGGCGAGAAGGCGTTCGGCATAGCGTGCGGCTGTCTCCGCCGTCGCCATCTCTCTGGCGTGGACTGCACCGGCGAGGAGAAAGCGGAACTTCGGCCCTGGAACGCTGCGGTTGGTCAATACGAGAGCGTGAATGTCGAAACCGGAGGACGTTGTGCTGTGCAGTTTATTCCAACTGTCGCCCACGTCGATCCAGGCGGCTAGGCCCGGGTATAGCGCGGGGAGTGCAGCGAGGTCGGCGTAGGTTTTTTCAACTGTGCGGTAACAGGGATAGCCGGGCACGTAGCCGGGACTCGATGCGCCGCTGACGGCCGCATCTATGGGGGGCGTAATGACGCGGCCATCCGGCTTGACTTGGCGGCCTTCCGCCAGCAGTTGCGTGCGCTGTGCGGTCGTCAGCGGCGCGACCAGGTAGCCGTCCGCATGGTTGACTTCCCACACGTCAAGGCGAGAAGCGAGTTCGTCGCGCTGGGCGCTATTGCGGAAGCTGACGCGCCAGAGGGTGATTGCGCTGCCGGCGGGCGGGTCATCGCCAGTTGGGTTAGGGGCTGCCGGCAGAGGGCGTCCTAATGCGAGCGTCACGACGAGGGCCAGCAAAGGCGCGACGAGAGTCGTTCGCAGCATAGGAGGTCAGGCCTATTTCATGATCGGGCGCAGTTTCAGCGCCAGTTGCAAGGAGAATCTGGCATCCGGATCGTCGAGGTCGAGTTGCGTGATGGCTGAGATGCGCTCCAGGCGATAGGTAAGCGTATTGCGGTGGATGTGGAGTTGGACGGCTGTCTGGCTCAGGTTGCCGTGGCAGGCGAAGAAGGCTTCGAGCGTGTCGACGAGCTCGGCGTTTTTGCCGCCGTCGTTGGCGAGAAGCTTGCCGAGCGTCTTGCGGTAGAAGCGCGCTGCCTCTGGGCTGCCGCCGAACGCGGTGAGCAGTTGGTAGAGACCGAGGTCGCCGAAATAGGTGACGGGTGCGCCTTTCCACTCCTTGCCAAGCCGCCAGCTTTCCCGCGCCTGTCGCTGGCTTTCCAGCCAACGAGACGGGCCAACGGCAGGACGGCCGATGCCGATCACAAATGCGGCCCGCTGCGCCTTGGCTGTAACCTGCGTGATCAGGTTGGCGGCGACGGCCTTTAGCTCGCGACCGCTGGACGGGTTGTCGATCGGCCAGTAGAGCAGGAGGCCTTGATCGCGGCGGCTGTAGGGCGCGCGCACGCCCAACTGCTCGACATATTGCAGCAAGGGGGCCGGCCATTCCGGCACGTTTGCCGCCTCGATAAACCAGGCGACGTGAGGGCGGTCAAGCTCGTAGCCGAGCGATGCGCCGCGCTGGATCCAGGCCTGTTCATCTGCGATTTCGGAAGCGAGCAACTCGTCGAGGAAGGTGGCGCGCATGCGTTCTTCGGCGACGTCGACGGCGTTCTGTTTGGCCCACTCTAGGGCGGCGGCGGCTGCACCCTGTGTTGCCGCAATAGCTTCGGCAGCGGAGGGCGGCTGTCCGCAGGCGAGCTCCGTGCGCAGGATGAGGCAATAACCGTGCACCGACTCACCGGCGATGACGGGCGCGACAACTGCCTCGGCGAAGGGCGACTTGGCCGCTTCGCGCCGCCCAACAGGCAGCAAGCCGACGCCGTCGCCGGTTCCTCCGGCGGGATGGGTTGCCGCCCAACTGCGCAGTTCGACTAAGTTGGGCAGATCGGCGAACACATTCTGCAGTTCGATGCCGGCAAGATCATCTAACCCTGCATGGGCGACCGGCGTTCCGTCCTCGCGCAATAGCACGATGGGCAGAAGGGCGAATGCGTGTACGTGACGCACGATCTTTTCGAGCCCGCCGCCGTCGAGTGCAATCTGGTTCAGCTCGCGTTGCAGTTCGGAGGAGCGCTGTGCGATGTAGCCGGAACGGTCGACGATCAGGCGAATGACGGCGCGCTCTATCTGGATGAGCGGTGCGTCGTCGGGCAGCCGGAAGAGGGCTAATCGGGCGGTTTTCGCCGCGTCGACGGCGGCATGGCTGACATCGCCCGCCACGGCGACGGCGGCGATGCGTGCGCTCTCCAGACTGCGCACCACGCGTTCGAGCCGCATTTTGGGGTCAAGCTGGCGCAGGTCGTCCATGTCGATCAGCGCCAGTTCGTTGCCGTCCAACTTCGGAAAGGCTGGGGGGCTGGGGCGCAGACTGCACGCCCAGGTTACCTGACGGCCGAGATACTCGCGCCCGGTCAACAGCCGCGTATCGGGCGGCAGGGCAAGGCGATAAACGTCTTCGATTGTCGCGTTAGTATTTGTCGCGTTGGTATTGTACATTTGCGCAAGAACTTCGAGCCGGTTGGCTAATTGGTTTATTCGCCCAATACGCAGGCCGCCATGCCGAGCGAGGCGAAGAGGCGGTGCTGAAGCATCTCCGTCTCTGGTACAACATGATTCTTCAGATCGCTAACACTCGCCTCAGAATGACAGAGACATGGCGGACACGCCGCTCACAACTAGCGCTACACAGATGAACTGTGATGGGGGCGGGCTGAGCGCGGCAGGTCGATTGGTGATTATATGCGCCAGGTGATCGGGTGCGCAAACGCGGCGGCGTTCCGGGCGCAAGGCGTTTGGCTTCGTCCGCTGATCGCAGGCAAAAACGAAGGCAGCAGGAATCGACCCGCTGCCTGGAATTTACGCAATGTCCAGAAGGAAGAATGTTTAGCCGCATCCTTTGGCTAACGGACGCGCCAATGGCTTTGGATGGGCTATGCCTCCGGCGCGCGCCAGAGGGTCATCAACGCGCCACAGGCGCCGCCCCAAACTGCCCACAGCAGCACGAAGCCGAAGCCGATCCAACTTGGGTTTTGGCCCATCGCCGTGCCGACAAGCAGCAGCGCGGTGACGCCGAGCACAATGCCGACGATACTCGCCACGAACAGCTTGCCGATGGACTGCTGCTTGCTCATGGCTCCAACCAGTATCGGCCAGAGAATCCAGCCTAGGATCAGCAGGATGAAGCTAATCAGGCCGCCGATCAACGGCTTCCAGTCACGGCCGAGCTGCCCCATCGCCAGATCGTAGCCCAGCACCGGCCCGACGCCGATCAGCAAGAATCCAAGGATATAGAGCACGGGCATCTCTGCCTGAAAGAGAAGGGCTGTGGCAGTAGCCGCAATCGCGGTGATGACGCCGGCATAGAGCGACGTCATCCACGGGCTTTTGTCGGTAGATGTAGCGGTGACTGCAGTCAACGGAAGCATTGGTTCTGCACTCCTGTCGGGTAAATGAGGATGAAGGATTCCTACGGCACAGTATAAAACAATTTGGGAAATTGGTCTACGCCTGATCTGCCGCGGAATGGCGGCTAGGATGTATGGACAGTATCCGGCAGTTCTTCCCATTCATCCAGGGACCAGGCGCCGGAATTGAGATAGATCATGGGGTTGTTATCGGCGCCTAGAACCAGAACAAGGCTATCTTCGTCGTCCACGGCGATTTCGACGAGCATGATGCCCTGGCTGACCAGTGCGGCAAGATGCTGGTCAATGGCTGCGGTTCCGGCGAGCGGATCGCTGTCTAGGTCAGGATAGCACAGGACGCCATACAACTCGAAGTAGACGCCGCAGTCGAGATAGACATCCAGGTCGACAGCGCTATCGGTCATCTCGCCTTCGCCTAGCGCCTGCGCTATTGAGTCTTCCCAGACGCCGATGCCGGCGACGCGCTCGCCGGCGAGATCGGCAAGTTCGTCGAAAGTTTCGTCGTCCACGGTATAGCGGATATCGACGTCGTCCGGTTCGTCACGGCGTGGGGCGGGCATGTTATTCGTCCTTGTCTTGGCGGTCGCGCGGCGGGCCGGTCACGATCAGGCGCGTCGGGATGAAGAGCGGTTGGTCGAAGAACTGGCCGCCGGCGGCAAAATGGCTAAAGCGGACGGGCAGGCCGCGGTCGATCATCAGGTTAGGGCCGTCCATAAGGTGAAAGTGCAGATGCGGCCCCGGCGAATAGCCGCTGTTGCCGGTGCGGGCGATCACAGCGTTGCGCTTGATCATCTCACCCTGGCGAACCCGGATGCTGGCCTGTTGCAGTGCGGCATAGTAGCTGAACTCACCGTTGGCGTGGCTGATGGCGACGGCATTGCCCAGAATGCGCCGCGGGTCGTCGCGCATCATGCGCGGGTCCGGCGTCGCGCCGGGGGCGAGATCTGGCATATCGTAACAGACATAGGCGACCTTGCCGCCCGCCGCGGCATAGACGGGCTGATCCCAACTGTAGTGATCTTCCAACTGCGCGCCCGTGCCGCTGTAGATCTGATTATCCGGCCCAAGCTTTACGAAGTCAATTGCGTAGGGCTGGCTGAACGGCTCCCCTTTGTGAAGATCGGTCCAGTCGGCCGCCTGGATGGCCCACCATGTCCCCTCTAGGGGGAAATGCACGGCGGTGGACTGGTTCGGGAAGCTCACCGGAGTCTGGAGCAGCGCTTGCAGCGATTCGCCTGAGTCCAGATCCTTGGCGACGACGGTCGCCTCAATATGGGTGAGCAGTTCGTAGCCGTGGAGCATGAAATGCAGGCCGCGCAAGGCGATGCCGGTTTCGGCGGGTATCTCCAGCGAGTCGAGGCCGGTCTTTTGGCGGATGACGCGAGCGGGCCAACGCTGCTCGAAGAGCATCTGATGCCCCGCATAGCCGCGTATCACCAGGCCGGACAGGTCGACGGCTGCGCCGCGTGCGGTGACGCCCAGGTCAAAGGCGACCTCTTGCTGCGGGGCGAGATGGGGAAAGGGCAGCCGATCATAGAGCGCGGCGAAGATAGCAGGCGGCCTGCTTTCGACGAGCAGCCGGGGCTGCGCGGGTTCGTTCTGCGCGGATGCGGAAGGCTGATTCACGCCGGTTCCTCTTCTAGCGACCTTGTTTGACTTGGCGGCTAAGCGGCTCGGTTTCTTGTACAAGGGCGCGCAGCCGCGTTTCGAGCGTGCCGGCGTCGATAGTCTCTGCGCGTCTCGCCTCAAAGGCGGCGAGCAAATCGGCGGCGACGGCGGGCGCGATGCGGTAGAAGGCCTCTTCGGTTTCGAGCGAGTCCGTCCGCACCCAGCGGTCCACCCAGTCGCCCAGGTAGGTGGTGTAGCAGGCATGACAGCGCCACACCGTGAATGTTTCGTTGTCGTTTTGTCGGGTGGCGAACGTGGTCGAGCCGAGACGGGCAATCCGACCTTGGCAGACGAAACACGGCTCCGTACCGACCGCAGTTGACTTCGCCGGCAGGACAGAGACGGCGATGCGCCGGCGTGCGCTCTGTGGACGGAATAGGAGCGCTGCGAGGCGACGCCACAGACTAGAGGCGGGCGGTGCGGGCTCTCCGCTAACGGTCTCTCCAGCGGGCGGGAGAGGCGCAGCGTTATCGGCAGCAAGCCACTGCGGGCAGGCGAGCGACAGGGCGGACTGGCTCAGGAGTTCCTGCGCAGCGCCAGGCGAGATATCGTCCGGTCGGTAGGCGCAGCGACCGGCAGCGATGCCGTCGGGTGTGGCTTGCGGCTGTTCGCGCCAGAAAGCGCAGGCAGCGCAGGCGTGCAGCGTCCAGCCGCGGCGACCCAACTCGCGGACAAGCTCAGCGCCGGCCTGACGCGACTCGCTTAGCGCAAGACGGAATTCGGAAAGATCATCGCCGGGCGCATTGCCCTCCGCATGGAAGAGCGGGCCGGGGGCGTGTCCGTCCCAGGAGAGGCGATACCAGGTCGCGGGCGATTCGGCTCGTTCTCTGGGCGCTATCAACAGGCGTTGGTACACCGCGGATCGCCGGCCCGGATGGATGCCGGACATGGAGTCCAGATTGAATGGGTCCAGCATGGGTCTGTCGGGCATGTAACTCGGCGGTTGGGCGGCGGTTTAGCGGCCCGTGGTCTCGTTGATCAATGTGGCTGTTTCGAGAACGATGGCGTTCAAGTCTTCGGCTCCGGTCAGCGCCTTGAAGATCATGTCGCCGCCATAGCGCCAGAAGGCGTCCATGTGCGGCCCGTGGGGCATGGCCTGCGCAGCGGCGGCTTGCTGGGCGAAACCGGAAAGTCGTGCGTCCGCACTTGTATCGGCGTTGCGGTTGGCGGACAGCCGTCCGGCGAGTAAGGCCAGGGTTGCGCCGCTGGTTGGGCCGGTGATGTGCTCGGCCAAGAGTAGAGCAAGGCTTGCCTGTTCGGGCGAAGCGTTGGGATTGACATAAATTGCGTCGGCGTAGAGCCACGGCTGCGCCGGAGCGGCAGGCCCCGGCGGCAGGGGCATCACGCCGAGCGAATCGCCTAGTACGGCAGACAATTCGGACAAGGCCCACGGCCCATCGACGAAGAAGGCGAACTCGCCTTTCTTGAAGCGGTCGAGGAGCATGCCGTAATCGGTGTCGACATAACTGCCGTTGAGCGCGTTGACGGCGGCGAGCCATGCCAGGAAGCGCGCTGCGCCGTCCGTCTGATCGAGGATGGCGCGGCCTCCGCCGTCAAAGATGGCGCCGCCGAAAGCGGGGAAGCCCCAGGCTAGATGGAACGGGTTGGCGTAGACGCCGATGCCGTTGGCCGGCTGCTGTTGAGCGTAGGCGAGCAGTTCGTCCAGCGTCGCCGGCAGGGCGTCGGCGGGCAGGAGGCTGCGATTGTAGTAAAGGGCTACGACCTCGTAGTGAACGGGCAGGCCGTAGAGGGCTCCCTCCATGCGCAGATTGTCAACGGCTGCCGGCCAGAGCGTATCGAGGTGTTGTGCCGAGACTCGGTCATCCAGCCGCTGGACAGCGCCGAGCATGGTCAGGTCTGACAGCCACCAGTTGGGCGCGAGGACGAGGTCCGGCCCGCTGCCTTCGGCGACAGCCTGTGCATAACTTTGTAGGAGGTCATTGTAGGCGACGAAAAGCGTTTCGACTTGGACTTCGGGATACAGACGGTTGAAGTCCTCCAGGATGAGGGCGAGCGCGTCGCCGTCGGCTTGAGACCACGAATGCCACAGCGTTATGATGCCGCGCTGCGGGGCCGTCGTAGCCGTAGGGGCTGGGGTCGGGGCGTTGAGCGGCTCGGCGGGTACGGCTGCCGGATCCGTTTGCGGCGCTGCGGCGAGTTCCGCTGTTGCTGCGGACGCTTGCGGCGTGGCGGGCTGCTCTTCACGGTCGCGGCTGCGGCAAGCGCCAAGCATGCCGAGGGTGACGAGTATCGCTAAAAGGATGCGCAGACGTGTCGTCCGCTGCGCGGGTCGGCGGGACGGCGAGGGGAAGCGCTTGGTCATGGTCGATCTTCCAGGTAGCCGAGCAGAGCGTGAAGGCCCAGGATGTAGCTGCGCCAGCCGAAGCCGCTGATCTGCCCCAGGCAGACGGGAGCTGTCACGGAGTGATGGCGGAAGTCTTCGCGTGCATGAACATTGCTGAGGTGGACCTCGACAACAGGCAGCTTGACCGCGGCGATGGCGTCGCGCAGGGCGATGGAGTAGTGCGTGAAGGCCGCCGGGTTGAGCACGATGCCGTCGGCCCAGGATGCGGCTTCGTGGATGAAGTCGATCAGTTCGCCTTCGTGATTGCTCTGGAAGAAGCGTAGGGCATGATCGCCGGCGGCGGCTTCGATCCGCCGGTTGATTTCGGCGAGGGTGACGGCCCCGTAGACGCCCGGCTCGCGCGTGCCGAGCAGGTTGAGGTTGGGGCCGTGGATAATTGCGATGGATGCCATCTGAAAATGCCTCACTCGTTGAGGATGGACTGGACCGCCTGGCGCACGGTTTCGCTGCCGGGGTCGTCGATGACGACGACGTCGCCGATTGCCTGTGGGATGACGAAGCGCAGGGTTTTGGCGCTGCGCTTTTTGTCGGTCGCCATGGCGGCCATAATCTGATCGACTGAGTAGCCTGCGACATGAACGGGCAGGTCATGTCGCTCAATTACCGCGGCGATGCGCTCGACGAGTGCAGGCTCACACCGTTTGAGGAGCAGCGAGAGCCTGGCGGCGGCGATCATGCCCAGGGCGACGCCTTCGCCGTGGCGGATCGAGTAGCCGCTGACCTGCTCGATGGCGTGGCCGAAAGTGTGGCCCAGGTTGAGGACGGCGCGGCGGCCCTGCTCAAACGGGTCTTCCTCGACGACGGCGATCTTGACGCGCACGGCGTTGGCGATGAGGTGCGCCATGCTGGTCGGGCCATGTTGCTCCAACTCTGCGAAGAGGTCGGGCGCGCCGATGATGCCGTGCTTGATGACTTCCGCCAAGCCGGAGCGAAACTCTGCCGCGGGCAGGGTGGCGAGCGTGTCCGGGTCGATGACGACGAGGTGCGGCTGCTTGAAGGCGCCGACGAGGTTCTTCCCCTGGGGCAGGTCGACGCCGGTTTTGCCGCCGACCGAGGCGTCGACCATCGCCAAGAGGGAGGTCGGCGCCTGGACGAAGGGCACACCGCGCAGATAGGTGGCGGCGGCAAAGCCCGCCATGTCGCCGGCGACGCCGCCGCCGAGAGCGATCACCGCGCTGCGCCGGTCCAATCCTGCGGCGAGAAATCGGTCGTAGAGCGTACTGATCGCGTCGAGGCGTTTGTGCTGCTCGCCGTCGGGGATCGGGCAGAGGGCGGGTTCGTAGTCCGCTTCGGTGAGGCTCGCCTCGACTGCGGCATAGTGGCTTTCGGCTATCGCCTCGTGTGTGACCACGGCGACGGGGCCGGGGCGCAGACCGCGGTTGCGCAACAGGCTGCCGATTTGGCCGAGCAGGCCGCCGCCAATACAGATGTCGTAGCTGCCGGTCGGGCTGGAGACGGGCAGGAGCGTCATGCCCGGCGCTTCCATCTCCGCGTCGAGACAATAGAGGATGCGCTCTACGATCTGGGCCGGCGTTCGCGCAGTTGTGTCGATTTGGTGCGGGATGGCGGCATAGGCTTGGCGACGAGCGTGAAGCAGGGCGCGGATGCGGGCGCGCTTCTCCTCTGCGTCTCCAGGCAGGAGCGGCCGGTCGGTCATGCTCTCCAGGCGGGCTAGGATTTCGTCTACGGAAGCGGTGAGGCAGAGCAGCACGCCGCTTTCGGCCAGCGCCTGGCGGCTGGCGGGATTGACCAGCGCGCCGCCTCCCGTGCTGACGACGATGCCCTTTTCGGCCGCCATACGCTGGCATAGCTGGGCTTCGACAACGCGAAAGGCCGGTTCGCCCTCGTCTGCAAAGACCTGACTGATCGGCTTGCCGAAATGCGCCTCAATCGCTTCGTCCATGTCGACAAAGAGACGGTCAAGCCGTTCCGCCAGCAGGCGACCGATGGTCGTCTTGCCCGTGCCCATAAAGCCGGTGATGATGATATTGCGGTCTGCAGGAAAACTGGTCATAGGGTATTCATCAAGTGATCTGGTTGCCGATGCGTCAGGCGGGCGAGGACGCGCTCCGCCAGTTCCGTAACGGGCAGCGAGGCGTCGACGGGCATGTGAATGGTCGCGGGGATCGGGTAGCGCCAGCAGCCGTCATAGGCGGCGAGCATTTTCTGCATGTCCTGCCAACTGGCGATCTTGTGCGTAGAGGCGTTGGCGTCGCGCTCTGCCAGGCGTTGCCGCCAGAGACGCTCTTCCAGTTGCGTTTCGACCACGAGCAACTGCGCGCCGTATCGCTCAGCCAAGGCGGTCGCCGTCGCAAACGCTTGCGGATAGGTGAGGGGCGAGTCGACGATGACGCTGACGCCTAGTTGAAGCTGCCTGCCCGTCACGTTCCACATGACTTCGTAGGATAGCTTATTGCTGTCAGGATAGGGCAGAATCACATCCTTGATGTCGTCTTTATCGACGAGAGGCCAGCGCAGGCGACGCGCTAGGGCATGGGCGAGTTCGCTCTTGCCGGTAGCAGGGAATCCCTTCATCAGGATGAGCCAAACGGCTGCGTTTTCATCCGGCATGGTGCGACCGTCCGAATAGGGTGAAGTGCGCTGCGTCGATGTGTGCGGCCTGGTGCATGAGCACGGCGTTCATCAACTCGATGGCGAGCCGCGATTCCAACGTGACGCCGGCGCGCACGCCGACGCACGGGTCGTGGCGGCCTTTCTGGAGCAGGAAATCGATCTCTTCCAGGTTCTTACGCACGGATTGCTGCGGCTTGACGATCGTCGAGGTCGGCTTGAAGCCGACGCGACAGACGAGGGGCATGCCGGTGGTGATGCCGCCGATCAGCCCGCCGTGGCTGTTGCTCTGGTAGCCGGAGGCGCGGATCGGGTCGTTGTTCTCGCTGCCGCGGCGGGCAATCACGGCGTAGCCGTCGCCGATCTCGCAGGACTGGACGGCATTCAGCCCGCCCAGTGCGCCCATGAGACGCACCTTCAGGCTTTGGTAGAGCGGCTCGCCTACGAGCGCGGGTACGTTGACGGCGACCACTTCGACGGCTGCGCCCAGGGAATCGCCCTCTATGCGCGTCTGTTTGATCAACTGGGCGGCCTCGCGTGCGAACTCAGCGTCGAGCGAGTAGATCTCGGCGGACTCAAGTTCATGGATCGCCGCGTCAGTCTGGGCGGGGGGAACCGGTTTGTCCGCGTAGGCGTGCGCCCACTCTGCTGCGACAGAGGCAAGCGTGCGCTTGGCGCGCAGCGGGCCAACCTGGCAGATGGAGGAGAGGATGACTGTGCCGAATTGCTTGGCCAGGAATGTGCGCGCCACGGACCCGCCGATCACGTCGGAGATGGTAGAGCGGTAGCTGGAACGGCCTCCGCCGCGCACGTCTACGAACCCCTGTGATTTGTAGTGCTTGACCAAGTCCGTATGGCCGGGGCGCACCTCGCCTTGCGGGCCGGCGAACTGCGCGTAGTCCGCTGAGCGGGTGGCTGTGGAGAGAACCAGTGCGGCGATAGGTTCGCCGGTGGTGAAGCCGGTTTCATAACCGGCGGCCTGGGCGATCTCGCCGTCTACATGCGTCGACACTTGCACGTCGCCGAGAAGGAGATCGTGATCCGGGCGGTACAGTCCGGAGAGGATCACGACCTTATCGCCCTCGCGGCGCGGGGTGCCATGCCGGTTGCTGCCGGGCCGCCTGCGATCCAGGTACGACTGGAACAGGCCGCGTGACAGCTCCAGGCCGGGCGGACAGCCGAATACGATTGTGGTGATGGCCGGCCCATGCGATTCGCCGGCGCCGGCGACCGCAAAGAGCGGCCCGCCAAGGATTTCCATCAGGGTTCTTTCGCTCCAACCGTTGTCGATGACGCCGTAAGCGGCGCGAGTAGGAGTATACCCGACAACCGGCCAGATGGCGAAACAACGGGCGGATTCCAGGAGAGTCGGTTGGTTGCCTGAAAAGGCGGCCAAGTGCGAGGCGCACCCATAGGATCAACCGTTCGAGGAAGGTTTTGCGTCGTCCCCAAAACAGCGGACGTTGGCAATAAAGGCGGCGACTGCGGCGTGGTCCTTCACGCCGGGACTCGCCTCCACGCCGGAACTAACGTCGACGCCCCAGGGACGGACGGCTTCGAGCGCAGACGTGACGTTGTCGGGCGTCAGCCCGCCCGCGAGGAGCATACCCGGAATTCGCCGGGCCATTGCCGCAGCCAACGACCAGTCGGCCAGATGGCCAGTTCCGCCATAAGCGGCGGCGGAGAAGGCGTCGACGAGCAGCGAGGGGCCGGGCTGCAGGCCAAGCGCTGCGAATTGCAGCCATTGCTCCCAGTCGTCCGCCTGGGGCTGCGGACGCACCGCCTTGTAGCTGCAGCCTGCCAGCGTGTGCAGCGCATCAGGCGTTTCGTTTCCATGAAGTTGCGCGTAGTCGAGGCCGGCGTATTGCATGATGCGCTCCACGGAATCAGCCGGCTCGTTGACAAAGACGCCCGTCAGTTTGGGCATTGGTGTTTGTGACGCGGGCTCATCTGCCCAACGGGCGCGCAAGCCGCGTACAATCCCCCGGACGCTTGAGGGCGAGACATAGCGCGGGGAGCGTTCGTAGAGGATGAAGCCGAGCATATCCGCGCCGGCGCGGGCGGCGAAGAGCGCGTCTTCCAGATTGGTAATGCCACAGATCTTAATGTGCGTATACATCGACGAATCCATGCAAGTTATGCGTGAGCCGGAAGGGGGGCGCAAGGGCGTCAGGATATTGGCGCAGAGCGGTTCTTCGGCTTGCCCGCGGCGACGAACTCCTTGACCTTGGCAGCGCGTTCGTGTTGGCGCAGTTTGCAGAAGGTCTCGCCGACAAGGATAGCGTCGCAGCCCATTTCGGCCAAGCGCGCCACGTCGGCGGCGGTTTGGATGCCGCTTTCGGCGACGACGACTTTACCGTCGGGAATCTGCCGGCGCAGGCGGGCTGCGGTTTCCAGGTCGACTTGAAAGGTGCGCAGGTTGCGGTTGTTAACACCGATGACGCGAGCGTCAACCGCTAGGGCGCGTTCAAGCTCGGCGGCGTCGTGCACTTCGACTAGGGCTTCCATGCCCAGGCTGCGGGTCAGAGACAGCAACCGCCTGACTTCGTTGTCGCTGAGGACGGCCATGATGAGCAGCAGCGCATCCGCCCCTGCCATGCGCGCTTCGTACACCTGGTACTCGTGGTAGATGAAGTCCTTGCGCAGAATCGGAACGGTGTGGCCTTCGTCGCGTAGGCGTTCTTTGGCCGCGGCCAGATAGGCAAGCTCGCCCTGGAAGAAGCGGCTGTCGGTCAGGCAGGAGATGGCGACGGCGCCCGCCTGGGCGTAGGTAGAGGCGATCAGCGGCGGGTCCCAATCTCTGGCGATGAGGCCCTTGGAGGGGCTGGCGCGCTTGATCTCCGCGATCAGGCCGGCGCCAGGCGCGGCGGTAAGCGCGGCGGCGAAGTCCAGCGTAGGCGGCGATAACTGGGCGAAAGCGCGCACTTGCTCCAGGGACATGGCCGCCATTTGCTTGGGGACTTCTTGCCGCTTATGGGACATGATCAGGTCTAGGACTTGTCCCTTGTGTTTAGCGATGTCGAGTTGGGAAGGTTTCACGAGGTT
This sequence comes from uncultured Caldilineaceae bacterium, assembly GCA_964649875.1. Taxonomy (GTDB): domain Bacteria; phylum Chloroflexota; class Anaerolineae; order Caldilineales; family Caldilineaceae; genus JASGTU01. The sequence goes on from CAZYSJ010000022.1 coordinate 38,337, forward strand.
CTCCGCGTGTTGGGCGTCAGGCGTCAGACGTCACGATTCATGCGCTACGCATCAAGCATCGGGCGTGTAGCTGCGCGTTTTGGCAATGTAGCGGTCGAGGCATTGCCGCGCGGCGCCGGAGTCGATGCTTTCACGCGCCGTCTGCAAGCCGGTCTGGAAGTCGCCGCTGTCTAGGCTGAGGGCTGCGGCGGCGTTCAATAGCACCACGTCGCGCTTCGGTCCTGCAAGCTCGCCGGAGAGAAGGGTGCGGGCGATGGAAGCGTTCGTTTGGGCGTCGCCTCCTTGCAGGTCCGCTAGCGTGGCGCGTTCGAAGCCAAGTTCGGCGGGGTCGAAGTTGAACGTGGTCACTTCGCCGTTGTGCAGGCGGGCGATGCGGCTCGTGCCGGTGGTGGTCAACTCGTCCAGACCGGCGCCGGTCTCGTAGTGGCCGTAGACGACGTAGGCGGCCTTGCTGCCCATATTCTTGAGCGTATGCGCCATGAGCTCGGTCAATTCCTCGGAGTAGACGCCGATCAATTGGTGCGTGGTCGGCGCCGGGTTGGTGAGGGGCCCCAGGATGTTGAAGATGGTGCGGGCGGCGAGTTCTCGGCGCGGGCCGATGGCATAGCGCATGGCCGGATGGTAGGCGGGCGCGAAGAGGAAGGCGATGCCGATCTCTTCGATGCACTCGACGGCTTGGTCGGGCGTCAGGGGCAGGGCGGCGCCGAGCGCCTCGAGCACGTCGGCGCTGCCGGCGCGGCGGTTGGAACGGTTGCCATGTTTGGCCACGCGCATGCCTGCGCCGGCCAGCACGAAAGCCGTGATCGTGCTGATGTTGAACTTTTGCGTGCCGTCTCCGCCCGTGCCTACGACGTCGATGAGCGGGGTGTTGCCGACATTGGGCTTGACGGGCACGGCGCTGCGACGCATGGCCGCGGCGCAGCCGGTAATTTCTTCGACCGTCTCGCCCTTGATGCGCAGAGCAGCCAGGAAGGCGCCGATCTGAGCGGGGCTCGCCTCGCCCAGCATGATCTCCGACATGGCTGCGTCGGCCTGAGCCGCAGTAAGGTCTTGACCGGAAAAGAGCAGGTGGATGGCCTCTTGAATGGCGGGTTGGCTCATGGGTGGCTGCCTCCTGGCGTTAATGCTGCAAGCGGGACTGCGATGACTTTGTTCGTCATGCGTCACACGTCACGAGTTGCGCTCGATGCGCAGGAAATTGGCGAGAATGGACTTGCCGTGCTCGGTGAGGATGCTCTCGGGATGAAACTGCACGCCGTAGATCGGCAGCGTCCGGTGTTGCAGGCCCATCAGTTCGCCTTCGGCGGTGAAGGCGGTCGCTTCCAGCTCGTCCGGCAGCGGCTCGGCTACGATTAGGCTGTGGTAGCGCGTGGCTGTGAACGGGCTGGGGATGTTTTTGAAGACCCCGCGCGCTTTATGGTGAATGGGGCTGGTCTTGCCGTGCATGAGGCGCGGCGCACGCACCACCTCGCCGCCGAAGACGTGACCGATGCACTGCTGACCGAGGCAGACGCCGAGCAAGGGGATGCGCGGGCCCAACAAGCGGATCACGTCGTTGCTGATGCCGCTGTCCTCTTGCGGCGTCCCCGGTCCGGGGCTGATGATGATGTGCGTCGGGTTGCTTTCGGCCAGGTCTTCAACGTCGATCTCGTCGTTGCGCCATACGCAGATGTTCTGGTCTGTGTATGCGCCGGGCACGCGCTCGCGCACGACCAACTCGCCCAGGAACTGGACCAGGTTATAGGTGAAGCTGTCGTAATTGTCAATCACGGCGATCATGGCGTGTCTCCTTGCAGGGCGATTCAACTTGTCATGAGTCACGGGTCATGAGTCGCGGGTCATGAGTCGCGAATAACGGATGACTCGTGACGTGTGACGCATGGCGCTCTAGGCGGACGTTTCCTTCTTGCGGCGGCGCTCGGCGGAACGAGAAATCTTGTTCCAGACACCGGTCAGTCCCATTGCTTTCTTGGCCTCGAGGAGCGTCATGCGGGCTTCTTCGCGGGCGCGCATCGTGCCCTCGAAGATCAGTTCGTCGACGAAGCCGGTCTGCGCCTCATAGTAGGCGCGCCGTTCGCGCATCGGGTCGAGGAAGTCGTTGAGCGCCTTGGCCAGCTTCTCCTTCACCTCGACATCGCCCACCCTGCCGGCGCGATAACGGGCCTTGAGGTCTTCGACCTCGGCGGTGTTGGGGTTGAACATATCGTGATAGATGAAGACCGGATTGCCGTCAACCTCGCCGGGCACGTCTGCGGTGATGCGGTTGGGGTCCGTGTACATGCTCATCACGCGACGGCGTACGGCGGTCGCATCGTCGCTGAGGAAGATGGCGTTGTCCAGGCTCTTGCTCATCTTGGCCTGGCCGTCCGTGCCGACCAGCGTGCCGCCGACGACGTACGGTTCGGGCAGGGGGAAGACCTCGCCGTAGGCATTGTTGAAACGGCGTGCGATCTGCCGGGTCAGTTCGACGTGACTTTCGTTGTCCTTGCCGACCGGGACGAGATGGGCGCGCGGCAGAAGGATGTCGGCGGCTTGCAGGACCGGGTAGCCGAGCAGATTGTACGGGATCTGATCCATGTGCGCAGCCGCGGCCATGTCCTTGATGGTGGGCAACTGCTGCAGCCGTTCGACTGTGATCAGTCCGCTGATGAGAAGCTGCAATTCATAGGTCTCATGGATAGCGGACTGCAAGCAGAAGGTGACCTTGTTGGGGTCAATGCCGATGGCAAGGTGATCCATGACGATGGTGCGCGCGTTGTCCGTGATGGCGAGGATGTCCTCTTTGTCCGGCTTGGTGGTGAGCATGTGCAGGTCAGCCACCAGGAAGAAGCACTCGTACTTGTCCTGCAGCGCGAGGCGATGGCGGTGGCTGCCGACAAAATGGCCGAGATGGAGCTTGCCGGTAGGACGATCACCGGTCAGGATGCGTTTGCGCGGTTCGTTTTGCGACATGATGCAGACTCCGAATTTCTAGCGTGATGAATGAACGAGTCAGGGCAATTCATTGATTGCGTGTTTAGAGACCTGCCTCGGCCTGTTCGACGGCTACGGCCAGGGCGCGGGCTTTGTTGAGTGATTCATTATACTCATAAGTGGGGTCGCTGTCGGCAACGATGCCGCCGCCGGCCTGAAGGTAGCAAGTTTTGCCCTGCATGACGATGGTGCGGATAGTGATGCAGGTGTCCATTGCGCCGTGGTAGTCGAAATAGCCGACCGCGCCGGCATACGGTCCGCGGCGGCTGCCTTCCAGTTCTTCGATGATCTCCATGGCGCGCACCTTAGGCGCGCCGCTGACCGTGCCTGCCGGGAAGGTGGCGCGCAACAGGCTGAATGCATCCTGGTCCGAGCGCACCTCGCCGCGTACGTCGCTGACGATGTGCATGACGTGGCTGTAGCGTTCGACAGCCATCATGGTGGGCGTACTGACCGAGCCGTACTTGCAAACGCGGCCTAGGTCGTTGCGGCCCAGGTCGACGAGCATCACATGTTCGGCGCGTTCTTTTGGGTCGGCCAGCAAATCATCGGCAAGTTGCCGATCCTCTTCGGGGGTTTTGCCGCGCCAACGCGTCCCGGCAATAGGGTGGAGATAGGCGATGCCGTCTTCGAGGCGGACGTGCATTTCGGGACTGGAACCGATGATGCGGATCGGTTCGCCTTCAACGCCGGCGACGCCTGCGAAGTCGAGGAAGTACATATAGGGCGACGGGTTGAGCATGCGCAGCGCGCGGTAGATGGTGAGGGGGTCGGCTTCGGTGTCGCGGCGCAGACGCTGGCTGAGCACGACCTGGAAGATGTCGCCGGCGGCGATGTACTCCTTGGCGGTGCGCACGTTGGCCTCGAACTGCTCTTGGGTGAGGTTGCTCTCCCAGCCGTTGCCGCCGCGTCGCTCGCCGATCTCCGGCGGCTGCAGCGGCTTATGTAGGTCGGAGACGATTTTGTCGATGCGAGCGATGGCGTCGGCGTAGGCGGCGCGCAGGTCGGCTTCGACGCGCATGTTGGCGATGATAGTGAGCTTGTGGCGCACATGGTCGAAGACGACGAGGTTGTCGCTGAAAAGCAGGACCATATCGGGCACGTCAAGCTGCCGTTCGGCTGTGTCGGGCAGACGTTCCATGAAGCGCACGAGGTCGTAGCCGAAATAGCCCACCGCCCCGCCTGTGAGCCGCGGCAGGCCGGGCAGCGGCACCGATGAACGGTCCGCCATCAATTCGCGCACGACGGCGAGAGGGTCGCCGCGACGTTCTTCGAGGACAGCCCCGCCTGAAGCGCCGATGACAGTGCGATCGCCGTAGGCGGCCGCGGTCATGGGCGCGTGGACGCCGATGAAGCTGTAGCGGCCCAATTGTTCGCCCTTTTCGACCGACTCAAGCAGGAAGCTTGGTCCCTCTTGACCGGCGCGTAGTTTGAGATAGACCGAGACCGGCGTCTCCAGGTCGGCGGGCAGTTCCCTGTGAACGGCGATGAGGCTGCCCGAACGGGACAACTCCTTCGCCTCGTCGAGGGATGGCTTGTAGATCGCTTTCATCTGCAACCTCCTATCGGTAATGCCGCAAACAGCCGGACTGGTTAGTCAACTCATCGCTCACTATGCGCCTCGGTCACGGGTAAAACAAAAAGCCTCGTCCCAAGCGCACGATCGACCGTGCAAAGGGACGAGGCTTGAAGATCACCCCGCGATGCCACCCAGCTTATCCTGTCTGCCGGCCTCCGTCGGTAAGACGGATAGTATAAAACAAAAACCTACATAGAAACTCAAGGTCGTCAGCCACTCACAC
>CAZYSJ010000023.1:0-40018 GCA_964649875.1 uncultured Caldilineaceae bacterium
CGGGGAAACCTCATTGCCCCGCAGCGCACTTCACCCCTATTCCCCCGGCGCACGCAAATCCAGTTCCGGCTGGCGCGGACCCTCCACCCACACCTGCCCATCGGACCAGTTCTCCTGCTTCCAGATCGGCACGATGGCCTTGAGCCGCTCGATGGCATATTGGCACGCCTCGAAACAGCCGTCGTGCCGGTGCGCTGTCGCCACGGCGATCACCACGCTGGGCTCACCCACCTCGCAGCGCCCCACGCGATGCACGATGCTCACGGCCATCACCTTCGGCCACTTCTCCTGCATCTCCGCACCGATGCGCGCCAGCATCGCCTCCGCCATCTCTCCGTACGCCTCATACTCCAGGAAGTCCGTGCCGCGACTGCCGGACTCCGTCTGCGTCTCCCCGCGCACTGTGCCGGCGAAAGTCACGATCGCGCCGCAGTCCACGCGGCTCACGCGTGCCGCCACATCGTCAATCGACAGCTTGCGTTCCGTCAATTCAAATAGCTTGGTCACTGCCACGATCCCCTGTCTCAGTCACAATCTGCGCTCACCCGCCCGAGACCGGCGGAAAGAGCGCCACCACATCGCCGTCATGAAGCGTCTGGCCCCGCTGCGCATACTCGCGGTTGACCGCCGCATACACCGACCGCTCCTCAACATTCAAACCGTTCTCGCTGGCAGCCAGCGCCGCCAACAGATCGTCGAGCGTCGCGCCGTCCGGCAGCGTCAACTCTCGCTGTCCCCAGCCCGCTTCTTGTCGCAATGTAGCGAACAACTTCACCGTAATCTGCATCATGCTCCTCAGCCGGTCGCGTCGTCCGCGTCCTCGCGCAGCCAATCGCCCGACTTGCCCCCTCGCTTCTCCAATAGCCGGATATCGCCGATGACCATCGTCTTATCCAACGCCTTTGCCATATCATAGATCGTCAGCGCAGCGACGCTCACCGCGGTCAGCGCCTCCATCTCCACGCCCGTCTTCCCTTGGCAGCGCACCAGAGCCGTGATGACAACCCGGCTCCGCTCCTCGTCGATCTCGAAATCGACCGCCGCCTTGCTCAGCAACAGCGTATGGCATAGCGGGATCAGTTCGGGCGTGCGCTTGGCCGCCATGATGCCCGCGATGCGCGCCGCCGCCAACACATCGCCCTTCGGCGCTTGCCCATCGCGGATCGCAGCCAACGTCGTCGCCGCCATCGTGACGCTGCCCTGTGCGATCGCTGTGCGCGTGGTCGCCTGCTTATCGCCCACGTCGACCATCGTCGCCCGGCCCTGTTCATCCAAATGCGTCAGCCGCTGCGTCATCCGTTATGCTCCCCTCGACCGTACCCGCTTCAAAGCTCGCCGATCAGCAGCGCATCCGCCACTGCGCCCGCCTCCAAACGGCCCTCGCCCGCCGGCAGCTCCAACAGCGCATTGGCCGTGCGCAGGCTGAGCAGCCGGCTGCTGGCCTGGCTCCCTGTGCTCGTTGCGGCGAATCCGCCGCGCCCGTCGTTCAATGTCTGCTCCCAGCGCAGCGTCGCTCTGTGATACTCCGGTCGCTCCGGGTCCAACGGCAGCGATTCCCTCAACTGCGCTTGCACTCTGCGCAAACGCGGCTCCGGCCAGCCCGCCAACTTGCGCAACGCCGGAACCGCCATCAGATAGAACGTGACCATGCTGCTAACCGGGTTGCCTGGCAGCCCGAAAACCAGCCGTCGCTTGCCCGCCCGCTCCACCGTAGCAAAGGTGCAAGGTTTGCCGGGCTTCATGCGCAGCCGGCCAAAATGAACGGTCCCGGTCTGTTCCAGAAGCGGCTTGATCAGGTCCAACTCGCCCATCGATACGCCGCCGGAGGTGAGCAGCACATCCGCCTCCGCCAACCCGCGCTCGATGCGCGCCGCAATATCCTCCCGATTATCGGCAGCAATGCCCAGATCGACGACCTCCGCCCCGGCGAGCCTCGCAGCAGCCAAAAGCATAGGCCGGTTGCTGTCACGGATCTGGCCCTCGTCCAATGCGGCGCCGTCCGCGGCCGGATCGGCTAATTCATCGCCGGTCGACAGAACCGCCACGCGCGGCCGCGGATGGACCATGACCTGCGCCGCGCCCACCGTCGCCAACAGCCCTATCTCCACCGGCCCAAGTTGCTCGCCCACGGCCAGCACTTCCTGCCCCGCCGCCACATCCACGCCCACAGCGCGCACCTCATGCCCCGGCTGCACGCCCCGCGCGATTTCGACCAGCCGCCGGCCGTCCTCTCCGCGAACCTCGCGCGTCTCCTCCACCATCACCACCGCGTCCGCGCCTGGAGGAAGCGGCGCTCCCGTCGTCACGTACGCAACCGACCCCGGCGTCACACGAAATGCCGCCATTTTACCTGCGGTCGCCTCGCCCATTACCGGATAGATGCCAGGGCCATCCGCCGCAACCACCGCGTACCCGTCCTTGACGGAAGCCGCGAAGGAAGGCAGGGGCTCGCGCGCCGTCACCGCTTCAGCCAAGACAAGGCCCAGCGCACCGGCCAACGGCACGCGCACCGGCGTCAGCGCCTCAACCTGCGCCAGCACGATCTCCTGCGCCTGTACCACCGGTATCATCCGATAGGCGGATTCGACCATAAACTTGCTCCCTCAAACACCGAATGTCCTAATCCGCAAGCGGCTCGGCAATCAACTCCGACACCCGCTCCGCCCACGCCAGCAGTTCCTCGTCGGCGTCAAAACGTGCGATGAACTGCATGCCCAACGGCAGCCCATTCGCCGCGGTTCCGGCAGGGATCGTCACAGCAGGCAGCCCTGCGTGCGTCCACGGCAAATTCATGTTCGGGTCGCCGGTCGAATCCAATCCTGCCGGCGCCGGCCCCGTCGCCGCCGGACTAACCCACAGGTCGATGCCCAGGCGGTCCATCTTTGCCGTCAGCTTCTCACGCAGTTCTATGCAATGCGCCTTGGACCGCTCAAGTTCTTCGGCACTCACGGTCTGTCCCAGGCGGATAGCCTCGACCGTGCGCGGCCGGTAGAGCGACTCATATTGCTCGAACCACGCCGCATGTTCCTGCGCAAACTCGGCAAACGCCAGCCGCCGATGCAACTGGTTTAGTTCGGCAATGTCGGCGAACTCCTCCACGCGACGCACTGTACAGCCCGCCACCTGCAGCATCAGCAACTCTTCCTCGAACACGGCCAGCGCCTCATCCTCTGTCTGGGCAAGATACGGACCATCCGGCACGCCCAGAACCGGCAGCCGGCTTGCCGCGTCCACCCGTCGCCACTTCGCACACAGCGCCCCGGCTGCCGCGCGCATGCCCGCCACGTCCTGCGTAAACAGCCCGACATGGTCCACGGTACGCGAGAAGTAGACAATGCCTTGGGTGGCGATCCGGTTGTAGCTAGGCTTGAAGCCGACAATCCCGCAGAAGGCCGCGGGCCGGATCACCGACCCGATCGTCTGCGTACCCAGTGCCAGCGTACACAATCCGGCGGCCACCGCCGCCGCCGACCCGCTGCTCGACCCGCCGGGCGTATGCGCCAGATGGTGCGGATTCGCCGTCGGCCCAGGCTCGAAGAAGGCGAATTCCGTCGTCACGGTCTTACCCGTAATCAACGCGCCTGCCGCGCGCAACTGCTGCACGACCACCGCCTCGCCCCCCGCAAACAGCTCCGGGGGAAGTTCTGTACCCGCTTGCGTCACAAAGCCGTCGACATGGATGATATCCTTCACGCCTACCGTCGCGCCGTAGAGCGGAGGACGCCGGTTCGGATTGGGATAGCGGTCGCGCAGCGCCGCCCCTTCCGCCATCAGCCGCTCTCGCCGGCCGGATTCCGGCAAATACGCATGCACCTGCGCATCCACGCGCTCGATACGCTGCAATAATTGCTCCAAATAGACAGTCAAGCTATGCTGTCTCTCTTGCAGCGCGCTTAACGTTTCTCCCAACGGCGCAGGCGCCGCCAAACTTGTCCGATCAGAATGCGCCATCTATCTATGCCATCCTGGGCCTGTAAAGCCCCTGTTGTTCTTCAGTCTTGTTCACCGAGGGCTAACAATTCCGCCTCACTCAATACCGTAATGCCTAGCTGCTGCGCCTTCTCCAATTTGCTGCCGGGGTTTTCGCCCGCCACCACGTAACCGGTCTTGCCGCTGACGCTGCCCGTCACCTTACCGCCGCGGGCTTCGATGTAGGCCGTCGCTTCCTCGCGCGTCATGTTCGGCAACGCCCCCGTCAACACGAAGGTCGTATCTTCGAACGGCTGCGGCCCTTTCTCCTCTGCGCGATCGCTTCGTTCACTCACCGTCTGTACGCCCGCCGCCTTGAACTTCTCGACAAGCGCCCGGTTCGGCTCCAACGCAAAAAAGTCGGCTACGCTCTGCGCGATCTTCGGGCCGATCCCGTCGATGCGGCTTAGCTCGTCGACCGATGCGGCCATCAGTTCATCCAGACTGGCGTATTGCTCCATCAACGTCTCGGCCACAACGTCGCCCACAAAGCGAATGCCCAAGCCGGTCAGCAGTCGATCCACAGGGCGGCTCTTGCTCTCCTCCACCGCGCTCATCAGGTTGGCTACCTTCTTCTCGCCATAGCCTTCCATTGCCTGAATCGACTCCCAGGGCAAATAGTAAATATCCGCCAGGTCTTTGATGAAGCCCTTTTCCACAAACAGCTCCGCCTGCTTAATGCCGAAGCCCTCCACATCCATGGCCCCGCGCGAAACGAAATGCTCCACCTCGCGCACGAGCTGCGCCGGGCAGGCGTTGTTGACGCAATAGGTCGCCGCCTCGCCCTCAGGGCGCACCAACGGCTCACCGCACGCCGGACAGACTTCGGGCATCTCCCACGCCCGCTCCTCGCCGCTTCGCATTTCGACCAGCGGGCGCAGCACCTTGGGGATGACGTCTCCGGCGCGCTTGACCAGCACCGTATCGTTAATGCGAATATCCAGATCGCGAATATAGTCCTCGTTGTGCAGCGTCGCGCTCTTCACCGTCACGCCGCCGATCCGGACGGGCTCCAGCACGGCGTTGGGTGTAATCGCCCCCGTGCGGCCTACGTTGACGACGATATCGATCAGCTTCGTCACAGCCTCTTCGCCCGCAAACTTATAGGCCAACGCCCAGCGCGGGTCCTTACCCGTAAAGCCGAGCATCCCCTGCAACTCCAGCGAATCAACCTTGAGCACGACGCCGTCTACCTCAAACGGCAGTTCGTGCCGGCGTTCGCCAAAATCCGCCACATAGTCAGCCAGCGCGTCGAATTCCTCATCGTCGAAACAACGGTAATCCTCGCACACCGGCAACCCCAGCTCCTGCAAATACTCTAGATTGCCGCTGTGCGTCGTGGGAAACGGCCCAGGGCCTTCCACGATTAACGCCTGGTACACCCACAGCTTGACCGGTCGCCCGGCCGAAATACTGCTGTCAAGCTGGCGCAGGCTGCCCGCCGCAAAATTCCGCGGGTTGGCAAAGGTGCGTCCTTCTTCCGCTTCTTGCCGCCGGTTGTACGCCTCGAAGTCCGCCTTGTCGACATACGCCTCGCCGCGCAGAACAAGGCGATCCGGCGCAGTAAGCTTTCCGTCCGGCATTACAGGGATGCGCAGCGGCAGCCGCCGAACCGTGCGCAAATTGGGCGTGATGTTCTCGCCATATTCACCGTCCCCCCGCGTCGCCCCCAGGACAAACTGCCCCTGTTCATAGTGGAGCACGACGGTAAGCCCATCGAACTTCGGCTCCACTACATAGGAAAGCTCGGCGCGGCGCTCTTCCGGCAGAAAACGCTTCACGCGCTCGCGCCAGGCATAGAGGTCCTCCATGCTGAACGCATTCTGCAAGCTCAGCATCGGCGCCGGATGCCGCGTGCGCTCAAAACGGTCAAAAACGTCGCCGCCCACGCGCAAAGTCGGGCTGTCCGCCGTGCGCAGTTCGGGGTGCTCCGCTTCTAGCTCAAGCAGTTTCCGGAAAAGTGCGTCAAACTCCTGGTCCGAGACTGTCGGCGCGTCGAGGATATAATAGCGATACTGGTGCTCGCGAATCGTCTCGCGCAACTGCTCGATCTGTACGGCCACGTTTTCGATCGTTCGCGCCTCGGAATCATCCGCAGTCGGCTTTGTCTCTGCCATTTCCAGCCTCTATCCCGTTGTTTACGCTAGACGCAACGCAAAACGCAACTACGGTAAAACCGCCGCATCTAATGGAACCCATCCGACCAAACCGTCGCCGGCGCGCACGCGCACCCATTTCCGACCTTGGACCAGCACCGGGTATGCGGGGGCTTCACTCGCCGGCTCCAGCACCACGAAAAGCGCCCCTAAAGCATACACCTCCATCACCGGCGAATCCGCCCCGGCCTCCATGTGCAAAGCCAGCGCAGCCGTGCCCGCTGCGATCACGTCGCCCACCGCGGCTGTCTCAAGCCCCGGCCCCTCCGTCGCGCCGGGAGCCGGCGATACGCCAAACCGGCCTGTAGGCGCTGTGGTCGTCACCGATGGTCGAGGCGTCGCCGTCCGCGTTGCCGTTGCAGTCGGGGATGCCGTGGGCGTAGGCGGTTCTGTCGACGTAGCTGTTGGCGTTGCGGTCAGCGTTGCCGTCGGCGTTGCCGTCGGAACCGCCGTAGCCGTGGCCGTACTCGTCGCGGTAGGCGCAGGCGTATTCGTCGGCAGCGGCGTCGACGTTGAAGTGGCAGTTGGAGATTCGGTCGGAACCGGCGTAGCCGTCGGGGCGGCGGTTTCAGTCGGCGGTTCCGTCGGTACGGGCGTCGCCGTCGCCTCGGGCGCCATTGCAGCTGCTTCCGTCTCTTCGGACAGAGCAACTTCGGGCGTTTGCGCCGCGTCTGTCTCACCCGCACCAACAACGGACGCCTCAGGCTGAACGGTCTCCACCTCGCCAGAAACTTCGGACTCATCCGGTTCATCCGTCGCCGGCATATCGCCAGCCATGCCAACTGACGATGCCGCAGGCGTCTCCGTCTCGCTCACTTCCAGAATCGCAGGCGGAACAGGCGGCTCCGTATCGAGCGGCTCCGCAGCGAGTTCCGTCGCTTCTGCCTGCAACGCTGCGTCTTCTCCGCTTGACGCGCCCACCTCCATACTGCCGATGGGAGGCCTTGGCGTCGGCGTCGATACAACCGCCACGCTGTCTTCCCGCAGTCTCTGCGCCCCGAGGATCAACGCCACCGCCATCATGAACAGGATCGCCACAACGACGAACCAGCCCAACCACTTCGGTGGGCCGCTCGTGGAATTTTCGTCCGTCCCTCCGTTACGAGTTCGATCTTCGAGCGCCGATAGCCGTTCTTCCCGTTGCGCCCTGCGCAGTTCGACCTCTTCGTCGCTCAGCCTCTCTCCCGTCGTTACGCCTTCTTCGCCGGCGTTTTCGGAAACGACCGGAGCCGCTGACTCGGATTGAGCCGCCAACCGCTCTTCATCGCCTCGCTCACTGCTCCGACGCGTCCGTTTCGTCATGCCGCCCCCTCACGCCGATCCTTCAATGCGGCGAGCATCTCTTCCAACGGATAGGTATTAATCACATCTGCAGCGCGCAGCCATGCCCGCCGCGCCACCGCAATGCCGTATTCCATCATCTCCATGCCGCCCGTCTCGTGCGCATCGCTGTTGATCGCGATCTTGCAGCCCAACTCCACAGCGCGCCGCGCATACACATCGTTCACGTCCAACCGGCTCGGGTGCGCATTGATCTCCACGACCGTGCCGGTCTCCGCACACGCCTGTAAGATGCGCTCCATGTCGATCTCAGACGGCGGGCGCGAGCCGATCAACCGCCCCGTCGCGTGACCCAAAATGTCCACATGCGGGTTGCGCACCGCCTTAAGACAACGCTCCGTGATCGTCTCGCGATCCTGGCGCAGACCGCTGTGGATGCTCGCCACCACCACGTCAAGCTCGGCCAGCGCCTCGTCCGGCAAGCCCAATGCGCCGTCGGAAAGTATCTCAACCTCCGTACCGCGCAACAAACGAAACGCCTCGCCTGCCTCCCGCCATTGCTCGTTCAGCGCAGAGATCTCCTCCGCTTGCTCGCGCAGACGGTCGCTGTCCAGCCCGCCGACCATGCCCAAGCCCGTACTGTGGTCGGCCACGTTCCAATAGCTGTAACCGCGTTGCCGCGCCGCCTCTGCCATCTCGGCAATGCCCGCGTTCCCGTCGCTCCATGTGCTGTGCCCGTGCAATTCCCCGCGGATGTCCTCGAGCTCGATCAATTCCGGCAAGGCGCGCTCACGCGCCGCTTGGATCTCCCCGCGATTCTCGCGCAGTTCCGGCGGCGTCCATGCCATGCCCAAAAACTCGTACAGCTCCTCTTCTTCGTCAAAAAAGCGCTGCTCGCCTTCCGCAGCTTCTCCTGAGCCGGTGGCAGTCAAACCGTACTCGTTCAGGCTCCATCCCTGGCGCTGCGCCAGTTCGCGAACTTGAACATTATGCTCCTTACTGCCGGTAAAGTACTGCAACGCCGCGCCCCAATGCTTCGGCTCCACCACGCGCAGATCCACCCTCAACCCCGTCGTCAGGATCACGCTCGATTTCGTCTCGCCGCTGCCGGCCGTATCGGCGACCTGGGGCAACTTCTGAAACGCCTCGATCACCGTTTGCGGCTGCGGGCTGATCGCCAGGATATCCACATCGCCGATCGTCTCGCGCCAGCGGCGCAGGCTGCCCGTCGCCTCAATACGCGCGATCGCCCCCTCCGGCGTCGCCTCGATCAGTTCCCCAATGAGTTTCAGCGCCAAAGGCCGGGCCTCTCCCAGCGGCGTGCGCTCATCCCCGCGTTTGGCCGCCAGTTCGATCCCTTTGAGGATCTTTTGTTCGCTCTTGGCCCCAAAGCCTTTCAACTCGCGGATGCGTTCTCCCTCCGCCGCCTGCCGCAACTCCTCGACGCTGGTGACGCCCAGTTCCTCCCAAAGCCGCTTCGCCGTCTTCGGCCCGACGTCGGGGATGTGAATCATCTCCACCACCCCGGACGGAACCTGCTCCCGAAGCTTATCGAACTCCTCCACGCGACCTTCGGTCAGCAGTTCATCCAGCGCGTCGGCAATGCCCTTGCCCACGCCCGAAATCGTCTGCAGCTTTCCCTCAGCATGCAACACGCGGATGTCCTGCCCCAGCGTGCGGATCGCTTCAGCCGCATTCTGAAAAGCAATGATGCGAAAGCGGTTCGCATCCAGGATTTGCAGCATATCTGCCACATTCGCCAATATATCAGCCACATCCCGATTCGACAGACGTCCCGGCTTTCCAGCTTCAGCAGCCATATGTGCAATCTCCCCATTTTGGCGCGCAGCGTCCCGATACGCCCCGAATTATAGCACGGCCGGCGAGCATCCGCCGAAGGCGGACAGCCTATCCGGGACAAAGAAACGGGAAGCAAGGGCGCGTCATGGCCCCTGCTCCCCGCACACCGTTTTGCTTATCCGCCGCCCATCCACCCGTCAATCGGCTATCCGGCTATCGGCAAAAGTCGCACAGCAAACGAATACTCGCCGGGCCGCAACATATACTGCGGCAATACGCCCGGCCCGCAACTCCCGTTGCCTAAACCGCCCTGCGCATAATCCAGTTGCAGATACACCTCATCGCGCCACGGCAGTTCATGCGTATGCTCCGCTTCCGTCAGGTCCTGCGCCGAATAGTGCAGCGCACTGAAGTTGATCTCCGGCTCGGCGATCACGAGCAATCCGTTGCCGTCATCGTCCGTCAGCGTAAGCCAGCGCACGTCCGTCTTGTTGCCGTGCTCCTGCGGCTTAATATAGGGCACAAACTGCTCGCTCACCGTGCTCGCATACACATCTACCGCAGCGCCCTCTTTACGATCTGCATAAGTCTCATGCGGCCCGCGGCCATACCACGTCAAGTTCTCGAACTTGCCGGAAAGCGTCAGGCTCAACCCCAAGCGCGGGAGAAGCTGCGGCTGCTCGCCCCCGCATACGATCGTCGTCTCCAGCCGGATCTCGCCATCGTTCGTCACCGTGTAGCGGTGCACATAGTCGAAGCGCGTCTCCGCAACAGGCGTCATCAGCTCGCGCAGCTCCTCAGTCGTGCGGCCTGCCCACTGCCCCAGTTCCCGCTTCACGTCGTCCGGCACTTGGTCCGCCCACAGACCCGTTACCAGGCCATGCAAGCCGGTGAGCATATCGGCGACGCGCCCGCCTGCATCGGCCTGCGACACCAGGTGTCGCAGCTTCGTCTCCGTCTCAACGCCTTGCAGCTGCCCATAATCCACGCCCAAGAAACTGCACACCGCCTGCAAGCGTTCCTCGTTCAGCAGATGGGAGGGCATCCGTTGCAGCCTGCTCAACATATCGTTCCAGCGGGTCTGCAAAATTGTCTGCACGTCCAGATCGCTGACGCTCGCCGCACGCACCTCCACTACGGCGTGATCGTCGTCACGCTCCAGCAACGTCACGCCGTCGAACTGCTCCTGCAGGCGATCAAGCCCAAGCTCTCGCCAGCGGATAGCGGCGCGCTGATCGCCCCACGTATTGGCGTCGTTGTCTGTCGGCGCACGCCACACGTTAAACCGCGGCCCCGACTTCAGCACACCTTGTTCGCCTTGGCGCAGCGTTGTAATGGCGCCGGTATCCTTGTCAAAGACCACCTCGAATCCTTGCCCGCGCATGACGATTGCCGTCTCGCTCTCGTTTACCTCCAGCGAAGCCTGCAGTCTATCCTCACCCGCAGGCGCGGCGCTCTGTGTCGCCAACGAAAACTGCGCCCAAGCCGTTTCGTGACCCGCCGGCGCCCACATTGTTTCCGCACGCTGCTTGAAACGCAGCGCCAGCCAATAATCGCCCGGTTCAGCGTCCTCCGGCAGCGTGTAGGGGATAGCTGCCTCTTCGCTCTGTCCCGCCGGCGTGCTTAGCGGACCAATCTTTCCCTCAGCGACGACCGCAGCGCGCGCCTTGCCTGTCGCCTTCGACACCGGACCGATCACCTTGACCGCCCACTCGATGTCCAAATCGCTCAGATCGGTGAAGAAACGGCGATTGGTCACGCGCAGCTTGCCCGCGGCCAAATCCAGCGCCTCCACCCGAACAGGCTCCAGCACCTTCTTGTACTCCCACATGGCCGGGTGCGGCACGCGGTCCGGGCCGATCAGTCCATTGGCGCAGAAGTTGTTGTCATTCGGCATATCGCCAAAATCGCCGCCATAGGCGAACCACTCGCGACCGTCCTCGGTCACGCGACGCAGCCCCTGGTCCACCCAGTCCCAGATGAAGCCGCCCGCCAACCGCGGGTATTTCTCGATCGCGTCCCAATACTCTTTGAGGTTGCCCGTGCTGTTGCCCATTGAGTGCGCATATTCGCACATCACGACCGGCCGCGTCTCGTCCTGCTTCTCTGCCATCTCGATGATGCGCGCCACGCTTGGGTACATCGGCCCCAGAATATCGACGATCGGCGCATCTTCCGCCGGGTGGTAATGGATCAAGCGCGTGGCGTCGCGCTCGCGGATCCACTCTGCCATGACGTCGTGGTTGCGGCCATAGCCGGACTCGTTGCCCAGCGACCAGGCGAAAATACTGGGGTGGTTCTTGTCCCGCTCGACCATGCGCACCGCCCGGTCGAGGAAGGCCGTCTCCCATAGCGGGTCCTTGGCGAGCCGGTCCCACACCCCGTGCGATTCCAAATCCGCCTCGTCATACAGATACAGCCCGTACCGGTCGCACAACTCATACCAACGCGGGTCATTCGGGTAATGCGACGTGCGCACCGCGTTGATGTTGAACTGCTTCATCAGTTCGATGTCCTGGCGCATCGACTCGACCGAGACGGTGTGGCCTGTATCCGGGTCGTGTTCATGGCGGTTGACGCCCTGGATCAGGATCGGCGCGCCGTTAATCGCGATCCGGCCGTCCTTCAATTCCACCTGGCGGAACCCGACGCGGCAGCCTACTACCTCGGCGATGTCGCCCTTGGCATCGCGCAGCGCCAGCAGCAACGTATACAGGTAGGGCGTCTCCGCCGACCACTTGTGCGGCGCGGCGACGGCGATCTCCGCCGCGGCCTCCACCTCCGCCTGCGCAGCCGGCGACACGCCCATCACCGCGCGCGCCGGCAAAACGCTCTTTCCCTCCGCGTCGAAGAGCAGCGCCTCTACCTCATAGCCGCCCGCATCCGTCGTGCGGTAATTCCGCACCGCCACAGACACGGTCAGCGTCGCATCCCGATAGGCCTCGTCAAAGTGCGTCTGCACGAAGAAATCGCGCACATGAACCGGCGACGCCGACCACAAATAGACGCTGCGATAGATGCCGCTCAGCCGCCAGAAGTCCTGGTCCTCCAGATAACTGCCGTCCGACCAGCGATAGACGCGCACAGCCAGCGTGTTCTCGCCCTCCCGCACGAAATCCGTTATGTCAAACTCAGCCGGGAGGCGACTCTCCTGGCTATATCCGACCTCGCGGCCGTTAACCCACAGGTGGAAGGCCGAGTCCACGCCCTCGAAGTGCAGGAAAATACGCCGTCCGTCCCACGCTTCCGGCACGGTAAATGTCCGCCGGTAAGAGCCAGTCGGGTTGTCGTCTTCGGGCACGCCCGGCAAATTGTCGATCGGGAAAGGGTAATTGACGTTGGTATAGATCGGCACGTCGTACTTGGCAATGCCGCGCTGGATATCCTCGCCGGCAAGCTGCCAGTTGCTCGGCACGGCGATCTCGTCCCAACCGCTGACATCATACTCATCCGCCTCAAAACCGGCGGGCGCGGCCGCAGGCGATGGCGCGCCATGAAAACGCCACGTCCCGTCCAATGAAACACGAAACGGAGACGCATCTCGGTCGATGATCAACGATGCATGGGCCGCCAACGCCGACTCAATGTCCGCATACGGCAACAATGTGGCGTGGCCCGGTTCCTTGTTCCGCCCGACTACCTCTGGATTGCTCCAATCGTGTTTTTTCGAGTCCATGACATCCCTCCGCCTGACCTGGGTCCGGTAGCGATAAAGTAAGTAAAATGAGATGGCTGTCGTCGCAGGCGAGACCGATGGCGGCGACAACTTTCTGGATTTGAGCTTTTGCTAAGCAAACTACAGAGACTCAAAATAAAGGCCTGGATCGCCAATGCGCTTGGCGTTTCCGCCGGCAAACCTGGGAGCTAGGTTTCGCTAGGCGCGGCGACGCGGTTGCGTTCAACTTGGTCTGCCCCGGCCAGAAGTTTCGGCCAAATCGAGAAGCAGATTACGCCGATGCTTACGCCCAACCACAACGTACAAAAACGAATTAGCAGCGCGCCTGCCGTCGCGCTGGCCGCACTTAGTCCCAACAGCCGCGTCGACAGCGCCACCAAGCTGCCCTCTACGCCGCCCAGCCCGCCCGGCAGCGCAAACACAGCCCCAATCACGGTGCTGATGCTGAAGATGAAGACGGCAACCAGCGCCGCCTGAGAACTGAAAGCGACGCCAAACCCCGCCAGCACAACGAAGTAGGCGACTCCCTCCGCGCCCCAGCAGAACATGCCGACCAGCAACGACAACAGCAAATTGCGCGGGCGGAAGATCACGTAGCTGCTCTCGTAGAATGTGTATAACTGCCCCGCGAATTTGCGCACCACCGGCAGCTTCGCGCCGATGCCCAGCAGCCACAGCGCCAGCGGTCGAATTTGAATGCCGATTACAAAGGCCAGGAAGCCGCCGAACACGATCAGCGCAACCGTCCGCGCTGTGCGATCGGGGAAGGCGAATAACCCCGCGCTCGCCAATAACAGCATAGCCGCGCCGTCGGTCAGCCGCTCCGCCAGCACAACCGGCGCCGTCTTGCTCATCGCCGCGCCGGACACGTTCTTCACCATGTAGCTCTTGAGGAATTCGCCCGCCTTGCCCGGCGTCATCACCATCAACATGCCCACGCCGAAGACGCGCGCGCTGTCGGGCAGCCGGATCGGCGTGTCCAGCAGGCGCAAATACCAATGCCAGCGCAACAGGCGCCCGCCATAGTTTACCAGCGTCAGCCCGATCACGACCGGCAGCCACTGCCACGGGAACTGGGCCAGCGCCGCGCTCAGTTCGCCCCAGTCGCTCCACAGGGCTAAAGCGATATACACCAACAGGGCAAAGACGAGGGAGTAGATGATCTTGCGACGCAGGTCAGCGCTCATAGCCGCCATTATACCGGATGCGCCCGCGAGACAAGAAAGCGTCGTCCCGTCCGAACCGCATTCTTCGGCGCGTTCTAAGGATAGAAGCCCCGCACCTTGATGGCGGCGATAATGCGCTCGATAGCGATCATATACGCAGCCATGCGCATGCTGCACTTGTGCTGCGTCATCGCCCCGTTCACCGCTTCCAGGCTGGCGACAAGCGTATTCTCCATCTGTCGACGCACCGCTCCTTCGTCCCAGAAATAGGACTGGAGACTCTGCACCCACTCGAAATAGCTGACCACAACGCCGCCCCCGTTGCACAGAATATCGGGGATGACGAAGACCCCATTATCCGCCAGGATGGCGTCGGCCTCCGGCGTAGTCGGACCGTTCGCGCCTTCCGCCACCATCTTAGCGCGGATGCGGTGCGCGTTCTCGCGCGTGATCTGCCCCTCAAGCGCTGCCGGAACCAACACGTCAACCGGCAATTCCAGCAGTTCGGCGTTCGTCAGCGTATCGGCCCCAGCGAAGCCGGTAACGCTGCCCGTCTCCGCTACGTGCCGCGTCAACTGGCGCATGTCCAGCCCGTGACTGTTGTAGACGCCGCCATACACGTCGCTGACCGCGGCCACGCACGCCCCCCGGTCATGCATGCTGCGCGCCGACCAACTGCCCACATTGCCGAAGCCCTGCACGGCCACGGTCACATCTTCCAGCCCGCGCCCCAAACGCTGCTTCAGCACCGCACGCGTCACATACGCCACGCCTAACCCGGTGGCCGACTCGCGGCCGGCCGTTCCCCCAATGCTGACCGGCTTACCCGTGATCACCGCAGGAATAGAATAGCCCCGGTGCATCGAATAGGTGTCCATCATCCACGCCATCACCTGGGCGTTTGTACCCACATCCGGCGCAGGGATGTCGCGCTCCGGCCCCACGAATAGGCTGATCTCCGTGGCATAGCGGCGCGTCATGCGCTCCAGTTCACGCATGCTCAGCCGCTTCGGATCGACAATCACGCCGCCCTTGGCGCCGCCATACGGCAGCCCCATCAGGGCGCACTTCCACGTCATCCACATCGCCAATGCCCGGCATTCATCTAACGTCACGTCAGGATGATAACGAATGCCGCCTTTAGTGGGCCCCTTGGCCGTGTTGTGGTGCACGCGATACCCGGTAAAAATCTCCACCCGGTCATCGTCCATGCGCACCGGGAAATGCACGATCAGCTCGCGCTGGCAGGCGCGCAAGTAGCCAAGAACATCCTCCTCGAGCCCCATGAACGCCGCTACCTCGTCCAACTGGCGCTGCGCCACCTCATAGGCCGACGCGCGCGCCACCTCAGGCTGCTCCGCGACATGCTGCCCGGCTCCATCGCCAGGGGTCGCCTCTAGCCCGTTCTTGCTCTCGGTCGCTTCCTTCTTGGCCTTAGCCATCGTCATCCTCGACTTTCTGCACCGCCGCGGTTCCGGGCAAAGCAGCAAAGCGCATCCGCACCGCGGCAACCTGACTCCATCGTCGTCTGACTACATTGTCAACAGCACCTTGAGCACGCCGCGTTGCGCAGCATGCGTCATAGCTTGCAGCGCCTCATCCAAAGAATAGCGGGCGTGGATCAGCTCGTCAACGTGAATTCGCTGCTCGTACAGAAGCCGGATGGCCGGCGCAAACGGTCCGCAGCGGCTCCCCACTACGCACACCTCGTCCACGACTAGACCGGTAAGGTCAAATTGCGGCGGCGTCCCTGCATAGGTGCTCTTGAGGATGATCGTGCCGCCGGGCCGCACCAACTCGCGGGCTAGGCCAAAACCCTCCGCCGATCCTGTCGCCTCTACCGCCACGTCGTAGCGGTCAATCCCGATCTCGGCAGCGCTCGTTGCGCCGGTCATCAGCGTATTGCCGATGCCCCAGCCGTGCAGCAGCGCCAGTTTCTCCGCATGTCGCCCGACGACGCACAATTCGCAGCCGGTCAGCGCCACTGCCTGCGCAATCAACAGCCCCAGCCGCCCGTCGCCGATCACGCATACCCGGCCCGCCGGTGTGATCGGGACCTGCACCAGTGCTTGCAGCGCCGCAGCCGTCGGCTCCGCAAAAACAGCGCGCTCATCCGGCATATCGTCGGGCACGGCATGCAAATTCGTCAACGGAATCGTCACATAGTCGGCAAAAACGCCATCGCGACCGACAATGCCCAACGTCCGCCGGCTGCGGCAGTGCTTTGCCAGCCCGCGATGGCACAGTTCACAGCGCCCGCAGCCGCAGTTAATTTCGCCGACTACCCGCCGTCCGATCCAGCTCGTCCGATCGCCGATGGCTGCATCGTCGCCCGTCTCAACAACCTCGCCTACAAATTCGTGTCCCAACACGCCGCGGAAACCGGACTTATAGCCCGCAACCATCTCCAAGTCCGTCGCGCAGATGCCCGCCATGCGCACGCGCACCAGCGCTTCGCCCGGCTGCGGCAATGGCGCCGGTGCATCGCGTACAAACTCAAGCCCTTGCTCCCCCAACAGCAGCGCTCGCATCTATCTGCCCATTGCGAAGAAGATTTGTCGCCCAATAGAAAGACGGCGAAGCTTCCGCTCCGCCGTCTGCTAATTCTCTCATGCAGCCGCAGGCGTGCCGTCGCCCACCGGCACAGACTGCCTGCGCTTGCCGAACCAAGACTTCTCCTCCCACGCCACCAGCAGCGGCGTGGCGTTGAAGATGGTGCTGTACGACCCGGAGAGCATGCCCACCAGCATCACCGCCATAAACTGGCGCAGACTGGCGCCGCCGAAGATCAAGATGGATGCCAGCACGAAAAACACCGTTACCTGGGTGCCGAGGGAACGCTGTAACGTCTCCAGCACACTCCGGTTCGCCACGGTCGCAAACGGCTCCCCGCGATGCCTCCGCAGATTCTCGCGAATGCGGTCGAAGATCACAATCGTGTCGTTGACGCTGAAACCGATAACCGTCAGCATCGCCGTCAGAAACAGCGCGTCGGCTTCCCACCCCGCCACGAAATACATGATGCCGAGGAAAGAAATCGACACCAACACATCGTGCACGAGTGCGATCACCGCACAAGTCCCATAGCGGAACGGGTGCGGCACCTGCCGAAACGCCCAAGCCATATACAGCAAAATGCCGATAGAAGCAACGACCACGGCCAACACCGCCGCTCGACTCACCTCCGAACCGATGGCCGGTCCGATGCTGCGGTAATAGCGCTCCTCGAACTCGCCGAAGCGCGCCTCGATATCGACGATCAAGCTTTCTTTTGCGTCAATATCGATATTCTTGAACTTGACCTGAAGCGTTTGATCGTCCTCGACCGTAAAGGCGGAAGTGTCCGAATAACCCGCCTCGACGAAGACTTCACGAATTTCCGCCGGGGCGACGGCCTCTTGAAAACGCATCTCCCATACCGTTCCGCCCGTGTAGTCGATGCTGAGCGGAAGGATGGAGCCATGCGCGAACAATGACCAGAGCATAAACAAAAGGCCCGGCACAATCAGTATGATTGAGATCAGGTACCATGTTGCCCGGCGTTCCACAATTTCATACATGTCGATTACCTCGTCGTGTTGAGGCCGCTCAGCGATGCCCAGAAATTCATTTGCCAGACGGCTGACCTGCCGCCAAACTGCCGATCAACCGCAATTGTCTCCACAGGCCTACTAGTAGTTCATCAACGTCTTGGACTCAAGCAGCTTTCGCCCGCCGGTCGCCAAAAAGGTGCGCATGAATGTTCGCGTCATCACCACCGCCGTAAACATCGAAAGCAACACGCCGATGGTCAGCGTCACGGCAAACCCTTTCACAATGCTTGCGCCAAAAGTATTGCCGAACCAATAGAGCACAGCGGAGCTGATCAGGGTCGATAGATTGCCGTCACGGATCGCCAGCCACGCCCGGCTGAATCCGGTCTCCACTGCCAGCCGGATCGAGCGACCAATACGCAGCTCTTCTTTCATCCTCTCGAAGATCAGGATGTTAGCGTCGACCGCCATGCCCACGGAAAGCAGAAAACCGGCGATGCCGGGCAGCGTCAGTACGACAGGGATGAGTTTGTAGATCGCCAAGTTCAACATCACATAGATGAACAGCGCGACATCGGCCAACAGTCCCGGCAAGCGGTACATCAGCAACATAAACACAAGCACGGCCAGAACGCCAAGCAACCCCGCCTGCAGGCCGCTCTGCACCGAATCCTGCCCCAAGCTGGCGCCAATGGTGCGGATGTCGATTACGGCCAACGGCACGGGCAGCGCGCCGTAGCGCATCTGTACGGCCAGCGACTCCGCTTCGTCCTTGGTGAACTCGCCCGTGATCACGCCGCTGTCCTGAATCGCGGCGTTAATCACCGGCGCCGACAGCACGCGGCCGTCCAACACGATCGCTAATTGCTCGCCGATATGATCGCGTGTATAGGCAAAAAATTGGTCGCTGCCCGCGTCGGTCAACTGGAAGCTGATCTCCCATCGACCATATTGATCGGGCGCAGCGATCGCCGCCCGCAAAATGTCGCCCGTCATCACCGTCTCGAATACCTGATCCGGATAGGGAATTTCGACCGGCTCGGCATTGCCTTCCGCAATTTGCTCCGCCAGATCGGACGCCGCCGTAGGACGGTTCGTCGTGTTGATGACGATATCCGACGCCAACGGGATTCCGCCCGGATCGACAAACTCCAATTGACCGGTCGAACGCAAGGTCTGAACTGCCTGATCCGGGTTATCGATGCCGGGCAGCTCGACGATCAAACGCCGGTCGCCCTGCGCCTGCACCACCGCCTCTGCCACGCCCAAACCGTTGACGCGGTTTTCGACGATCGTCTTGGCCGCGCTCATCGCCCCTTCGTCAAGGGGTTGGCCCTCGGCCAAATCCGCTTCCAGCAGCACCTGCGTGCCGCCGCGCAGGTCAAGACCTAGCCGGAACTCCTTCAGATTGCGCGGCATCTCGGCTCCCCCGGATACGGCTCGGTTCAGCCAGTCGGGGTGATCGAGCGGCAGCACAATATAGATTGCAGCCAAGGCCAGCGCGACAATCAAGATCAAAGCAATCGTAGTCGTATTGCGCATATAGTTCCCTACTCCAGTGGGCAGGAAGCATTCCCGTCACGAGCGTGAACAGCAGACCCGCTTCCCGACGCAAGATGGGCGTTGCGTAAGCCAGGACAAACGCGGTCATTATAGGGCCGCCCCCTGGGGCTGTCAAATACAAGCGTTCTTTTGCCCTTTTTCGCGCTTCGTTTTTTGCCCGCCGAACCTGCGCACCGGCCATCCGACAAGAAATCGTCGCGCCCATTTTGTTGACCGCGCCGGCCATCAGCGCTAGACTGGGCGTCATACATCGACCCATCCCGCTCGCTAGATCGCTCGCTAGAATCGACGCCCATGACCTTCAGCCAGTTCGCACAAACCGTTCAACACAACGTCGCCCAAGTCATCGTCGGCAAACACGAAGCCGTCGAACTGATGCTGGTCGCCCTGCTGTGCGATGGGCACGTTCTCCTCGAAGATGTGCCCGGCATCGGCAAAACCACGCTGGCAAAAGCCCTTGCCCGCAGCGTGGACTGCACCTTCTCCCGCATCCAGTTCACGCCGGACCTGCTGCCCAGCGATGTAACCGGCATCAACTACTATAACCAGAAGCGGCGAGAGTTCGAGTTTCGTCGCGGCCCGGTCTTCCATCAACTCCTGCTCGGCGACGAGATCAACCGCGCCACCCCCCGCACGCAGTCCAGTCTGCTTGAAGCAATGCAGGAACGCCAGGTTACCGTAGACGGCGAAACCTACCCGCTCTCTCGCCCCTTCATGGTATTGGCGACGCAGAATCCGGTCGAACTTGAGGGCACTTTCCCCCTGCCCGAAGCGCAGCTCGACCGCTTTATGCTGCAAGTGCGCCTGGGCTACCCCACGCTCGAAGAGGAAGATGAGATTCTCCTGCGCTACGAACAGGCCGATCCCTTGGACAACCTGCAGCCCGTGGCGGACGTCGAAACCGTGCTCAGCCTGCAAGAGCAGGTGCGCCAGGTTCACGTCAGCGAAGATCTGCGCCGCTACATCCTAAACATCGTGCGCAGCACGCGCGAACATACGCTTGTCGAACTGGGCGTGTCGCCGCGCGGGTCGCTTGCGCTCTACCGCGCCGGCCAAGCGTTGGCCGCCTTGCGCGGCCGCGAGTTTGTGATCCCCAGCGACGTGCAGCATCTCTGCCCTGCCTTGCTCACCCATCGCATCCACATCAGCCCGCAGACGCGACTACGCGGTCGCACGCCCGCCCAAATCGTTGCCGAGATTGCCGGCAGCGTCCCCGTTCCTGTCGCCCAGTAGCGCGCCATGCTTCTGCCCGAAAGCCGCTCGCGCGTCGTCGATACCCACAAGGACACTCAGTTCAGCGACGCTTGGCTTCTCCTCGCCGTCATCCTCCTCACGGCGGGCGTCATCGCCAATAACCTTTTCCTCACTACCGCAGCCCTATTCCTCGTCCTGATCGCCGCCGTCGCTTGGACATGGGCCAGGCTAAGCCTGGCGGGCTTCAGCTATGAGCGCCGCTTCAGCGAAACGCGCGCCTTCCTGGGCGAAACCGTGAAGCTGACGCTCGCCGTCCATAACCGCAAGCCCCTGCCGATGCCCTGGCTCTCGGTGCGCGACATCTTTCCTTCCAGCCTGCCGGTCGCCCAAAACCGGCTGGAAGTTAACCCGACCTCCAACCTGGCCGAGTTCTCCACCTTCTGGATGGTCGGTCCATACCAGCGCATCTCTCGCTCCTTTGAAGTGAGTTGCATCGAGCGCGGCTTTCATCGCTACGGCCCGGCGCAGGTCCTGACCGGCGACGCCTTCGGCTTCTTCAACCGCGGCGGCGAGTGCGGCGGCGAAACGCGCCTGATCGTCTACCCTCGTCTCTATTCCGTCGCCGAGATGCAACTTCCGGCCAAAAACCCTTTCGGCGAGGCGCGCGGGCGCGGCAACCTCTTCGAGGACCCGCTGCGCACAGCCGGTATCCGCGACTGGCACGCATCGGACGGGCTGCGCCGCGTGCATTGGAAAGCCAGCGCCCGCTTCCAAGAACTGCTCAGCCGCGTCTATGAGCCAAGCGAGGAACAGGTGATCCAGCTATTCCTCAACGTCGCCACGCTTGAACGCCATTGGCACGGCTTCATCCCCGAACTGCAAGAGCGCGCCATCAGCGTGGCCGGCAGCCTAGCCCTTCTTGCCACAGAGCAACGTCGCGCCGTAGGTCTCATCGCCAACGGCGCTCTCCCCGGCAGCGATCAGCCCATCCGCCTCATGCCCGGCCGCAACCCCCAGCAGCTTGTTCATATCCTAGAACTGCTGGCCGCCGTCACGCCCTTTGCCACGCGGCCTATCGAGCAACTGCTCTCCGAGGAGTCTCCTCGTCTGCCCTGGGGCGCCACCTTGGTCGTCGTAACGGCCATTGCCCATCCGGGCCTGCTGGCCGAATTGGCGGATCTCGCAGCGGGCGGCCGGCGCGTCACGCTTATCAGCTTGGCCGAGAAGCCCCCGCGCCGTTGGACCGGCGACATCACGGTCTATCACCTGCCGCACCTCGTCGACGACATCATCGCTCCGCACCCGGTCGCATCACACGCTACAGAGGGGATCGCCGCCTGATGCTCCTCGCCAATCGCCGCCACCGCCTGCTTTTCCTCGCCATCGCCGGCATGGATGTGGCCTGGATCGTGCCGTTTGTGCTGACCTGGATCGCCTATGCTCGCCGCTATCTCGGCATTCCGCCCGCATCCCCCTACGCCCCGCTACTCCTGAACCCGCTCATATTGTTCTTGATCTGTTGGGCAGCTATGATCCTCTACCTCTTCCTTGCCGATTTGCTCAACCGGCTGGAATTGGAGACGCCCGCCCGCGAACTGGCCATCCTCGGTCTGCTTCTGGTCACATCCTTGATCGCGATCCGCCTGTTGCTCTACCCGACCGCGCCGCTTTTTGACCTGCGCTGGCTGGCGGACACAGCGACAGCCGTCCTGAACTTCACCACAACCATTCGCCCGCCGCTGCTCGTGCTGGCTGTCAACGCATACCTCTGGATCCGCGTAGCCATCGCCACCGATCGCGGCGTCTCGTTCTTCAGCGTCGGCGTTACCTTCCGCCTAGGCATGCTCCTGGCGTTGCTAGGCGGCGTACTGCTCACCACTTTAGGCGGAGAACCACCCGCCTCCGCCATCGACGCCTTTGCGCTCTTCTTCGCTTTCGGACTGCTCGCAGTCGCGCTGGCGCGCATCGACGAAAAAGCGGTTGGCGCGGCCAATAGCACCGGAGCGCTCTTGCCCTGGTCGCGCCTTGCCCAGCTAGTGGCGTCCATCCTGATCTTCCTCAGCGCCGCCCTGGCGTTAACGCGTCTCGTCAACCCGCCCGCCTTGCGAACGCTGATTCACGTCTTCGATCCGCTCTGGTCTGCGATTGGTTGGGTGCTGATGCGCCTGCTCGTGGCCGTCTTCCTGCTGCTCGGCCCGCTGATGGAACGCTTCGTGGCCTATATGCAACGCCTGGCGGCCAACATCGAACCGCAGCCCGTCGGGCAGCCGGTCGGGCCAATCGAATACGGAACCGTCGAAACCGCCGTGCGCGAATGGGCCGCCCTGCGCTACTGTCTGACGGCCGGGGCAATTGTCTTCGTGTTGCTTCTATTGCTGCTCTTCTTCGTGAGGACGCGACCGCGCACCCGCACAGCCGAACCGGAGGAGGTCGCTCCGGAGGAACTAACTGTAAGCGGCGGGCTGGAGCGCATAGGTTTAGGCCGCCTGCGCGAGTGGCTCAATCTGCTGCGGCGACACGGGTTCAGCCGCCAACTCCTCGCCGCAGTAACCGTGCAGAACATGTACGTCAACCTCGGCCGCATCGCGCGCCGCCGCGGTCATCCGCGCTCACCCGCCCAGTCGCCCGACGACTACCTGCCCGCCCTGCGCCAGGCCTTCCCCGGCAGCGAATCGCAACTGCTGCGCATCACCCTAGCCTACATGCGCGTCCACTATGGCGACCAACGCATCTCGCCAGATGAGCTAGACCAGCTGCGTGCGGATTACGCCCACACAATCGCACAGCCGCAAGCTTCGTCCCCGGACTAGTAAGCGGCGCTCAACTAAAGAGCGGGTCGAGGCTGCGCACGTGTCGGTCGCGCCCCGTGTCCGCCACGTAAGCCTGAAACGCGCCGTCGATGTCCTCGTCCGGGCTGTGGCCGTTCTCCCTAGCCCAGTGGTAAAAGAGGATAATCTCTGGCCGAGCCGTCACCAATTCCCAATAGAATAGCTCGGTCATCACGCCCCCCGCTTCCAACATGCCGGATGTGGAATAGGCCTCCAATGCCGGTCGCCGGTCATAGGGAATGCGGTAATGCGTCGCCCGCCAGCCGCCCGCCTCTATCTGTTCGGGCACGCTCTCGATCACGGCAAATTGCGCCGCGGGGTCCTGGTTGAGCGGAAGCCCGACGCTTCCGGGGTTGATCACATGCCAACGACGCCGTACAACCGGCGACTGCATCGTACGGCTGGAATGCGGATCGCCATAGGAATCCCCATTGCCGCCGTCTAGCGCGCTCACGTGCCGGTCCACCTGCACATGCGTATGCGCCGATACGATCGTCCGCTCGGTCGTAGCGTCCAACTCCGCTGCGATCAACTCGGCCGGCTGCTCCGCGTAGAACCCCACCCGATTGCGGCCGGGCACGCCATGCGTTACCCGCAGCGGTTGCGCCCCCGGCAAATAGAGCGTCCGATCATCCGGCAGCATGCCGAGGTACTGCCCTTGCTCCGGCGTGATGCGCGCCACGAGCCAATGTAACTGCCCCCATCGCCGCGGATCGCTCGCCCAGGGCTGCGCCCGTTCCGTTCCGAAGTCGAGATAGTAGAACTCATGGTTGCCGCGAACGACGACCCAATCCTGGCCGCGTACCAGATCGATCACCTCAGCGCTAAAAGGCACGGCATTGATCAGGTCGCCGTCCACGATAACTTGGTCAGGCTGAAGCCGCTCCAGTTCGGACATCACCGCTTGCAGCGCGGGCAGATTGCCGTGAATGTCCGCCAACAGTGCGATACGCATACGTTTCCTTATTTCTCGCGCCGAGCCCCTTCGTCTCGCTTGTCTTTGAGCTGCAAATAGACTGTCAATTCACTGCGGTTGTGGAAAAGCTGCTTCATACCTGCGATCACGTAGCGCTCTTCCAGAATGCGCCGGGCGTGGTCGATCACCGCGTGGCGTTTGCGCTCCGGCAGCTTCACCGTCATCAACGCCACGCCATGCGGGTAAAGGCAGTCGGCTGCCTGCACCATGAGCCGTGCCGAATCGCGGCCATCCATGCGCATGTCGTTGACGATTGCGTCAAACATGTCCGGGTCGTCCGCCAAATAGGCCTCCGCCGTCATGCGCAGATGGCGCACGCCCCGGTCTGCCGCCAGGCTGGGATGCAGACTGCCCGGATCTACGGCCGTTACATATTGCTCTCGTTCGCGCAATATGCGCGTCCACCCGCCCGGCGAGGCCCCCAAGTCCAGCGCGACGCCGCGCGGCGGCAGTTCGATCTGAAACACCTCCAGCGCTTCCAGCAGCTTAAACTCCGAGCGGCTCACCTGGTTTGGATCGCGCGCAAAGCGCCTCACGCCGCCTGCCCAATCCGACAGGTTGTCTTGTACGTCCGATAGTCCGACATAACCGGTCAACCCATCCGCGTCGCTCCCGGCGCCTATGGAGCCGGCGCACAGCGCAGAGATCACCTGCTGAGGCCGGCGCACGTCCACCGTCGCCCCGGTGATCGCGGCCACGGTCTCGGCCAGCCGCGTGTTCACATCGAACGGCTTATAGACAACGTCCGCCAGCAAGCGAGTCTGCACCGAAAACGTTCGCTGCGCATCCACATGCGGCGCGATGACCTCTGCCGCCGCTTGGCTGAGCCGCTCCAGGTCGTCCGTCTCGCCGTTCAACGCCGGCGCGACATGCACCGGGCACACATGGCGCACAAACACCGGCGGCGCGCTGCGCCATGCAGCCGCCACATTCGAGAAAGACCGCCGCCCGGCTATCAACTCCACGCCCGGCGCAAGGTTTCGCTCAACATGCGCTTCCGGGTCCGCCGCCGGCAATTCTTCCAGCGCCAGGTCCGCAAAATCAGGATCGAACGTGATAATGTACTGAAAGGTTCGCTCCATCGAATTCGATTCCGTTATAATCTAAGCGTCTGCGTTCGTTGCCGCCAACGCCGCGCGTATCTCATCTGCCAGCCGCAAGGTCCGTTGCGCCGCATCGCCCACGTGGGTTTGCGCTTCGAGCAACGCAGCGATTCGCTCCGGGGCCAAGTGCGCCGTCAACTGCGGCTCTTGCATGAGCAAGGAGCGCAGAGGGTTCTCGCCGCCTGACTGAAGCGCCGCCCACGCTTCCAAACTGCGCTCTCGAATCACCTCGTGCAGCGCTTGCCTGTCGCCGCCGGCCTTGACGGCCTCCATAAGCACGCGCTCCGTCGCGGCGAACACCCCGTAAGCCTCCAAGTTGCGCTGCACCGCCCCTTCCCACACCTGCAGACCCTCGATCAGCCGCTGGCTGCGCAGCAGCGCCTCATCGCACAGCAAAAACGCTTCGGGCAGATATAGACGCCGGTTCGCCGAGTCGTCGAGCGTCCGTTCCAGCAGGCTCAACGCCGCATTGTCCCAGGCAACGCGCGGCAACGCCGCGACCAGGCGCGTCAGGCTGTCCACATTCTCCGCCGAGATCGGGTTGCGCTTAAAGGGCATGGCGCTGGACCCCACCTGCTTTTCCCCGAACGGTTCGCTCCACTCGCCGATGGGCGGGCTTTGCAACAAGCGCAAGTCAAAGGCGAACTTGTGCAGACTCGCCGCCAGCCCGGCCAGCGCATTGGCCACGAGCCAATCCTGCTTGCGCGGGTAGGTCTGCGTCGCCACGGGAAACGCTTCGAGGCCTAGTGTCGCCATCACGCGCTTCTCCAGTTGCGCCGCGGTCCAGCCGCTATCAGCCAACAACTGCGTATAGCTGGCGCTCGTCCCCACCGCGCCCTTCAGCCCCTTGCCGCGGATGCCGTCATGCACGCGGCGCAGTTCATACAGGTCCGCCAGCAAGTCCTGCGCATACTGCGCCAGGCGATACCCGACCGTCGTCGGTTCCGCCGGCTGGATGTGGGTGAACGCCATGCATGGCCGCGCCGCTTCCTGTTCCATGCGTTCCGCCAATCGCGCCAGCGCAGTCTCCAGCCGTACGATCACCAGGGCCAACCCGCGCCGGAGCCGCAGCGCATCCACGTTGTCCAACGCATCCATCGACGTCGCGCCCAGATGGATGATCGGCCCGCCAATCGGGCATTGCTCCGCGTAGGTGCGAATCTCGGCCATCAGGTCGTGGCGGATCTCCCGCTCGATCTCCTCAGCCCGCGCGATATCTACATCGTCCACGTGCGCCCGCAGATCCTCGACCTGCGCCTCGCTCACCAGTCCGGCTTCGCATTGCGCCTCGGCCAGCGCCACCCAGAATCGACGCAGCAACCGGCGTTTTTCCGACTCGCTCCAGATGCCGCGCATTTCACCGCTGCCGTAACGCCAGGTCAACGGCGAAAGATAGGTCTCGTGGTCATAACCGCGCATGCTTTTTCGTCATCCCCTCCGTTGAGCCTTCTTGTCTTGAAACGTATTAGTCTCTATGATCATTGTATCGTATGGCAGGCCGAAGCACACAGTTATTGCATCCCGTCACTCAAGGGGAGAAATATCCTATGGCCGCTGAAGACATAATCGAGTCCTTGCTCACATCAGATGACCCAAGCCTGCGCTATAAGACCCTAGTACGCGCCCTTGGCAAAGATCATGCGTCACCCGAAGCACGGCAAGAGCGAGAAGCTATCCCCTCGTCGCCGCGTGTCCAGGCCGTGCTTTCCTTGCGCGATGAGTCTGGCTACATACCCTATGGACCCTATACGAAGTGGTTCGGCAGTCACTGGACGCTAGCCGATCTCGCCGAACTAGGCTATCCGCCCGGAGACGTGTCGCTCCTGCCTTTGCGCGAGCAGGTTCTGGACTGGCTGCTCAGCGACAAGCATTGGAAGTCTATCCGCACGGTCGACGGCCGCGTTCGCCGTTGCGCCAGCCAAGAGGCGCTCGCCGTCTACTCCCTGCTCACCCTCGGTCTGGCCGACGAACGAGTGGACGAACTTGTCTCCCGTCTTCTGCGATGGCAATGGCCGGATGGCGGATGGAACTGCGACAAACATCCCGAAGCCATCAACTCATCTTTCATGGAAACGTTGATCCCGTTGCGCGCCCTGTCGCTCTACGCCCAGACGACAGGCAGCGCAGAAGTGAAAGAGGCGGCCAACCGCGCCGCCGAAATTTTCCTCAAGCGGCGGCTCTACAAACGAGTTGCCGATGGCACGGTCATGCGCCGCGAATTCGTCGAGTTGCACTACCCCTGTTACTGGCACTACGACATCCTCTTCGGCCTCAAGGTGATGGCCGAGGCCGGCTTGATCCATGACCCGCGCTGCCAAGATGCGCTTGACCTGCTCGAAGCCAAGCAACTGCCCGGCGGCGGCTTTCCTGCCGAAGCGCGTTATTACCGGGCTACCGGCGCGCTCAAGACCGGTCGGTCCCTGGTCGATTGGGGCGGCGTAAACAAACGCCGGATGAATGAGTGGGTGACCGTGGACGCCCTATACGTGCTGCGCGTTGCCGGGCGTTTGTAATACCCAGGACGTACACCTTGCGGGCGCCTCAGTTTGACAGGCGGTGCGGCCTCTAGTACTGTCACAACAAACGCAGTTCCGGCACACCCATTCTTCTGCCAACCCACACCGGTAAAGACACCTATGACCGACGTTTCCGACAATACCTCGAACCCCTCCTACCAGATCGTCTACCTTGGCGATTGTCCTGAACACATCCCGCTCCTGGCAAGTTGGCACCACGCCCAGTGGAGCTACCTCAGCCCGTCGACCACCATCCAACAGCGCATCGAACGCCTTCGTCAGAATACCGGCAAGCGATGCGTGCCGACAACCTTTGTGGCGCTGAAGGACGGCAAGCCCGCAGGCAGCGCCAGCCTGGTCAACCTCGACCTCTCCTCCCGCCAGGAGCTATCGCCGTGGCTTGCAGCCGTCTATGTCAGCCCGGAGCACCGCAATCAGGGCATCGGGGCCGCTCTGGTCAATCGCGTCGTCGACGAGGCGCGCACGCTGAATATTCCCACTCTCTACTTATACACGCCGGACAAGATGCGCTTCTACGCACGGCTGGGTTGGAAGGAACGGGAGACAATTGCATATCGCGGCCACATGATGACCGTCATGCACATCGACCTGCGCAGCAACAGTCCTGCGCAGCAACAGTAACGATCGGCCAAGCGACTAGGCGATGCTATGCGCCGCTCTCTGTCCGCGAGCAACCATCGCACCAACTTATCTGTATTCGGCGCTTTACTCTGTGTTCTCGGCGCTCTTGGCTTAATCCGCGTCCTTACGGGTGACCCCTCTCTCGCAACCCGGCTGCCCCCGGCATCGTACCGCAGGTTACAGCCCGCAGCATGCCTTGTGATATCATCGAACCCATGACAAACATACAACATACTCCACACGATGAGGTCGAACACGAGGTTGCGACGCTGGGCGGCGGATGCTTCTGGTGTCTAGAGGCTGTCTACGACCTTTTGCGCGGCGTCCATCAGGTCGAGTCAGGCTATGCGGGCGGGCATGTGGCGAACCCCGGCTATCGCGCCGTCTGCACTGGAACCACCGGCCATGCCGAAGTCGTACAGGTCACTTTCGACCCGGCCGAGATCTCCTATCGCGAGATTCTCCAGGTCTTCTTCGCCATTCACGACCCAACGACGCTCAACCGCCAGGGCAACGATGCCGGCCCGCAATATCGCTCGGTGATCTTCTATCACTCGCCCGAACAAGAAGCGGAAGCGCGCCGCGTGATGCAAGAGTTGTCCGACGCTCGCCTTTGGCCGGATCCCATCGTCACCCAGATCGAGCCGTACACGGTCATGTATCCCGCCGAAGACTACCATCAGGAATATTACGCCAACAACGGCAGCCAACCGTATTGCCGCATCGTCATCGCGCCGAAAGTGGCGAAGTTCCGCAAGCAATTCGTCGACAAGCTCAAGAAATGACCGGTCGCGCCATCGCCGCCAGCATCGCCCTGATCGTGTTGCTCGTCGTTGTTACGGCGTGCAGCGCGGCGCTGCACCCTCCGGCCGCGCAAACGGCGACACCGGAACCGGAGCGCGACGCACGCATTGCGCTGCCGTTTGACATCACCCTCCCGCCCGGCTTCCGGATCCACTACTACGCGCAATCCGTACCCGAAGCGCGCTCCCTGGCGTTCAGCCAAGATGCCTCCGGCCGCGTCATCGTCTATGTGGGCACGCGCGCAGCCGGCAAGGTCTACGCCGTCCTCGACCGCGACCAGAATTTTGTCGCAGACGAAGTGATAACCATTGCCGAAGGGCTCAAAATGCCTAACGGCGTCGCCTTCCATGACGGCGCCCTCTATGTGGCAGAGGTAAACCGCATCCTCCGTTTCGACGACATCGAAAGCCGCCTAGACGACCCGCCCGCGCCCGTCGTCGTCTACGACGGTTACCCCAGCGACGAATGGCACGGCTGGAAATATCTGCGCGTCGGCCCGGACGGCTATCTCTATGCGCCGGTCGGCGCGCCGTGCAACGTCTGCGAAACCGGCGACACGCTTCATGGCACGATCACACGTCTCGCCCTCGACGGCAGCACGCTCGAAGTCGTCGCCCGCGGGGTCAGAAACTCGGTCGGCTTCGACTGGGATCCGCAGACGCAGGAACTATGGTTCACCGACAACGGCCGCGACGACCTTGGCGACGACCTGCCGCCGGACGAGTTGAATCATGCGCCGTGGGAATCCGCCGAAACCATTCCGCATTTCGGCTTTCCCTACTGCCACGCCGGCACCATCCCCGACCCGCGCTTCGGCGAACTGCGCAACTGTGAGGAGTTTAACCCGCCGGCTATGCCCCTCGGCCCGCACGTCGCCGCCCTTGGCATGCGTTTCTACACGGGCGAAATGTTCCCTGCCGACTACCGCAACCAAATATTTATCGCCGAGCACGGTTCCTGGAACCGCACCGAACCTATCGGCTACCGCATCTCGCTCGTCCGCTTCAACGACGGGCAACCGATCAGCTATGAGGTCTTCGCCGACGGCTGGCTGCGCGACGGCGAACGATTCGGTCGCCCTGTGGACGTACTCGAGATGCCCGACGGCTCGCTCCTAGTCAGCGACGACGCCTCCGGCGCCATCTATCGCATCACCTACGAGTAAAGTCCTTGTCCCCGTTCGGCAAGGAGACAGATTGTCATGCCCCGCTTGCCCAACCCAGGCTACGCCGCCATCGGCTTGCACAACCCGGCTAACCCGTTGAACGTCGGCGCAGCGTTGCGCGCCGCAGCCTGTTTCGACGTCGCGCTCGTCGTCATCGCCGGACGCCGCTACGCCAGCCAGCGCACCGACACGGCGCGCGCCTACCTCGACATCCCCCTGCTCCAGGTCGAAGATCTGCACGACGTCATCCCATTCGACTGCGTTCCCGTAGCCGTAGAGCGCCGCGACGACGCCATCCCCCTGCCCGCCTACGAGCACCCGGCGCGCGCCTTCTACATTTTCGGCCCGGAAGACGGCGACCTCGGCCGCTCCGTCCTGTCCTGGTGTCGCGATGTCATCACCGTGCCGTCCAGCCATTCGCTCAACCTGGCAGCCGCCGTTAACATCGTGCTCTACGATCGACTTGCCAAGGCCTACCGCGCAGCCGGCGGCTAAGCGTTTTCGCCCCCCGGTATAACAATTGCTCCCTCCAGTCGGGTCACACGCTGTACATAAGACGCCTTCCGCTTTGACACGCATTGCGCTCTTGACTACACTCCATGCAATGAACGCTACCGGCGCCACAGACCTAGACGTACTGGAACTGGCTAAGTCGCTCATAGCCATCCCGTCCGCAAGCCATAGGTCAAACCAGAAAATCGCGGACTTCCTCGCCGCGTTACTCTCCAGACTCGGATTCGCAGTCGAATCTATCGCCTACGCCGACGCAGCGGGAAAACACAAGATCAGCCTAGTAGCGCGCGCCGGCAGCGGACAGGGCGGCCTGGGGTTATTTGCCCATTCCGACACCGTGCCCGCCGCAGCCGATGGGTGGACGCCCTTCACCCCCATCATCCAAGACGACAAGCTGATCGGCCGCGGCGCCTGCGACATGAAAGGCCCGCTGGCGGCAGCCCTCGTCGCCGCCGCCTCGTTCCCGCCCGCTCAATTGCGCGCACCTCTTACCCTCGTCATTACGTCTGATGAAGAGGAAGGGTATGGCGGCGCGTATGCTGTCTGCGCGCGGTCGCAGCTTTTGGCCGCCGGCTGGCCGACAGCGGGCGTCGTCACCGAACCGACTCGCCTGCGCCCCGTGTATGCGCACAAAGGCATGCTGCGCGTGATCGTGACAGCTGAAGGCATCGCCGCTCACACAAGCACGGGACGGGGCGTCTCCGCCAATTTCTTGATTGCGCCATTCCTGGCGGAAATGGCTGATCTGGCAGAACAATTCTCACATGACCCGCGCTTTATGAACACCGAATTTGACCCGCCGACGAACGGCTTCAACATGGGTATCGACGACGGCGGCTGCCCGCATAACGTCACGGCGGCCAAGACAGTCTGCACCATGACCCTGCGCACCATGCCCGACGATCACAGGGATGAGGCGCTGGCGCTCATTGCGGCATCTGCGGAGCGCCACGGCCTGGCCCTTGCGTCGAGCGGATTCGATCCCGTCTACACCCCGCGCGACAGCGACATCGTCGCCGCGGCCGTCGCCGCCGCAGACGCCCAGCCGGAGACCGCCCCCTACGGCACAGAAGCCGCCGTATACAAGGATTACGCTAGCCTTGTCGTTCTGGGGCCGGGCAGCATCGACCAAGCCCACACGCACGGCGAATGGATTGAAGTGAGTGAGTTGCAGAAGGCGGTAAGCGTCTACCGGCGTCTCATCCGTCGTTTCTGCGTCTAGTGAGAGAACCGGCGTAGCCAATCATGACTACCACTCCAGAAACCCGCACCATCACGCGTCGCTCAACCAGCGCCGTCAATTCGAGCCGCCGGCCCATGCCCCTCTGGCTGTCAGCCCTCGGCATCTTGTTGACTATGGTTGTCATCGGCGCCGCCTGGCGCTTTGTCCAACCCGGTCCTGCGCCGGAGCCGCCGCCGGAACCGGTCAGCTCGCTGGCAGCCGAAGCGCCTACGCCCACGCCCGCGCCGACCGAGCTTCCCCCGCCGCCGGCAACCGCGGTCGCCGCCATGCCGACGGAGATAGCGCCCGTCACCCCGCCCGAAACGCCGGAATTAGCGCCGTCCCCTGTGCAGACAGAGGCGTCGCCCGCTGCATCTGCGCAGGAATCCGTCCCGGCACAACCGGAGACGGTCTTGCCTCTGCCCACAGTCACCCCTACGCCGGAGATTCTGGATATCGCGCCCCGCACGGCGCGGATCGCCGGCGTTACGACGCTGCGCCTATCCATTTCCGGCCGCGAGTTCGAGAGTACAGGCCGCCCGCTGCGCTTCGCCATCCCCACGCGCACCCACACGCTGGATGGCGGCGCGCCGGCTGTAACCGATGCCTGGTGCATGCAATTGGGCCTCGCCAACCTCTATTTCGACCTGAACCTCAGTCTGAACCCGACTACTGAGGAATTGGCGACGGTTGGCCGCATCGATTTGCGCGCCGACTTCTGCGACACCCCCGGCAACGTACTGGACAGCGTTGAGGTGAGCCTATCCGCGCCTACCGGCGCCGCGGCCCAAATCGCCTATAACCTGCGCGGCGAACGCGCGCTTCTTGGCGACACAAATTTCCTCAACGCCGATGTCGGCGTCATCGTCGAATTGGATATCACCAACTCGCAGCCCCGCTAGGCGCTTGCCTGCCTCAGCGCGCCGCTCCCCCTGCCTGAAAAAGCGTTTCGGCGGACTCAGACGCTCCCCTCGACAATCGATTTTCCCGCCCTTGCGCCCCGCCCCGTCCTATGTTAGCTTACCTGGACGCACGCCGGCATCGTAAAACCGTCGCGCCGACTCTACTTCGTTTGCCAGCAAGGATCGACGACTATGGGAACCAAAGCCAAAGTGGGCCTTGTTCACGACGCAGGCCGTCGCCGCGGGGTCTACCAAGCGCTCGACCTAGTGCGCGCCGACGTCGAAGCGAAGCTTCACCGTCAGGCGCTCATCAAGCCCAATCTGCTCTCCAGCACTAATCAGCTCGCCTCTACCCACGTCGACGCCATCCGCGGCGTCCTCGACTTCCTGATGAGCGTCGAACGCCCGCCCGATGAAGTGATCATCGCCGAAGGCGCAAACGAGAAATACTCCGGTGAGGCGTTCGCCAACTTTGGCTATGCCGCAGTTTTGTCCGAATACGACATACCCATCCGCCTCGTCGATCTGCATCAGGAGACAGAGTGGGTAGAGACTGCGGCCGTTCTCTCTGCCGGCGGCGAGATCGGCGTGCGCATGCCCAAGCTGGTTCTTGACTGCCCCTGCACCATCTCTCTGGCAGTTGCCAAAACACACGACACCTGCGTCGTCACCCTGGCCCTCAAAAACATGATCATGGGCGTACTGCACAAAGCGGATCGCGTGCACATGCACGGCGTTCGCAGCCATGCCGAACGCGTGTTGCCCGCCGACGCCCAAGCGGTCAACGTCAACTTGATACGCCTGGCGCGCTTCTTGGCTCCAGATATTGCCGTCATCGACGGTACGCGCGGCTTGCAGGGCAACGGGCCCGGCGGCGATAACGCCGTCGACTTCCGCACAGTCGCCGCGTCAGCCGATGTCATTGCAGCCGATGCGATCATGACCAAAGCCATGGGGTTCGAGCCGCTGGCGCTGGCGCTCCCCACCTATGCCCAGGACGCCCATATCGGCATCGCAGACCTCGACGAGATCGAGGTTATCGGCGCGCAGCTTGCAGACGTCATCACGCCCTTCCTGCCCCACGAAAAAATTGCGCAGCAGATGGAGTGGGCGGCTCCGCATCTGGCCCCTTACCTGCCTGTGTGAACGGCGCAGCCGCCAATCGCCCAGAGCGCAGCGACCAAAAAACAAAAAAGGAGGAGGCCGGTTTCAGCCTCCTCCTTTACGTGTGGTCAGCCCCTGGACGGGTTTACTTCCAGACGAATGCCACGCCGGTGTAATCCTCCGGCTCGTTCAGAAGGCCGTCATACGCCCGCTTAATCTCCTCCGGCGCCAGCCGATGCGAGATCAACGGATCGACATGCATCTTGCCGCGCTGGATCCAGTCGAAAATGCGCTCCTGCTTGCTGTACTGCGACGTCCGTTTGCCGATATCTGAGTAAATCGGCACGTTCCATTCCAGCGCGCCGCGTACGGTGATAAACCGCAAGTGCACCTCCGAGAGCAAAGTGGTCAGATCGCCCTCTACTGAAACACGCGGCGTGCCCAGGATCACGATCTGCCCGAAGCTGGCCGTCACCGGCAGGGCTTGCATCACCACTGCGCTATGACCAACCGCGTCGACCGTTACGTCGGCGCCTTGTCCCTTGGTCAACTCCATAATGGCCTGGTTAGCCTCATCGCGGTTGCCGCCCACGGTGTGCTCGACGCCGCAGCGCTCCGCCAACTCCCGGCGGCTTGCCACCGGGTCGACGCCGATCACGCGCGCGCCCAAGATGCCGTAGGCCTGCGCCGCCAGGTTGCCCACAGCGCCGAGACCGAACACGGCCACCCAGGGGTTGTCGCGCAGCTCGGTGACGACGATCGCAGTCGTCGCCACGCCCGCCATACGCGAGGCTGCCGCCGTCACGCTGTCCATCCCCTCAGGAACCGGGATCACCAGGCGATCCTGCGGATACACCACCATCGAGGCGTGATTGCCGTAGGTAAAGACCCGGTCCCCCACTTTAGCGCGGTTGACGCCGGCCCCAACTGCCCGTACAACGCCTACGTTGGCATAGCCCGACTTCCACGGGTATGTACACCATTGGCCGGGCTGAAAGACCTTCGGCTCTCTGCCCGAGTAGTTCGCCAGTTCCGTACCGGCGCTGATGAACGTCGCTTCCGTCTCGATCAGCAGTTGGCCTTGACCGAGTTCGGGTTCAGGGATATCAACGGTTTGAAGCTCAACTTCGTACTGCCCAGTTACGACGACCTGTTTGATCTGCATATCCTGGCTCCCTCATGGAGTGGCTGGAAGGCGGATGGTCAGTGCGGCTGCATCGCGGCCGCCGGAAAAGCGTTTGCGCAGTCATTGTACCAGACAAAGCCCTGCATCCGCATGTCGCGCAGCGCGCTTGCTCAACACCGCCGCACCCCGATCATTGAGGAACGTTCGCCTCCAGCCCCACCCGCCCGGCGTAGAGGATCAACGCCGAGAAAAGAAACTGTACAAGAAAGAAGTACAGCGGGAACCACAACGCCCCTGCCATGCCGCGCCCCGCCGCGTCGCCAAACGCATAGAGCAGCCCCATCACCGGCACGCTCACAGCCAACGTCTGCGCCGCAGCACGCATCGCGTCCTGACCCTGCTTTTCGTCGAACCAACGTCGCGGCCGTTCGCGCAACTTTACCGCCAGCCACCAGCCGACGGCCAACACATAGGGCAGTACAAGCGGCGTCGCCGCCATGATTGCATGGGCGCGCACCGTCTCCGCCGCTCGCGGGTAGAACAGGTTCAGCGTCATCAGCGACAGCCCGGTCAGCCCGCAGATCGTTCCTGTCACCTGCACAAACACGAAAGAACTGTTGTCGTGTACAGCGTCGGCGCTTTCCCCGTTGGCGCGCAGACGGAAAACGCTCACGTATCCCAGTACAGCCGCCATACCCGCCTGAAAGGCTATCACGAAATAGAGAAGCGGCCATTCCGGCTGTGACAACCCCGCCTCATACTGGCTGCCGATGTCGTCGATCAAGGCGATATCAGCGAAGACGAAGAGCAGAGCGAGCACGCCCCCGCCGATCAGCGCCGCCTGGAACCACGAGATGCGCTGGGTGCGCATTGTGTGGCGTACGATCCGCGCCAAGGCCAGCAGGAAGAACAGCAATGCCACGAGCAACGCCACACCCACGATATTGACCAGGCTCTCCTCGCCCACAGTGAGCGGATCGAAACGCACCATCTTGACGCGCAGACGCTCGAACACAACGTATGCCGCCGCCAGCCCGGCGACGGTCAAGGCTCCCAGCGCCGCCGTCAGTGAGTTTTCCAAAGCCCCTGTTCTACGCATCGCCATCTTTCTCCCTCGACAGTCCACGTGGCCCATCTTGGCCGTTCTCGTCCGCTAAGTAAAACAGATCCTCGACGCGCACGCCGAAATACCGCGCCAGCTTGAGCGAAATCAGCGTCGACGGCACAAACTTACCCGTCTCGATTGAGTGGATCGTCAGCCGCGTGACGCCGATCGCGTTCGCCAATTCCTGCTGCGATATCTCGCCGTGCGCAAAGCGAAAACGCCGCAATTCATTGCCAAGCTCCATCGATGCACCCCCGAATTCGCGCATAGTATACTACACACAATGTATAGCATACTATACAACCGCTGTCAATCCCTCAATTGCGAAATATCGCCTCTAAGATTCCGTGTCTCGTCCAGACCCTATGCTATAATGCAAAGGCGGTCCGCCGCAGCTCTCTATGTCGCCTCTGCGCCGCTCCTCAACCTGCCATCCACAGCCCGCCTGCATTCGACGGAGGAACTCCATGAACGAACGAGAGCGCTTCATCGCCGCCATGCATTACCAGCCGCGCGACCGCTCGCCGCTCTGGGACTTCGGCTTCTGGGACGACACTCTGCCCGTTTGGCATGAACAGGGCTTGCCCGCCCACGTCGACCAGGCGAACAGCGAGAAATATCTGGGCATGGATTCCGGCCCCGAGACCTGCGCCGCCCTCGTCGGCGTGGAGGCCGGCCTGGCGCCGAAGTTCGAGGAGAAGGTAATCGAAGACCTGGGCGAAGACCGGCTTCTGCAGCAAGAGGACGGCGTGCGCGTCCTACGCCGAAAACACTTCCCCTCCATCCCGCAGCCTCAACAGCACCTCTGCGTCGACCGGGCAAGCTGGCGCAAGCACTACAAGCCCCGTCTGGATCCCGCCAATCCGGCGCGATATCCGGCAGATTGGGACGCCCGCGTGCGCTACTGGACTGATCCGCAACGCGATCTGCCGTTGGTCGTGCCGGGCGGCAGCCTTTACGGCTGGATTCGCAACTGGATCGGCATGGAGAATCTCGCCTTCGTCCTCTACGATGACCCCGCCTGGTTCGAGGAGATGGTCGAGACAGTCGCCGACTGCATCATCGGCACGCTCACGCGCATCCTGGCAACCGGCG
The DNA here is from genome assembly GCA_964649875.1 of uncultured Caldilineaceae bacterium. GTDB lineage: Bacteria > Chloroflexota > Anaerolineae > Caldilineales > Caldilineaceae > JASGTU01. Next base: position 37,440 of record CAZYSJ010000023.1, read on the forward strand.
CTCAGTTCGAGGCGTGCGGCATGTGGGAGGACATGGCCTACAATGCCGGCCCGCTCATCAGCCCGCGCCACTTCAAGCAGTACCTCGTCCCCCACTACCGCCGCATTACCGACCTGCTGCACAAGCACGGCGTCGATGTCGTCTGGATTGATTGCGACGGCAATATCGAAAAGCTCATCCCGCTCTGGCTGGAGGCGGGCGTCAACTGCATGTTTCCGCTGGAGATCGGAACATGGGGCGCGGACCCGGTGCGCTACCGCCGGGAATACGGCAAGGACCTGCTCATCATGGGCGGCTTCGACAAGCACATCCTCGCCCGCAGCCAAGCGGAGATCGAAGCGGAGGTGCATCGCCTCACGCCGCTGGTCGAGGAAGGCGGCTACATCGGCTTCTGCGATCACCGCGTGCCGCCCGACGTTCCCTATGCCAACTATCTGTTCTACCTGGAAACCGTACGCCGTGAGTGGGGAAAGAATCTCGACCTGAAACCCGCGGGCTGGATGCAGACGCACCCTGACTAGCAACACCGGTCAGGCGGATTACCTCACAGCTTGACAGGAAAAATGCGCTTGCGCCACTTGGCATAGGTGCTGGCGAAATGCGGCCAAAACGGGCTTACGCGCCCGACCGGCTTCGCCTGGGCCAGCGCCGCTAGAAAGCTCGCCGCGTTGTCCTCAAAGGGCGGCAACTCCAGCCCGCAGCGCCCAACCTCGCCTAACGTGTGCGCGTCGCTGCCCGCGGTCGCCAGCTTGCCGTACTCCTCCGCCAGCGTCCGCGCTGCTTCGTTGTCCGCCGGTCGCACACAGCGAGCGTTCAACACTTCGACTGCGTCGACCTGCTCAATAATCGCCAACACGTTCTCCCGCCCCATAGCCGAACGACGCACCGAATCCAGCGGATGCGGGATGCTGATCACCGCACCCTGCTCGCGCAGCAAGCGGATGGTCTCTTGCGGCGAAAGCCCCGCAGGAACCTCCTCGCTCACGAAGTAGGCGATCACCTCGCCGTGCGTCGTCTTGATCTCCTCGCCCACGATCACCAGTTCCGGGTCGAGAGCCTTCGCCGCCAGCGCGCCGCGCAGGTTGTTGTGCTCGGTCACAGCGATGCGGTCGAGGCCCGCAGCGCGCGCCCGCTCCAGCAGCTTCGCCGTCGGCGTCAAGCTGTCCTTGCTATAAATCGTGTGGGCATGCAGATCGATCTTCCAAATGGTCTTGTTCGTCATGGGTTTCCGTAGCCCGGTTCTTGTGAAGCTTGCCGCCTGATTGTATCATCCTTGCAGATGTACGAGTGATTTTCGTTGAATGATGCAGGAGAAGCAAATCCTGAAGCCCAAGACGCCGCCCGTCCAGAAGATGCCGCCAGGCGCGCCGGTTCCGCCGATAAATCCGCTGCTGCGCATCGCCGGGCGCGACCCCGCCGCAGACGCCGTTCTCGTTGCTGCGCTGGATACTGATTCCGGCCAGGACGCGCCGCTCATTCAAAGACGGGATGAACCCCGCCCACAGTCCGCCGGCGACCCTTTCCAAATCGACCTATCGCTTGCCCTGGACGCAAGCCCGCCCGCCGAACTGCCCAACCGCGGCGTCAGTTATGCCGGATTGACGCCATCACAGCGCATGGCCTTCCTGCAGTGGGCCGCCAATCCGCTCAAGCCCGCGCCGGAAGCCTTCCAGCGCCTCTACGTCGCCAACCTGGAGGTCGGCCTCCTCGACCCCGCCACGCGACCGGACGGCGCCCGCAGCGGCGATCTGGAAGCGATCCGCCGCGAACTGGTGCGCTGCGCCATCTCCCCCGCCTGGCGCGAAAGCGAATGGCTGGCGCGCGCCATGCTCTTGGCGCTGTGGCTTGCCGCCAACGGCGCCGGCATCGCCGAATGGCTGTCCACCGCCGCGCCGTCGCCTGCCGTGTTGAGTCTCGCCGTTGGGATGCAAGCGTTGCTTGGCGAGCCGCTCCGGCCTGGTCAGTTGCCGCATCTCGCCGCAAGCTGGGGCCTGCCCAACGCAGATCTGCCGCCCGAAGTCCTCGCCCTGCGCCTCAGTTCACTCACCCATGCGCTCGGCGCTCCGCCGCTGCAGGTCGCGCTGCAACGCGCCGAGGATGGCGCAGCCGCGCCCCGCCCCTGGCGCAGCGCCCACCCGTCTCTGCGCTTCTCGCTGCCGCAGCCGAACTTGCGCCCCGCCCTGGAGCCGCTGCTGGCGGACATGCTCGCCGTGAACGACGCCGATAACGCCGATAGTGCAGACCTAGATACTGCGGCAAATGCAGATGAACCGGAGCCGGACACATCACAGCCAAGCATGGCCGGCATGGGCTGGCGCCTGATCCTGGAGTTCGGCCAAAGCCGGTCGGAATTCTACGACCACGTCGTCCAGATCTGCCGGCGAATGCCTGAGTACATGCAAATCATGGACGAAAACCGCCGTCTCGTCCACCGCATCGCCTTTCGCAAATCCGACATGCGTCGCTTCTGGCGCATCTGGGACTACGTGCAGAACTGGTCCGCCACGCGCGTCTATTTGAACGGTGAAGAGTTGGAAAAGTGGAAGATCTGGCCCTATTCGCAGCACCTGCGCTGAAAC
>CAZYSJ010000023.1:40118-41901 GCA_964649875.1 uncultured Caldilineaceae bacterium
CAGCGCAGTCCAACTATCGGCCACAGTAAATCCTGAGAACTATAGAACGAGCAAATCATGCAGCAAGAACTGGACATCTACATCCGCGCACGCTATCCGCTGCTCTGGGTCGTGACGTCGGAGGAGTCGCGCGCGCTGGCTGCGATCGACCACCTAGCCAAAGAACAGCGCAAGCCCGTCTACGTGTGGAGCGTCACGACCGGCGTCGCCAACCCCGCCATTCCCACGCGGGTGGATGCCGGCAAACGCGATCCTCTATCCCTATTGACGGCCATCGTTGAGGACCGTGAGCCGGGGCTGTGGGTGCTGCGCGATTTCCATCCCTTCCTGCGCGATCACACCGTCGTGCGCCGCCTGCGCGAAGCCGCGTTTAGCCTCGAATCCAGCAACAAAACCATCATCCTGCTCGGCCCGGTCCTCAAGATTCCGCCGGAGTTGGAAAAAGAAATTACAGTCGTGGATTTCAGCCTCCCCACGCGCGACGAGTTGGACCGCCAACTGGACCGTATTGTCGAAAGCGCACGCAGCCACGGCAAGATCGACATTGCCCTGGACCGCCGCCAAAAGGCGCGCCTCGTCCAAGCCTGTCTTGGCCTAACCGTCAACGAGGCGGGCAATGCCATCGCCAAGGCAATTATCCAATCGGGCGGGCGGCTGGACGGCGACGCCGTGGAGGCCGTCACCGAGGAGAAGCAGCAGATCATCCGCAAAAGCGGCCTACTCGAATACTATCGCAGCGATGACCAGCTAACCACCGTGGGCGGGCTGGACACGCTCAAGGAGTGGCTGCGCAAACGCGTACGCGCCTTCGGCGAAGAAGCCCGCGCCTTCGGGTTGCCCGAACCGAAAGGCATCCTGCTCGTCGGCGTACAGGGCTGCGGCAAGTCGTTAGTCGCCAAGTCCGTCGCCAATTCGTGGCGGCTGCCGCTCCTACGCCTCGACGTGGGCCGCCTCTTCTCCTCCCTCGTCGGCTCCAGCGAAGAAAACCTGCGCAACGCCATCAAGGTGGCCGAAAGCATTGCGCCCGTCGTACTCTGGGTCGACGAGATCGAAAAAGGCTTCTCCGGCGTCGGTTCGAGCAACGTCAGCGACGCCGGCACTGCGGCCCGCGTCTTCGGCAGTTTCATCACCTGGCTGCAAGAGAAGAAAGCCCCGGTCTTCGTCATCGCCACCGCCAACACGGTCAGCCAATTGCCCCCGGAGTTGGTGCGCAAAGGCCGCTTCGATGAAATCTTCTTCGTCGACCTGCCGGGTGCGGCCGAACGCCGCGAAATCTGGAAGATCCACCTCCTCAAACGCAGTCGCAATCCCGACGACTTCGACCTGCACACCCTGGCGATGGCCTCCGACGGCCTCTCTGGGGCCGAGATCGAGCAGGCCGTCATCGCCGGGCTGTACGAAGCCTTCGACCAAAACCGCCCGCTGGAAATGTCCGACCTGCTCGACGTGCTGCAAGACACCGTGCCGCTCAGCCAAATGATGCAAGAGGAGATCGACGCGCTGCGTTCTTGGGCGCGCCAACGCGCCCGTCACGCCTCGCTGCCCGCCTAATCGCCAAAGAAAGCTCGTTTTATCCCGCTCTTCTTCGCGCTGAGTTGTCTGCGGCCTTTACCGCACTGCCGTTTACAGGTAGAATCTACGCTTGGCATGACACAAGAACGATTTGAGTGGCTGGAAATACCAACCGAACAGGAAGCCGCCAAGCGGCCGAAGGACAAGACGCACGCCGCGGTCATGGGCAAGCGCTGCCCTCAATGCGGCTGGCTCGACGAAGAGACCGCCA
>CAZYSJ010000024.1:0-38363 GCA_964649875.1 uncultured Caldilineaceae bacterium
CTGGCGCAAGAGCAGGTGATGCGGGGCCCGCTGGCGGCTACGCTGGTGAAGGTGGACGCGCCGGAGACGCATGTCCACCGCCACCTGGGTGACATCGAGCGTATCATCCGCGAGGCGGACCTGCCGTCGCTGGTGCAAGAGCGGGCCGTCGCCGTCTTCCGGCGCTTGGCGCAGGCGGAAGCCGCGGTGCACGGGTCTACGGTCGAAAAGGTGCATTTTCACGAGGTGGGCGCCATCGACGCCATTGTCGACATCGTCGGCGCGTGTGCGGGGTTGCATGCGCTAGGCGTCGAAAAGCTGTACGCTTCGGCGCTGCCGCTGGGCGAGGGCTGGACCAATAGCGCGCACGGCCGCATTCCGCTGCCCGCTCCGGCTACCCTGGCGCTGTTGGCGGAGGCCGGCGCGCCGACGCGACCGGCTCCCGGCCCCGGCGAATTGGTGACGCCGACCGGCGCGGCTCTGCTGGCCGAGCTGGCCGAGTTTCGCCAGCCGCGGTTGCGCGTGCAGCGCATCGGGCTGGGTGCGGGCAGCAAGGAGTTCGACTGGCCGAACGTGGCGCGGCTGTGGCTGGGCGAGCCGGAGATCGATACGCAGCCCAACGGCGGTAAGGCCCAGACCAGTTATGTCGTAATCGAGGCCAATATCGACGATATGAATCCGGAGTTGTATGAGCCGATTGGCCGGCGACTGTTTGACCGGGGCGCCGCGGACGTGTGGGTGACGCCGATCCAGATGAAGAAAGGCCGGCCCGGTGTTACGCTCAGCGTGTTAGCTCCGGCGGCGCTGGAGGCGAAGCTGGCCGAAGCCGTATTGCACGAGACGACCACGCTGGGCGTGCGCGTGCGGCCCGTACAGCGTTACGAGGCGGACCGCTCGGTCGAAACGGTGAAAACGGAGTTCGGCCCGGTGCGGGTCAAGCTGAAGCGGGTGGGCGGCGCGCTGCTCGGCGTGAAGCCCGAATTTGAGGACTGCGCCCGGCTAGCGCAGGAGTGGAACGTGCCGGTGCGCCTAGTGAACGAAGGCGCGCAGGCGGCGGCATACCGGCTGTACGGCCGGCCTGATGACTAGCGTAATCGCTTCGACAGAAGTTCGTGTGCAGCCGTTACCGTCGTCGAACCGGCGGCAGCGGCGACGTCCAGATCGTTGAAATTGCATTGAAAAAGGAGACGACATCATGATTCGCAAACAGCCATTCGGCCGCACCGGCCATATGAGCACCGTCACGCTCTTTGGCGCCGCCTCTTTGGGCAGGGTGACGCAGGAGGAAGCCGACCGCACGCTGGACGTGCTGCTGGAGTACGGCGTCAACCACATCGACACCGCAGCCAGCTACGGCGATGCGGAATTGCGTATCGGCCCGTGGATGAAGAAGCACCGCAAGGACTTCTTCTTGGCGACCAAGACCGGCGAACGCACCTACGACAAGGCGATGGAGGAGCTGCAGCGTTCGCTGGAACGCATGCAGGTGGATTCTGTAGACTTGTGGCAGTTCCATAACCTGGTGCATCCGGACGACTGGGATGTCGCCTTCGGGCCGGGCGGCGTGCTGGAGGCCGCCATCGAGGCGCGCGAGAAGGGGCTGATCCGCTTCATCGGCGTAACGGGGCACGGGCTGAATATCCCGGCGATGCACCGGCGCAGCTTGGAGCGCTTCGACTTTGACTCGGTGCTCTTCCCGGTCAACTATCCGTTGATGCAGAATGAGCGCTACGCCGCCGATGTCGCGGCCCTGCGCAAGCTGTGCAAAGAGCGCAATGTGGCGATGCAGACGATCAAGTCGATCACGCAGGGGCCGTGGGCCACGACGGAACGCACGCGCGCCGTCTGGTACCAGCCGCTGGAAGATCAGGATGACATCGATCTGGCCGTGCATTGGATTCTGGGCCAGCCTGACATCTTCTTGAACACGGTGGGCGATATCTATCTGCTGCCGAAGGTATTGGATGCCGCCAGCCGCTTCGAGAAGCAGCCTTCCGATGAGCAAATGCAGCGACTGGTCTCCGAGGCGCACATGACGCCGCTGTTCGCCGGTTAGTCGGGCGGGCGGCGCGTAAACGCCAGGGGCGCTAGTCTCCATGTCCGGCATCTTCGCCGGCGGGGAGACTAGCGCCCCTGGCGTTTTGTACCTCCTTGATCCGCGATCCTCTCCGCGTTATTCCACAATCACCCTGTCCGTAGCGCTACGGCCGAACACTTCGGGCGAGTACATCTCCTCGGCCCTGGCGGGCGGGACCACGTATGAGCCGGGCGTCGTGGCGCGCGCCACGTAGGAGTACTGGTAGACGCCCTCCCACAGCAGCGATGTGAACGCCTCGGCGCGGGCATCGCGCAGGTTCTGGTGTTCGTACCACGGGCCCCACCACCACCAGCGAGGCGACGCTTGCGCCGGATCGCCGGCGGGCACATCTTCGGAGACGGCCAGGGCCGGGTTGATGCTCTCCAGGCCGGCGGGCAGCGGATCGATGAGGGCGACGTGGTAGCGCCGCGAGTTGGCGACCAGGTCGACGGTGATGCGCACGCGTGCGCCCGCCTTGATGCGCCACACCCCGTCCTCATCGCGCGTCACGTCGTCCGGGTCGTCGACGGCGGCGTAGGTGCGCTGCACGGTGAAGCCCATGTCGAGCGGGTCGAGGTCGAGGTCTTGCGGCGCATAGCGCAGGCCCAAACGGTAGTAGAGGCGGCCTTCTCCGTCCTTCTCTATGATCAGGTCGCGCAGTGCGCCTTCTTCGGCGCTGCTTTCCGAGCCTTCGACGAGGACGGACATGGGCACGGTCGTGGATTGGCGCTCGGTGGTGCGACCGGCGTACTCGTGGGCGGCGACGTAGGTTTCGCCCAGCCACATACGCGCCACGAAGTCGGGCGTAACCGCTTCGTAGGTGTTGAAGTAGCGGTCCAGCGCCAGGAGGATGAAGACGTTTTCCTGGGTGTTGTTCCAGCGGCCGGCCGTGCGGTGGGCGAGCAGGCCGTTGACGACCTTGGGGATGAGGTCGCTGTCCGGGCTGTCGTTGATCAACGCGTCGAGCACGACGGCGTCGGTGCGGCGGTTGCTGTGCAGCATGAGGTAAGCGTCGTCGCCGTAGGAGGTGACGAAGTTGGCCGCGCCCGCGGTCTCGACGGCCCGGTTGTTGACGTGGCGGCGGATGTTCTCGACCTCCGCGGCCGAGGCGGGGTCGCCGCTGAGGACCTGCCAGAGCCAGGCGATGGCTTCGAGCGACTGGTCGTCCAGGGCGCGGCTGTTGAGCAGGTTGCGCGCTTTGGGCGCGTCGACGTCGCCGATGAGGTCGCGCACATAGAGGGCGTAGGCGCTGAGTGCGTGGCGCGTCTGCGTGCCGTACCAGGATGGGAAGTAGCTCTCGATGTTGCGCAGGTAGTCGAGCGAGCGCTGCAGCATCTCGTCGGGCACGGCGTAGTCCATCAGCCGGGCGCGCTGCAGCGCGTGGGCGACATGAATGCTGTGGTAGGGGATCGACTCCCTGCCGCGCGTCCAGATGGGGAAGCCGCCGTCGTTGTTCTGGAATTGCTGCAAGCGGGCGATGTCGCGTTCGACCGAGGCTTGCAGTTGCTCCGGCGGGGGCAATTCTTCCGCCTCGAAGGCGGTCAGCACGTCGCGCAGCGCGGCCAGACCGAGAATGCGCGAGGCGATCTGCTCGGAACACTCGAACGGGTAGTTGACCAGGTAGATCACGGCGTCGGTCAGGGCTTGCAGCGCGGTGGAGGAGGTGTTGATCTCCAGGCCGCCGAATTGCGGGAAGACGCCCTGCGGCGAGCGGACCGGCTGAGCGACGGCGCCTTCGTCCACGACGCCATAGACGGCGAAGGCTTCTGCCGTGGCCGGCGTGTAGACGGGCAACTCGACCGCGGCAGCGTCGGCGAGTTCGCCCGACACCGCTGCGATCTGTACGCGGGCCGTGCCTGCGCTAAGCGCGGCGGCGGGGAAGCGCACCTCGCGGCGGTCGTTAGCCGGAATCTCGACGCTGCGGCCGGCTGCATCCGTGAGGTCGAGGTTGGCGGTGCGCAGCGCAATTTCGATCTGCAGCGGCTCGTCGGTCTGGTTCTGCACGACGATGGGCAGCTCGAAACCGTCTCCGAAGTTGAGGAAGCGCGGGGCCGAAGGGCGCACCATGAGCGGCAGCCGGGCTGTGATGTTGGACTCGGCGGCGCCGAAGAGCTTTTCGCCGGCGACGGCCGTCACCATCACGCGGTAGCGGGTGAGGTTGTCGGGCAGCTTGACGTCGACGACGGCTTGGCCGGCTGCGTCGGTGCGCACGGCGGGAGCGAACACGGCCAGCGGGTTAAAGTCGGTGCGCATGGCGATGGGCGCGCCCTCTTCGGCAGGGCCGCCGCCCAGGCCGCGTTCCATGGCCGCCTCTTCCTCCATCGGCATGGCGTTTAGCATCATGGCGCCGTCTGCCTCGGCCATGCCTGCCGCCATAGTGGGCATAGGCGCAGCCATCTCCGCCACGGCTTCGTCCATCATTTTGCTTTCCAACTGATCGGCCAGGTCGCCCGGATTGATGAGGACGATGTTGCTGCGGCCGTAGTAGCTGGAGACGCCGTCCGGCCTGTTGCGATAGAAGGTCGCCAGCGGGTCGGACAGGTTGTAGCCGGTGAGGGCGAGGATGGCTTCGTCGACGATGACGACGGCCAATTCGGCATCGGCGACCGGCGCGCCGTCTGCGTCTGTGACGGCGACTGCCAGCGAGGTGCGCGCGCCGGGCTCCAGCTCCTTGTGCTCCGGTTCGACGGTAAGGGCAAGCTCGCGGCTGAGCGGCGGGATGGACAGATTGAGCGAGCCGGAGGCGTAGGCCGGGCGTGCGGGCAGGTCGGGCTGCGGGTTGCCGTCGTCGTCGACGCGCGGCGCCGATCCGGCCAGGTCGACGGCGATGTGCAGGTTGGGGATGTAGGCGTCCTCGATGGGCACACGCAGCACATGGGTCGGCTCGTTCATGTGGAAATGCTCGGTGCTGACGATGCCGTTACGGCGCAGGCTGAGCAGGCCGTCGGCGGGGACGAAGGGCGTCTGCACCATGATCTCGGCCACGTCGCCGGGCTGGTAGGTTTCCTTGTCGGGGATGAGCAGCGCCTCTTCCTGCTCGACGGTACGCGCCGGCGGGCGCTGTCCGCCGCTGACCCAGCGGGTTAGCTCGCTGCGGTTGGCGCGGCCCATGCTGTCTTGGATCGTGGCGGTGATGCGGTATTCGCCGCCGATCTCGGTGGTGAAGGTGCAGGAGACGGGTTCGTCCAGCGAGCCGGCTGTGCACTCCTGCGCGTCCGCCTCGTTTTCACGCCATTCGCCGTTTTCATACTTCCACTCCAGACGCACGGCGCGCAGGGCGATGGGCCGGTCGGCGACGGGGTTGCCGTCTAGGTCGGTGACGATGGCGTCGATGACGAGCGGGTCGCCCGCCTCGACGAAGGTGCGCGCGCTGCGCAGGCCGACGTAGAGGTCGGCGGGGTGGACGAGCAGGTTGGCGCTGGAGGCCCAGGCCTGGCGGTTGACATCCATGACCACAGCCTCGGCGCGGACACTGTACGGCCGCGGCTCGGCGGCGGATGTGAAGCCGATGCGCAGGATGTGTGCGCCGGAGGCGTCGGTCACGCCCTGGTACGATTCGCTGGCCATGGCCCATCTTGGTTGACCGTCGTCCCATCCGCCATAGCGCCACCAGGGCGTCCATGTGCCGAAGGTGAATTCGGGCCAGTTGGGCGGGGCGTAGGAGCCGGGCTGCGCGGTGATGTTCCAATTTGCGTCGGCGTTGGGCAGGGGGCCGCCCGCAAAGTAGGCGGCGTGCACGCCGACCGTGGCTTCGCCGCCGACGAAGTAGGGGCCTTCGCCTTCGGGCCGCGCCGTCACCTCGAACTCAGGCCGGCGGAACTCCTGAATTTGGAAGGCGTGATAGTACTCCGTGCTCTCGAAATCGCCGGCCTCGACCAGTTGAAGATTGACCTGGGCGTAGCCGAGCGCGGCGTTGTCGGGCAGGGTGACGGCAAGGTCGAAGCCGCCGAGTTCGGAGACGTCGACAACGCCGGTGTCGATCTGGTTGCCGACCATGTCGGAGACTTGGTACCAGACGGTCGTCGCACCGCGCAGCAGGGCGACATCGCCGTCCTGTTTGGCGCCGATGCGCCGCACCCAGCCCTTCATGTGAACCTCTTCGCCCGGGCGGTACATGGCGCGGTCGTCGAAGACGTGCCAGCGCACTTCGTCGCGGACGGGCTGCTTGCGCCAGCCGTCCTCGTACCAATAGTACTGGCTTTGAGGAAGGAAGGCGACGTCATCGCCGAGGCGGGCGATGAGCAAGGAGGCGGGCTGAGCAGACAGCTCGAACTTGGCGATTCCGTCCTCCGCGGTTACAGCGGAACTGCCGCCCAACTCGATCTGCACGTCCGGCAGCGGTTCGCCGTCGACAAGCGAGGATGCCCAAGCGGTCATCTCGCTGTGGTCGACGTAGGCGTCGAGCCCGATCTGGGTGACTTGCACCCAGGTCTGGATGATGTCGCGGCGGCCGCGGTTGAGGAAGGCAAAGGTCGGGCGGTCGACCACGACGATAAGATGTCCGGTCTGGCCGCCGAGGGCGGGCGTCAGGTCGATGGAGGTCTCGGTTAGACTATCGTCTTCGCCCTGAACGGTAAAGACCTTGGACATGACCTTCTCGCCGGGCGGTTCGGGGGCGTCCTCCGTATAGTCGAACTCGCGCAGGTAGGTCATGTAGGCGGGCCAGTCTTGCGGCGTGACGGCGTAGGCCTGGATGCGCAGCCGCGCGTAGTTCACCGAGTAGAAGGTGAACAGCGGCTTCTGGGACGAGGGGTCGAGGGTGATGAAGTTGGCGTTGGGGCCGACGAGGGCTTGCGGCGCGGCGCCGGTGGTGAAGGTCAGCGCGTGGTCTTCGCCCAGGGTTTGGCCGAATACGTCGCGGATGTCCCCGTCGACGGTGACCGTATACTCGGTGCGGCCGGCTGTGGCCCCGCGCAGGCGGATCGTCGATCCGAAGTTCTCGACGATCAGGCCGGGGATGGCGGGTTCGACCGTGAGCAGCGCTTCGTCAAAATGCTCGGCGTCGATGGTGTTGTTGAAGTGGATCTCGAACGGCGTCAGCGGCGGGCAATCCGTCGGTTCATAGCCGTAGCCGCAACGATGGGAGTCGATGCGCAGCGGCGCGTAGGTCTGGAAGCTGAAGGACTGGACGCCGGACGTGGTGAGGGGGCCTTCCGCCGAGGGCGTGCCCGGTCCGAAATTGACGGCGACGGTGGTATCGGCGGGAAATGGCTCGTCGGCGCGGAAGGCCAGCCAGCGGCCTTCGCCGGCGCGCTCGGCCAACTTGCGGACGGCAGAGTCGGCGGCGATCTCCTCGTCCGTGGCGAGGCGCACCGGGTAGATGCGGCCCGCGGCGCTGACCTGGACGGTCTCGAGGACGGCGGCGGGGTCGATGCGCTGGTCGAAGGCGGCAAAGAGGAGCGGGTCGCGCGGCTGCGGACCGGAGCCCGGCAACCGGTTGGTCAGCGTAGGCGGCGGCGTGGTGAAGGTCCAGCGCACCGGCTCAGCCAGGACGCCGCCGGTAGCGGACTCGACGCCGGCGGGGATTTCGGCCACGTACTCGGTCGCCATGGGGAAGCGTTCGCCGGCTTCGTCGCTGTACTCGAAGGAAAGCGTCTTGGTCCCGATCCACTTCCAGACGCCGGGCAGGGCCGGCGTGAGGGTGACCGGCACGTCGAGCGCGGCCAGTTCTTCGAGCGTGGCTAGGGGAACCATCGGCTGGCTGAAGGTGACGTTGAGGAAGGGGGCCAGGGGGATTTCGCCCTCCGGCGCGAAGCGCAGCACCTCTAGGGGGCCTGTTTCGGCCGCGGGCGGCGGCGCTGCGTCCTCTTCGGGCGGGAAGGGCTGGTCAACCGTGGCGCCGGGACGCGGGGGCGGCAGCGATTCCGGCGGCAGGCGGAACTCGGCCGTGTCTTCCGCCTCGACGGCGAGCGGCGGCAGACGGTCCAGGATCGCCTGAGTTTTGTCCGCGCTGAGCGGTTCGGCAGGCGCGAGCGGAATCTGCTCGACGGGTCCCGCCTGCTCGACGCCCTCGCTCAATTCGAGTTGGAGGCCGCCGCTGGGCTCTCCCGGCGGCGACGCCTCATCCGTCCAAATAACCTCGCTGTTTTGTGGATGCATTGCAGGTACAGCCCTCACTGGCTGAATAGCGGGCGTGACCTGGGAGATGATCAGTCCCAGGATAAGCGTAACGCCCAAGAGCGACGCGAAGCGGGATTTGCCGGGAAGTCTGCGCAAAGGGCGGAACATCGTCCCCTCCTTGTGTGGAAGAATATCGCTAAGAGGCCAGGCAGGGCCGGGCGACATGCGTCAGGAGTCATAAATCATGCGTCATGGCGTGCGGGCGTATGCGCCGTTGGGGCGGCGCGGCCCGCCAGCTACCAGGTAGACGGCAACGCTGTTGAGATTGTTCCGGCTGTGCCGGGGACGATGGGAGCGCGAAGTTCGGAACTGCAAAGGCAAGGGAATAGGGAGTAGGCAGTGGGGAGTAGAGAGCAGAGTATGATTGCTCGACTTCCCTACTCCCTATCTCCCTACTCTCTGTCCCCTACTCTGTTACGGTAATGACGACGGACTCGATGCGGTCTTCGGTCGTCAGGAGGGGCAGGATGTCCAGCCCGTCCGTAACCTGTCCGAAGAAACCGAGCTGGCCTTGGAATTCCGGCGGCGGCTGGATCAGCGCCATCAAAATCTGGCTGCTGCTGCTCAACACGGTTCCGTCGGGAAGCTGCTCGACGGGGATGTAGGTCAGCACGCCGAGATCCAGTTCGATGTCGGGGTTGAACTCGGCAGTGATTTTGTAGCCGGCATCGTTGAGCGGGTTGTTGTCGGGCAGGCCGAAAATGATGGAGTCGTCCGGGCGTACCAGGCTGATGGGCGTATCGTCGTAGAAGCCCAGGTCGGCAAGGACCACGAAGTTGTTGACCGAGATGGGCGCTTCGTCGTCGTAAAGCGTGACCGAGAGGTCGCCCTGGGTGGTGGTGATGGTCGCCTCATATTGCTTGGCGACGTCGATGACCATTTCCGGCGCGGTATTAAAGTAGTTCACGCGCTCTTCCGGCGCAACGGTCGCCAGCGGGCGGGTTGCGTTATCCAACGTGTTGGGCGCGTAGGGCGTGGGCGTAGGCGTGGGCGTGGGCGTCGGCGGCGAGGGCGTGGGCGTGGGCAACACGCTTACGTCCGATTCCTCGATGTCGATGCCGTAGATGAGGTCGCCCGGCGTCTCGGCGTCCGGTTCGCGGCGGGTGATTTTGCCGAGCACATCTTCGCCCTCGATCACCTTGCCGAAGATGGTGTGGATGTTATTGAGCCATTCGGCGGGCGCGAAGGTGATGAAGAATTGGCTGCCGTTGGTGTTAGTCCCGCGGTTCGCCATCGCCAGTAGGCCGGACTGGTCGAAGACCAGGCCGGGGAAGAATTCGTCGGGGAAGAAGTAACCGGGGCCGCCGCCGCCGGAGCCGGTCGGGTCGCCGGCTTGGGCCATGAAGCCGTCCAGCACGCGGTGAAAGGTGATGCCGTCGTAGAAGCCTTCGCGGGCCAGGAAGACGAAGTTGTTAACCGTTACGGGCGCGCGCTTGGCGAACAACTGGATTTTGATGTCGCCTTTTTCCGTGCGAATCGTGGCGTAGTAATACTTGTCCGGGTCGATTGTCATCTCCGGCGGCGCGTCGTAGAGGCCGTCGCGTTGCGCGGGGGCGACGGCCGCGGCCGGGCCGCTCTCGGCGGCGGATGCGGCGTCGCCAGGCGCGGGCGTGGCCGCCTCTTGCGGGGCGGACGTCGCCGAGATATTGGCGGCGGGCACGGCGGGCTGTGCGTTGCACCCCGCCACGAGCAACAGCGCCAACACGGCCCAGACGAGCAGCCGGCGTCGCAACAGCCCGAACGGTGAGGTTGGACGGCTGGCCAAATTGACGGGCAGGGACGGTTGGCAAGTTTGCTGCCGGTTGAACAGGGTATGAGGGGTATTCAAGATGTGCTCCTGACGCTTTCAGATAATGGCTCGGGCTCGCGAACGCCACCGTTGCGAAACTCGAGCTGCCAGATAGAGAAGAGAGCGATGACCACAACGGCTGACCCGGCGACAATCGCCTCGGACAACGTCGCCTGTGTCACAAAGACGCCGACCAGGCCGAGAGCGCCCGCCACGAGGTAGCAGATGAGCACAGCCTCGCGACGGCTGCCGGTGAGCCGGGCCAGCCTATGGCTGAGGTGATCCTTGCCCGGCGTGGTCAGCGGATTCTTGCCGCGGCGCAGCCGGCTGATGAAGACTAGCGTCGTATCGAAAATGAAGAGACCCATCACCAACACTGGGATCATCCATGTGACCGTGACGCTGTTGGACGGGAAGCGCAGTTTGATCGCCACAGCCGCCAGCAGAAAGCCGATGAACAGGCTGCCGGTGTCGCCCATGAAAATGCGGGCCGGGTTCCAATTGTACACCAGAAAGCCGGCGCAAGCCCCGGCGAGCGCAGCCGCCAGCGCGCCGACGAGGTATTGGCCGCTCATGGCGGCGAGCAGGGTAAAGTAAACGGCGGCAATCGTGGCGACTCCGCCGGAGAGGCCGTCCATGTTGTCGAGCAGGTTCATGGCGTTGGTGATGCCCGTTACCCACAGTAGGGTCAGCGCAATGTCCAGCCAACTGCCGAAGATGCGAACCTGTACGCCGCTGTAGATGAGGACGCCGGCGGCGAGAAGTTGGCCGCCTAACTTGACGTAGCTGCCGAGTCCCCAGCGGTCGTCGACGACGCCCATTAGGCTCATGACGGTGGCGCCGACAAAGATGCCGACCACCTCATTGACATATTGCCGGTCGCCGAAGAGCAGCAGCACGAGCATGAAGGCCACATAGACGACGGCCCCGCCCAATAGCGGGACAGGCGCGCTGTGGATTTTGCGGGCGGCGGGCTTGTCCACCATGTCGTAGCGCAGCGCCAGGCGGCGGATGACCGGCGTGGCGCCGATGGCGAGAAGCAATGCGCTGGCGGCAATCAGGAAATATGTGTTCATGGCGTGACCGTTATTCGCCGCCTTTGATCAAGGCAATCAGTTGGTTGATGGCCTGCTTCTCTGCTTCCGGCGTCAGCGCTAATGCTTGCTCGGCGAAGCGCAGCGCATCCTCGAAGCGGCCGGCCTGGTGCAGGATTTGGGCAATGGCAAAGGGGTGCTCGTAGTTGTTCGGTTCCAGCTCGGCCAGGGCGGTCAACGCTTCGACGGCTTTGTTCAAGTCCTGCTTAGAGAGATAGAGGTTGGCGAGCACGTCAAGCGCGGCCGCGTCCTGCGGGTCGAGGGCGCGAATCGCTTCGTATTGGCCGATGGCCTGGTCGAGTCTGCCGGCGGTCTGGTAGATCTGGGCGGCAAGCTGGCGCAGCGCTTTGATCTCGTTGACGTTAGCCGGGTTGGTCGCGGCGATGCTGTTTTCGGCCCACTGAATGGCCTGGTCCATGTCGCCCAGGTCGCGGTAGAGCAGGGCGAGGTTGCGCATGGCGGCGCTGTTGGCCGGCTGGGTTTCGAGCACCTTGAGATTGGCGTCTACCGCACCTTCCAGATCGCCGGAGCGAGCATAGGCCACGCCGAGGAAGCTGTAGAGTTGGGCGTCGTTGCGCACCTTGTCGACGCCATGCGCCAGCAGGTCGATGGCTTTGTCGTATTCTTCGTTGCGCTCGTAGAAATCGGCCAGGAGCAGGTAGGTCTGGTCGTAGGCGGCGTCGAGCGAGAGGCTGTGCAGGTAAGCCGCTTCGGCCTGTTCGGGTTCGTTGCGGGCTAGGTGGGCGTTGCCCTTCTCGTTCCAGAGGTGGGCGGCGTTCGGACTGAGTTGTACGGCCATGTCATAGGCGGCGATGCTGTTGTCGAGCATCGCTTGGCGGACGACCGGGTCATCGGGGACGAGATCGGCCCAGGTGCGATATAGCCGGGCGAGGTTGGCCGTGTGGTCCGTATTGAGCGGGTTGACGCGCTGCGCCTCTTTAAGCACGACTTCGGCGGCGTTGAGCAGGTCGGCGCGGCCCATTCGGCTGACGGCTTCGGGGGTAAGGGCGAGCACGTCATCGAGCGTTAGGCTGTCGGGCAGGCGGGCCGTCCCGTCCGCGGGGGCTTGCTTCGCCTGTTCGAGCAAGGCGCGGCCGAGGAAGAGCATGTAATGGTCTTCGGTGCGGCGGGCGGCGAGGGCGCGGCGGTACAGCTCGATGCTGCTGGGCCAGTTGCCCTGGCTGTCGAACTGCTGGCCCTGTTTGTAGATGATGTCGGCGCGTACCAGGGCGATGTTGACGCTGTTGATGGCGATGACGAGCAGCGCGGCCAGGACTAGGCCGGCGCCCAGGCTGAGGGGCAGGTTGCGGACGGCGGGCAGACGGCGCTCGCGCAGCCGGGGCCAGGCGTAGATCGCAGCCGCGCCGATTATCCAGCCCACGACGAGCCATGTGAAGAAGGCGAAGTGGCCCGCGACTTGGGCAAGTTGGCCGTCCAGATCGCTGCCGCCCGCGCCGGGGAGCATGCGCGCGCCGTGGATAAGGCCGTAGATGAGCCAGCCGCCCCAGACGACAAGAGCGTGCAGAGCGGTTCCGCGCAGCCACCAGCCGATGCCGGGGGAGCGGTTTTGTTGCAGCGCTTCGGCGGCCAGGCCCACGCCGGCTGCGATCAGCCAGGTAAAGAAGAGCAAAAAGAGGATAGCCGGGCTGCCGACGACTTGCCCGTCTACGGCGCGTTGGGTGACGGCGCTGAACAGGACGCCGCCTGCGGTCTCCGCCCCGCGAGCGTTGGTGGTGAAGGCGAAGATCAACGTTAGGAAGATGAGCAGGTCCGTCATGACCGTAGCGGGCAGTGCGGGCAGGCTGGCGCGCCCCGGGGCGGACGTGCGCGCGTTGCGGCCGCGGCGCTTGCCGCCCCGTCCGGTTGCGGCGGGCGGGTTATCCGCTGCGGATTCGTCGTCGGGAAGCTGCGCGGCGGCAAACGGGCCGGTTGCCGCCCAGCCCATGCCCAACGTCAACAGCAGCGCGGTCTGGATCCAGAAGTAGGTGCGCGTGGCGGCGATGGCGATGCCGAAGTGGATTTCGGTGAAGTGTGCGGCAAAAGTGGCAAGCAAGGTGATGAGCAGCAGTTGGCGCGGCAGGTCGCGACGGTCGGGCCGGAAATGCGGATGGAGAAAGGCCGCCAACGTGACATAGCCGCCCAGGCCGAGCATCAGGCCGGCGGGCAGGGCCACGCCGAAGAAACGCCAGCTTTGGTCGTACCAATAGAAGGCGAGGACAAAAAGCAGCCCGCTCGCGGCGAGCAGGCCGCCGAACAGCCAATTGTCGCGACGGTTGATGAGCAGGCCCAGCCAGCGCAGAGTCCAGTAGAAGATGGCGATGAAGACGGTCAGGTAGGCGAGGAAGCCGAACAGCCCGGTGATGACAAGCGAGTCCCACGTCTCGTTATGCGCACGGTCGGGGCTGGCGTTGCGCGCCTCAACTTGCGCCAGCGCGGGCGGATAGAACGGGTTGTAGGCGATCCACATGGCCTCCGGGCCATAGCCGACGAGCGTGCGGATGGCGTTGATCGGGTCTTGGCTGCCGTCCGGGAAGATCAGCGGCTCGTGCGGCTGCACCATTTCGGCTGTGCCCTGCCAGATGAGGACGCGCACGCGGCCCGTGCCGCTATCCGATTCGAGCAGGGTGGTCAGTCGGCCTACGCCGGGCGTGTCGCGCAGACCGTCGAAGATGGGCAGGGTATTGGCTGCGAGGAGCAGGAGCACGCCGGCTGCGCCCAGCGACACCCACAGCCCGGTCCACAGGCGATGGCGTTGGGGGCGCAGCGCGCTGAAAAGCAGCAGTACGAAGAGGTACAGGCCGAGGAACAGCCCCAGCCAGGGGCCGCGGGATTGCGTCCAATAGATGGCTAACGCCTGCACCATGAGCACGAAGAGATAGGCCCCGCCGGCTATGGCGGTGGGCATGTCTTGGGCGTCGGCGCTGTCGTCGGGCTTGTAGCCGAGCAGAAAGGCGAAGCTGCTGTAGACCCGCTCTAGGGTGAAGAAGAAGGCCATGATGAGATAGGCCGCCAGGAAAATGGCGTTGCCTGCGTTGGCGGCGACGCGCGTCTGCACGTCTCCGCCCCAGGGGAGCGGGTCGATGCCGTAGTGTTGCACGATGCCGTAGATGGCGATGGGCAGGCTGGTGAGGATGATGGCGTGTTGGAGGCGGCGAATCTGTGCAGGCGCGCGTAGATGACCGGCGGCAAGCAGGGCGATGACGACGTAGCTGAGGAAGGTGTACGTCCCCTGCAGGCGTTGGTACGATCCCCACCAACTGACGAAGCGCGCCACGCTGAACAGCGTGCTGATGAGGTAGGCGGCGACGAGCAGCAGTATGGGCAATAGCAGCGGGATGCGCCAGAAACGCGTCGCATGCAACGGCTGGCTTTCGGATGCGTCCGGCGCGCCGCCGGCGTCCTGTTCGCGATAAGCGGGCAGCCAGGCGCCGCCGCCATTGGCGAGCTTGACCAGCCAGGCCAAGATCATGACGAGCGCGATGGTGCGGATCAGGCTGATCTTGTCCGGCTCGAAGACGCGGCTGGAAAAGACGTTGAAGAAGAGGGGGGCGACGACCAGCGCAGCCAGCCAGCCCGCTTCGAGCGCCGCGCTTAACCAGGAATCGAGCTTGGATTTGTAGACCATATCATCCCAGACGATCTGCTATTGCCTGCTATTGCGCCATGCGAGGCCGTCCCGCCCGCCGGGAAAGCCGACCATGCCGAACCTAATCCTACCGTAGGCATCTGGACGCGGTCAAAACGCAAGCGGCGGGCTGAACGTCATGAGTCAGGCGTCACGAGTCATGACTGACGGATGACGCCTGACTCGTGACTTGCGATGTTCTGCAAATTTGTATGGCGGATTCTGCATTTTACGCAATGCGAATCTCATTTGTCTGCCAGCGGCAGGGCGACTTCTTGGCCTGTACGGGCGGAGCGGTAGATGGCGAGGACCAGTTCCAGGGATTTTCGCGCCTCTTCGCCGGTGGTGTGGGGCTGTTCGCCATGCAGGACGGCATGTGCGAAGTCGCGAATCACCTCGCGGTGGCTGTAGCCGTAGACCGATGGCGGGTCCACGCGCTGGCTGGTGAGGATCTCCGCTTCCTGTTCGAGCTGGCCTTGGACCTTCCACAGCGTGATGCGGTTCAGCGCGGTTCCGCCGATCTTGACCGAGCCGCGCTCGCCAAAGACGGCGACCGATCCCTCCAGGTTCTGCGGCCAGGTCAGCGTCGAGCCTTCGATGACGCCCAGGCCGCCGCCGGTGAAGCGCACGGAGGCGACGCCGATGTCTTCAGCTTCCATGTCGTGCGCCAGGGTGGCTGTGTAGGCATGGACCGAGGCGACCGGGCCCATGAACCATTGCAGCGCGTCGATGTGGTGGATGCTCTGGTTCATCAGCGCGCCGCCGTCCATTGCCCAAGTGCCGTGCCAGTCGTCCTCGTAATAGGACTGCGGACGGAACCAGCGCACGGTGGCGTTGCCGAGGTAGAGCCGTCCGAGGCCGCCGCTGTCGATCAGGGCGCGCAGTTGTTGCATGGGGTGGTTGTAACGGTTTTGCAGGACGACGGCTAGCGTGACTCCCTGCTCTTGCGCCTTGCGGATCATGCGGTCGGCGTCGGCCAGATCGATGGCGATGGGCTTTTCGACGAGGACGTGCTTGCCCGCCTGCATGGCGTCGATGGCGACGGCGGCGTGCAGGCCGCTAGGCACGCAGATGCTCACGGCGTCGATGTCGGGCCGGTCGAGGAGGGCATGATAGTCGGCGTAGGCCGCGCCGCCATACTCCGCGGCGAATTTCTCGGCGCGCGACAGCTTGATGTCGGCGAACGCCGCGGGTTCGGTCGAGTCGAGTTGAGCGATGGACTGGGCGTGACGCGGGGCCACTCGGCCGCAGCCGATGATGCCGAAACGAAGACGCATAAGAGAAGACTCCCTGATTCTAGGTCGATAACGCTTCTTGGTAGAAGGCGACGATGCGGGCGAGCATGGTTTCTTTGGAGAACTCGGCGCGGGCGCGCGCGATCGCCGCGCTGGCCATTGTCCGGCGCAGCTCTGCGTTGTCGAGCAAGCGCGAGATGGCCGCGGCCAGCGCATCCGGGTCGGCGGGCGGCACGACAAAGCCGGTGACGCCATCCTGGTTGACGAAGGAGGTGCCGGTTCCCAACTCGGTGCAGACGACGGGCAGACCGCAGGCCAGCGCTTCCATCTGGACGATGCCGTAGGCCTCGGCGCGGTTGGTGGAGGGCAGCACGAAGACGTCGGCGGCATGATAGGCGGCGACCAACTGCTCGTCGGAGAACTCGCCGCCGAAGGTCACTTTGTCGAGCAGTCCCTCCGCTTCGGCCTGGGCGCGCCAGGTCTGCTCCATCGGGCCTGCGCCTACCAGCAACAGGCGTCCGTCGATGGCGTGCATGGCGCGCAGCAGCACATCGACGCCTTTGTAGTGGCGGAAGCGGCCCACGAAGAGCAGCAGCGGCTCTCCGTATTGCTGCCTGAGTTGCGCGGCGGCGGCGCGGACGACGGGCGTAGGCGCGAAACGGCTGAGATCGACGCCGAAGGGGATCACTCGGCATTTGGTCGGAACGCGGCTGAGGAAGGGCGATGAACGAATGTAGGCCGGGTTGGAGACGGCGATCAGGTCGGCGCGGCGCAGCACCAGGCGCAGCAGCGGGGCGTAGAGCGCGCCGAGCACGCGCTGGCGCACGATGTCGCTATGATAGGAGAGGACGAAGCGACGGCTGCGGCCCAGCGCCAGGTGACCCAATTCGCCAGGCGGGTAGGGCAGGTGCGCGTGCGCGATGTCAACGCCCCGCTCCAGGCGGTAGAGCCAGGGATAGAAGGCCGGGCTGATGGGAGCGGACGAGACATTGAGCAGCCGGCCCGTCTTGACCACCGGCACGCCGCCGATGGTCTCTTGCACGGTGGCGCGACCGGTGTTGGTCACGAGGACGCGTGCATCGACGCCGAGGCTGCGCTGCCCCTCCGCCAGCAGGCGGATGTGGTTTTCGATGCCGCCGACGACAGGGGCGTAGTCTTTGTAGAGGTGAAGCACGCGCATGGCGATTTCGCTATCTCCTCTGTTCGGCGGGGCGGGCGGGCATGGCGGCGGACACGCGCCGTTCAGCCAATATTTGTTGGGCGAGAATACCGGCAAGCACGAGATTGAGCGCCAGCGGGAAATTGGTCAGCAGGCGGCTCGACTCAAACGAATGCCAGAACAGCCCGTGCAGGTCCGCCAACGCCAGCAGGGCCAGGACCGCAGCCAGCGCGGTCAGGCGTCTATCCGCCCACAGCTGTTCCGTCACGACAAAGAGGGGGATGAAGAGCAGGGCAAGCTGGTGATACCAGGCGTAAGGCGTGATCAGGTTGATGGCGCAGACGATCAGCGCGAACTCATAGCGCCACCAGGCGGGCAGCCGGCGCATGGGCCAGCAGAGCGCGACCGTGGCGGCGATGACTGCCAGCGCAGAGAGCAGGTAGATGCGGTAGATGGCCTCGTCTGCGACGAAGCCGCCCAATAGCCGCGCCCAGAGGCCGTTGAGGCTCTGGTTCGGGGGCATGGCGAAGAGCGTGCCCGGCTGCCCCATCACGAAGAAGTTGCGCCAGTAGGCGGAGAGCGTGTCCGGCGAGAAAGTGATAGGCGCGGTCAGCATGAGCAGGGTTGCGGCTGCCAGGGCGATGAAGGCGGCGCGCCACTGTTTGCGCCAGAGGAGATAGAGCAGCAGCGCCGCCGGCACAAGCTTGAGCAGCGCGGCGACGGCGATGCCGATCCCTGCCGCCAGGTCATTGCGCCGTTCCAGGCCCCAATAGCCGGCGGTGAGCGCCAGCAGGACAAAGCCGTTCACTTGGCCGGCGTGCAAGGTGGTGAGCGCCGGCACGAAGACGAGCATGAGGCCCAGCGCCAGTGCGGGGCCTTGCGGCGTGCGTGAAATCTTGCCTATCAGCCAGGCCGAAGCGGCGAAGGCAAGGGCGGTGAGGAGCAGCCAGAGCGCGCCGGCAATGCGGTCGTCTAGATAGGTCAGCGGCAGGACAAGTTGCGCAGTCAGCGGGGGATAGCGATAAGGCGGCGCGTAGCGTTTGACGTCGTAGGCCTCCGCCAGTTCGGCCCATGCCGTCGCGTTTTCGCCTGAAAAATCGCGCGCCAGGTCGTAGACGTCAACCCCGTCGCGCAGGCCGGCGGCGGCGATGTAGTACAGGTTGAAGTCGTAGAGCTTGTCGCGCTGCCACTGATAGGCGATCCACCCGGTGTAGAGGAGCAGCAACAGCACGGATAGGCCGGCTACCGAGGAGCGGCGGCGAAGCGTTTGGCTGAGACGTTCGTAGATAACAGACAATCCGAACTCCGTAGGCGTAGCGCCGCATGGACTGCCGGCCGTTTGGGCCTCGGTTCACGCTATTGAACCAGGCTGCGGTAGATTTCCAGAGTTTGGGCTGCGGTGCGCGACCACAAGAAACGGTGGGCCTGCTCCAACCCCTTTTGTGCAAGCGTTTGGCGGAGCGCCGGTTCAGAGATCAGCCGGCGCAGCGCGTGCGCCATACCGGCGATATCCTCCGGTGCGAAGTAAAGGGCCGCGTCGCCGCCGACTTCGGGCAGGCTGGATGTGTCGCTGCACGCCACGGCTGCGCCGCAGGCCATCGCCTCCAGCACGGGCAGTCCGAAGCCCTCATAGCGGCTGGGGAAGACGAAGCAGGTTGCGCCTGAATAGAGCGCGGGCGCGTCGGCCTCGTCGACCGGGCCTAAGAAGCGCACACGCTCGCCCAGACCTAATGCCTCGGCGCGCTGCTGTGATTCCGGGTAGGCCCCATCCCAAAACCCAGCAATGACCAGGCATGCGCCGGTTTCCGCGGCCATTGTAGCATAGGCCTGGACAAGCGTAACAAGGTTCTTGTGCGGCTTGTTGCTGCCGAAGTAGAGGATGTACTCGTCCGGCAGGTCGAACTGGCGCCGTATGCGGTCGATTTCTGCTGGGGGGCGGGGATGGAAGTTCGGGTTGGCGGCGTAAGGCGTGACGGCGACGCGCTCCGGGTCTACGCCCAGGATGCGAACCAGATCGCGGCGCGACGCCTCTGCGCCGGTGATCACGCGATCCGCAGCGCGCAATGCCAGGCGTACGGCGATGCGGAAGAAGGCGCGAGCGCGGGCCGATACAGTCTCCGGGTAGAGCAGGGGGATGAGGTCGTGGATCGTCGCCACGGCAGGAATGCCGGGGCGGTAGGGCATGAGGTAGTAGGGGCTGTGGTAGACGGCAGGGGCGGGCATGCGCCGCAGCAGGCGCGGCACGCTCCACTGTTGGCCCAGGGAGAAGGGTGAATCGGGCGCAATATAATATGTTGTATTTAGTCGGAAATTCATAATTTTCTGGATGCCGGCGGCCTGGGCGTCGTCCGTACAGAGAATCGCCAGCCGCTCGCCGGGTGCAAGCTGCGCGGCCAGCGCCGGGAGCAGGCCGGTCACATAGCGGCCGATGCCGGGGAAGTGAGGCGTAGCGGTGCGTGCGTCGACGACGTAGGTTCGGTGTGTAATCATGCGGTCCTGTGCGCTATCTAGACGCCCGATTCAGAGCAGCCGGTCCAGGAGGAAGGTGATGCGTCCGATGGTCACATCATACCAGGTGGGGATGGTACCCTGTGCAACCTCGGCGTAGACAAGCCGGAAGCGGTATTCCACCAAGAGCAGGAAGTTCCAGATCAGCAGCAGCGCGCCGGCGACGTAGACGGTGCGCCACGACCAGCGCTTCGCGGCGAAGTCGACGAGGCCGGCAAGCCCCAGGGCGAAGATGGGCGTGCAGACGATCAGCTTGCGCGCGCCAAATGAGCCGCCTTGCCACCACCACGACCAACTGCTGATCAGATAGAGCTGGAGCGCAAAGCCGAACGCACCCCACACGGCAACGGTGCGGTCCTTGCGATAGGTGAAGGCGAGGCCGGCTAATGCAAGGAGAAAGACGGGATGCCAGATGAACAAACCGCGGCGCGCCGAGAACAACACGCTGCCCAACCACGGGCGGAGCCAGGAAAACTCGCCCGCCGAGCTGTACGGGCTGTAGAAGGGGTTGCCGTACATGACGCCCCAGGCGGCAAGCTGGAGGCTGAAGACCGCAAGCGCGACCAGCGCCGCCAACGCGCCGTGGCGCAGCGTGCACAGGAACGGCTGCAAATCGCCGCTGCGCAGCCCGCGCCAGATCGCAGGGATCTGCGCCAGATAGGGCAGCAGCAGAAACAGGCCGTCTTGTTGGCGGACTAGCGCCATGGCGCCGCCGATCAGCCCATACAGCGCGGCGATGCGCAGCCGGCCGTCGTCCCGGTAGCGCTGCCAGACCAGGAAGAAGAGCGCGCTGAGCATCAGCGAGACGTTGTGCGACATGGACGGTTCGGCCGTCATGTAGTAGACGACGTTGCCCGCGCCCGCGACCAGCAGCACGGCTGCCAGGGCGCTGCGTTGCGACGCAAACCGGCGCACAAACAGATAGGTAAACCACAGCCCAAGCCCGCCGTAGAGGATGCTTCCGGATAGAACGATCGCCTGGTGAAAGTAGCCGTAGCCGTCGAGGTTGACGGCAAAGCCCGCCCAGTTGAGGAGCAGGGCAAGGCCGTGCGCCAGCAGGAAGAAGGGCATCCAAAAGAGCGCCGGGCCTATCCCGTGCGGATTGGGGACGGGATAGGCTTCTCCATAGGCTGCGGTGCGCGCCGCGATCTCCGCGGGCGAATAGGCGAGCAGCGCTTGGAACTCGTCGCGAAAGTCGAGATCCCCGTCGAGCAGGAGCGAGGGCAGGTAGGCGTAATAATTGACGCCGTCGGACCCCACCAGTTGGTTGTCGGCCCGCGGCAAGGGGATCGTCGCCCAGAAGGCCGATAGGCAGATCAGCACGAAGAGCGACAGCATCAGCCGGGGGCGGTCAAGCGGGTTGGGAATGGCCGGTCTCATGCTTTTCTCTCACTGTCGGCTGTCTGGCGGTTGGGCATGGCCGCGCGCTTTGCGCACGACGGAATGCCGCCGGCGGTAGGCGTCGAGCAGCCAGTCGGTGCCGCTTCTGCGCAGAAACTTGGAGACATGCGTGCGCGCGAAGTGATAGACGCTGTAGAGCGCGTGGCGGATAGGGCGACCCATGAGCGCGGTCTTGATCTGGTATAGCTCGCGCGAAACGGGAAGGACGGCGCTGTCGGAGCGCCCGCCAAGCTGCATATTGGTCAGAACGTCGGGCAAGACATGGAAGCGCACGCCGCGCAGATAGAGGCGCAGGATCAGGTCGTAGTCCATAGCGTAGCGATAGCGCATCTGGAAGAGGCCGTGCCGCTCATAGACGGCGCGGCGCACGAAGAGGGTGGGATGATTGACGGTGGATTCCAGGCGCAGATTATCGGGATTGGAGAAGAAGACCAGGCCGCGCTGGGGGCCGTTCCAGTATTGGAGCGCGCCGCAGACCGCATCTGCGCCGGTGGCGGCAAAGGCGGCGACAACTTTGCTCACGGCGTCCGGTTCGTACCAGTCGTCGGCGTTGAGGATGCCGATGATGTCGCCCCTGGCGAGGGCGACGCCCTTGTTGAAGGCGTCGCTGATGCCGCTGTCCGGCTCGCTGATCCAGCAGTCCAGCGTCTCGTCATAGCGGCGCAGGATGTCGAGCGTGCCGTCGGT
Source organism: uncultured Caldilineaceae bacterium (assembly GCA_964649875.1). Lineage (GTDB taxonomy): Bacteria > Chloroflexota > Anaerolineae > Caldilineales > Caldilineaceae > JASGTU01. Next base: position 21,675 of record CAZYSJ010000024.1, read on the forward strand.
CGATGCGCCGTCGACGACCACGGTCTCGATCGCAGGGTAATCCTGCGCGAACACGCTGCGCAGAGCGCGCTCCAGGGTGGCGGCCCCGTTGCGCACGGGCGTGACGATGGTGACGGGCGGGCGGTCGAGATCGCCGGCGGGCGGCGGGTGATCGGCCAAGCGACGCCCGCCGCTGCGGCGCTGGGGATGAGGCGGTCGCGCTTGGTAGTCAGCTAAGGCGGGGATGGTTTCTTGGGCGGCGCGGGCGGAGGTCATGGCGGCGAACTCCTCTGCCGGGCTTCGAGCAGTTCTTCGTAGAGAGCGCGGTAGCGCTGCGCCTGGAGGACAAGGGTGAAATGCTGTTCGACGCGCCGCCGCGCATTGGCCGCCAATTGGCGCCGACGGTCCGCATCCCGGCAGACCCAGGCGATCCCCTCCGCCAGGTCGTCCACGTCGAAGCAGCGTGCGCGATAGCCGCACTGCCTGTGTTCGACCACATCTTTCAAGCCGGATGTGTCGAAGCAGACGACCGGCGTTCCGCAGGCGAGGGCTTCAAGCGCCGTCTTGCCGAAGGCCTCTTGCATGGAGGGCGTGACCATGACATCCGCCGCAGAGTAGGCGAGCACGAGCGCGGGGTCGTCGTGGAGTACGCCTAGATAGGTGGCAGGGAAGCCCAAGTCCGGCGGGACAGACGGCTGCGCTGCGCCGAAAATGACGACGTGAACGTTGGAGGCCAAGCCGGCAGACGCCAGCCTCTGAAGGGCTTGCTGCAGGTAGGCAAAGCCTTTGTTGGGATCGGCCAAGGCGTTCACCGCGCCATAGGCGATGATGCACGAGTCCGGGGGTAGATTCAAGGTCTGTCTGGCTTGGGCTTTGGGCGCGGGCTTGAACACTGTCTCATCCAAGGCGTTATGGATCACCTCAATGCGACGCTCACGGAAGAGGCTGCTGCGTCGTGCGGCTTCGGCCATCCAGCGGCTTGGGGCTGCGACGGTGATGTCTGTGTCGCGCCAGTTCTGCGCCTTGCGGTTCCACACCCAGCGGCTGAGGTCTCGCTCGCGCCCGGACCCAAGCTGCGGGCAGTTTCCGCATGACTGGCGATAACGACCGCATCCCTTGTCGATGTGGCAGCCGCCGGTAAACGCCCACATGTCGTGCAGCGTCCACACCAACGGCGCGCGGATGCGGGGCAATTCGGAAAGCGAGACAAAGCCGTCGCCGATCCAGTGCAGGTTGACGATATCCGGTTCCAGCCTGTTTACGGCGGCGGCGGTTGTGCGCGGCATCCAGTTGATGCTCCAGGGCATCCCGCGCTTGCCGTACAGCAGGAAGATGGGCAATTTGTCCAGGTAGGCGTAAAGCTGCGCGCCCCGTCTGCCGAACAGGGCGTAGTTGCGCCGGATGACCGTCGGGTCTTGGCTTGCTCGAATGTCTACGAGCAGAGAGGAGCGCAGGCCAAGCGTCAGCAGCCCCTGGTGTAGATGGTAGGCGGCGCGCGCCGCCCCGCCGCGCGTGTCGGCGACGTTCAGGTGCAGGACGCTGAGCGGCGGGTTCATAGAGCTAGCACTCAACAATTGCAGCGATCATAGGCGCAGAAAGCTATCCCGACTTCTGCCGGGCGGCGAGCAGCAGGCGCAGGCGATAGAGCGCACGGGCGGGCAGCGGCGGCTCTCTGTAGACCGTCGCTTGCGTATGCCTGTCGGCTTGTGCATCCGCAATCACAAACGGCGGGTGGCTCAACGGGAACGGCATAGCGACAGCGGGCATGTGTGCGAAGGGGGAGCGGTCCCTGGTGTGTGTCGCCTGATCGCCGAAGCCGATGTTCGAGACCAGGTTCACATTGGGCAGGATCGACAGCCCGCTCTGCAACCAATGCGCCAGCGTCCACCGGTAGGCCCAGGAGTTGATGCGGCCTGTGTAGGTTCGTTGGAGGATCTTGCGCCAGTAGCGCACCGCCTGCCGGCTGTCCAGGATGTCGTACAGCCAGCCGCCGTCGCGGACGTCGGGCCATAGGGTCATATCATGGTCATAGAATTGCCATGCCCGCCGCCAGGTCGCCCAGCCCCAGCAGTGGTTATAGCGCGAGAAATAGTAGCTGTAGACCGTCCGGCGTCGGCCTAGTTGGTAGTTCGTGCCGGATATGGACATAATGCGCGTATCGGCGGCGTAGCGATCCAGCAACTCGGCGCAGAAGCGGAAGAAAGACGGGTGCGGCACGCAATCGTCTTCGAGGATGATGGCCGATTCGACCTGCTCGAAGGCCCAGGTCAAGCCGCCGGCGACGCGGTCGGCTAAGCCCATATTGGCGTCTGCGTAATTCCGGCGCACATCACATGCCCAGTCCACGCCGTCGATGAGGGCGCGGGTTTCGGCGCAGCGTTCTTCGTCCGACGAGACGTGCGGCCTCGGGCCATCTGCCACGACGAGCAGCGTAGACGGCCGGGCGGCGCGCACGACTTCCAGCACGCGGCGGGTGGTGTCAGGCCGGTTGAAGATGAGGAGCACGACGGGCGTTTGCATAGATATCGACCCTAACGGCGCGCCCGCGGCTCGCGGCTGGAATGGGCGGAGAGCAGACAGCGCAGATGCTCATAGTAGACGCCGAAGCCGGTGAAGTTGTCCAAGGCATGCTCGTAGAGGCGGTTCTGCCAGGCCGGGTAGCGAACCCGGTCGCGGAAGAAGGCCGCTGCCAGCAGATTGCCGAGCAGGTCTGCCGTGCGCCAGACGATGGCTGCGGCTGTCCCGGCAAGGCCGCGGCGACGGATGCGCTCAACGGGCTGGGCGTAGTAGTCGGAGCGCCCGCGCACGAAGCGATCGCGCACTTGCCAGCCCAAACGCCATTTTTCCGGGCGCACCAGGTGATGGACATAGAGCTGCGGCTCGTAATAGAGCGCCGCTTCGGGCTTTTGCCGCAGCAGGCGAATTTGCAACTCGGTCTCTTCGGAGTAGCCGCGCTTGGCCCCGACGGGACCTATGGCGAGATCGAACCCGCCCAGTTCCTGCAGCACGCTCCGCCGCCAGACCATGTTGCTGCCGTTGAGGTATTGACCGGCGGGCAGCCAGGCCGGTGCGCGGCTTTTCCAGGTTGAGCCGTAGCGGGCCAGAAACCATTCGGGCCTGGGGCGGTCGAAATAGGCGACGATGGGGCCGCCGAAGGCGGGCGGCGCAACCGAGCGAATGACGCTTTGGGCCGTTTCCAGCCAGTCGGCGGGGGCAATGGCGTCGTCGTCCAGATAGGCGACGTATTCGCCCGCCGCTTCTTGAAAGCCGCGATTGCGCGCCCGCGAAATGCCCGCCTGCGCCTCGTGAACATAACGGACGGCGCGATGCGGATAGCGCTTCTGGAGCGCGGCGACAAGACGTCGCGTCTCATCGCTGCCTGCGTTATCGACAACGATGATCTCATATGCATCGGCGGGGAGCGTCTGCCGGCACAGGCTCTCTGTCGCCAGCGCGGCCCAGCGCGGGCGGTTGTACGTGCAGATCACCGCCGAGAGCGGCAGATTCCGCGCCTGCGCGCCGGATGCGTCTGTATGCTCCGGCTGCTGGGGCGATGCGCCAATGGGATTCAAGGCTTGGCTCCTCATTGCCCGCGTAGAAGCCGGCGGATTTTGACCGCCTGGTTAAGCAGCCGTTCCTCGACGCGGACAGCGAGGGGCAGTTTGTTGGGGACGTGAACCCGCACAGCCTTGGGCGGCGGGCCGGACATGTCCTCTTCGTAGCGCCGAATCTCTTGGGTGACGAAGGGGAACAACTGATGGCGTTCGAGAACGAGACGGCGCGCTTCGGCGATGGCGTCGATATTGCGCAGCCAGCGGTCGCTGCGGATCGTCTCCTGCACGATCCGGGCGGCGTCCGGGTCGCGGATGTCGATGCTCACCAGCGACTCGGCGGGGAAATAGTCGGCGATGCGGGGACATCCGTAGTAGATCGGCATTGTCCAGGCGAGGAAGCAGTCGGCGATTTTCTCGCTCCAATACCAGTCGTTGCGGAAGTTCTCTATGGCTATCGAATATCGGTAGGGGGCGAGGCCGTCCCACTTGTCCGCGATCTCGCGGAAGCCGCGGCCGAACAGGTCGAATTCGACGGTTGTCTGTAATCTCTGCACGAAATTGAGCCGCTCCACGTGCCCGCGGAAATTGGTCTTGGCCGAGGTGATGCAGGAGGCCGCGGCGGTTTTGTGCGGGATCGGGCAATCTTTGAGAAAATCGTAATCCCGGTCGACGTGCCAGGCGATGGCCGGCTGACTGTGGATATATTTGCGTTCGGTCAGGTGCGGGTGCTGGGTATAGACGCGATGGTACTGGCGTCTGCCGCGGTGCATGCGGCGGAAGACCTCGTTAGGCGGCTCCTGCATGATGGCCCAGACATGCTGGCGCGGGCAGACGGTCGTGACGGGCTGCTCCGGCATGTTGAGGATGAGCAGATAGTCGCAGGCGTCGACCGGCTCCAGTACGAAGCGAATGCCGTCCCAGACGCCGCTGCGGCCCGGCGTCTGGCGAAGCAGATCGGGCGTGCGCCAGTTTTTCTGAACAAGGACGGTTGTGGTCATATCGGCATGCGGCGCTATGGCCTGGCGACATCCGCTTGCAGCGTCCACAGCGATGCGTAGATGCCGCCCTTTGCCAGGAGTTCGTGATGCGCACCTATCTCGCGGACGCGGCCATCGGATAGTACCACAATACAGTCGGCGTTGGCTATCGTCGACAGCCGGTGGGCGATGACGACGACGCAGCGCTCCCCGCGCAGTTGTTCCAACGCTTCCTGGATGCGGCGTTCCGAAAGGCTGTCGAGCGCGCTGGTGGCCTCATCGAAGATGAGGATGTCGGGGTTGCGTACGACGGCGCGTGCAATGGCGATGCGCTGGCGCTGCCCGCCCGACAGGCTCACGCCCCGGTCTCCCACGGTCGAGTCATAGCCGTGCGGCAGAGCGACGATGAACTCGTGGGCGTTGGCGATCTTGGCTGCGGCGACGATCTCGTCGGGCGAGGCGTCCAACTTGCCGAAGCGGATATTCTCCGCCACGGTGTCGTTGAGCAGGAACGGGTCTTGATCGACGACGCCGATGCGCTCGCGCCAGGACGCCGCGTCTAGGCTGTCCAGCGCGGTTCCGTCGACCAGAATGCGCCCGCCCGTCGTTTCATACAGCCGCAGCAGCAGGTTGACGACCGTCGATTTGCCTGCGCCGGATGGCCCTACAAACGCGGTCATAGCGCCGCGCCGCAGCGTAAAGGTGAGGCCCTGGACGGCATTGCCTGCAAGCGGGTCGTAGGCCAGCGACACGTCCTCAAACTCGATGGCCGTATGCAGCCCTGCGAAGGGCGTTCCAGCCGGCTTCACTTCGGCCTCGTCGTCGGGCTTCAGCGCCAGGGCGATGCGTTCGACAAACGGCAGATCGTTGTTGAGGTTGGCGAAGGCGGCATTGGCGTTGAGGATGCGGGGGAGCATGCGGTATAGCACGAAGGTAAACGAGATCAGCCGCGCCAGCGAAATCGCGCTGTTCTGCTGCGCCAGCAGGTAGCCGGCAGCCAATAGCGCGACGACGCCGATGACGGTGACGATCTGCATGATGGGCAGCACGCCGGCGGACCAGATCATGCCCTGGCGCTGTGCGCGAATGCTGTCGTTCAACATCGCGTCGAGGCTCTTTATGGCGTAGGTCTCGCGGCCGAAGGTGTGGAGCAGGCGTAGACCCTGGAGATACTCGACCACGCGCTCGTTGAAGGCTACGCTGACGGCGAGAAAACGCCTGGAAACGCGCTTGATGCGACTGCGCAGCGCTCCCAGGGCGACGGATACGAGCGTCAGGGCAAGCGCGGTGACCAGCGTCATCCGCCAGGAGAGCCACAGGAGGAGCAGGACATAGCCGGCGATGATCGAGAGGTGGTTTAGGAGAAGGCTGACGTTCGTGACGGCGAAGCCGACGTTAGCGACATGCTGAATGTAGCTGATGAGGTCGCCGGTGCGGCGGGCGGCGGCCTGGGCATAGCGCATGGTGACAAAGCGCTCGAACAGGCGGCGCTTCGTATCCCCTTCCAGCCAGGAACGCATGTAGGCCATCGAGACCTGGCCGCCGAACTCCAACAGGCTGCGCACGATCTGCATGAGGGCTGCCAGGGCGAGCAGTGCGAAGAAGAAAGCCGCCGCCCCAAAGCGGTCGAGCCAGGGCTGCATGAAGCCGATGGCGTAGGCGCTGACGCCGCCCGGCGCGCCCTGCGCCGTGCCGAGGGCGGATTCCGCAGCCAGCGTCAGAACGCCGATCGTCGCGCCTTCGAAGAGCGCTGCGCCTAGATTGCACAGGATAGCCAGGAGCAAGAAATAGCGGTAGCGCCACAGCCAGCCGCGGATGACCTGCGCCGTCCACTGATCGCCGCCGCTGAGCAGACGGATAAGCCGCCGCAGCGGGCTGGGCAGCATCGCCGTCGAATCAGTTTGTGACGAAGTGATGAACCTCGCCAGTCTTGCCCGGAACGTGTTCATGGGATGGCGTAACGGCGCCGGTTGGCTGCTTACCGGTCGCCCAAATTCGCGGCCAGCGCCTCGAACGCGGCGGCGGGGGTATTGGGGTTGCGCTCGGCGTTGCGGCCGGTGTTGTAGAGGACGATCAACTCCTGTCGCGCACGGGTCATGCCCACATAGAGCAGGCGCAGCCGTTCGGCGGCGACGTCGATGCGCGCTTGCCGGGTGGCTTCGCCCGGTGCGTACTCGTCGAGTGCGCCGCCGCCCATGTCCAGGAGTTTGAGCTGCTCCTGTGCTTCGGCCACGAGGTTGAGGCTGTCGCGGGCGTAGAACGGCTCGCCGCGGTAGCTGTCCTCATCGCCGCCGCCGGGGAAGCTGTAATTGTTCACGGAGAGGAGATAGACGCGATCCCACTCCAGCCCCTTGGCCCCGTGCATGGTGGCGAGCGTCGCCACGCCGGGTTTCGGCGTATAGCCGGCGGCGTCTTCGCTGAAGTCCATCATGCGGCGGCGGTTCTGGGCGATGAAGTCCAACTCGCGCGCCAGTTCGGGCAGTCGCCAGCGGGGGTTGTCTTCGGCTAGCTTAGCAAGGCGCACGGCGAGGAAGTGAGACAGCGCCAGGTCCGCCGGCTCGGCGAAGAGGTCGTTGCCCAGCGTGAGCAGCAGTTCGTCCACGGGCAGGACGGTGGCCTGGGTCCAGCGTTGCACGTCGGCGCGGAACGCTTCGAGCAGGTCGCGGAAGCCCTCTATCTCGTGCGCCCAGGCGATGCCGTCCAGCCAATCGTCTTGCGCAGGGAAAAGGAAATTCTCCGGTTGCCGCAATTGGCCGAGGGCGCGGGCGAAGAGCGTGATCGGTTCGGGGACGTCTTCCCGGTTAGGGGCTCTTTGCGTACGGTGTGGTTTCGGCGGCGTTGTCGCTTCGTTTTCGGCGCCGGCCTCGCCCGCAAGCTTCTGCGCGGCGAGCCGTTCGCCCTTGCGCGGCCACCACACATCTTGCCAGACGTCCGCCAGAGAGCGAGCCGTCTGGGGCTTAGCGAGGTAGCCGAGCAGGGCGGCGAGGGCTTTGGCCGCGGCGCGCGTGGCGCTGCCGGTGCGCAGCAGGCTGTCGTCGACGGGCAGGTCGGCTGCGTCGAGGGCGGCGGCGACCTTGTCGATGCGACTGTTGTCGGGCGCAAGTACGGCGACCGTTCGCTGCGGGTTCTGGGGCAGCCACTTCCTCAGGCTTCTCACGACGACGTCCACCTCGTCATCCGGCGAGAAGGCGCGGTCGTAGAAGATGACGGGCGGGTCGCCGGGTTCCGGGTTGGGCTGCGGGTCGCCGGGCGGTGTGGGCAGGATGTAGGGCTGGGTGAGCGCTTCGTCAGGCGGCAGGACCGGGTGCGCTTGTTGCGACCAGTCGATGAGGCGGTTGGCCGCGTCGATGATGGGCAAGGCGCTGCGTCCGGAGTTGGGCAGATCGCGCGCCAGGTCTTGGTGGGCGGCGATGAAGCGGCGCAGGAAACTGGTGTTGGCGCTGGTGAAGGTGGTGTTGATGGCCTGGTTCGGGTCGCCCACGCGCACCCAGTTGCCGTGCTTGGCGGTGAGCAGGCGCAGCAGCTTTTCCTGGAGCGCGCTGCTGTCTTGGGCCTCGTCTTCCAGCACAAAGGGCCAGCGGTCCTGCAACCGTTCAAGGTAGTTCGGGTCGGCCTCTAGCACGCGCAGGGCGAGCATAATCAGATCGTCGAAATCGACGGCCCCGCGCATCTCCAGGCTGCGCTGATAGTCGGCGTATATCTCTAGGCCGAAATCGAGCAGGGGCCAGGTATGCGACTGGCGGCGCAGGTTCTCGCGCAGGCGGTGCAGGTCGAGCCGGTCGTCTTTGATCCGGCGGATGAAGGCGACGGCGATCTCGTCGGCGTCCTGTTGCAGCCGGTTCTGGAAATAGGAGTCGCTGCGCTGCAGGAAGCGCGGCTCGATGAAGGGGCTGAGGGCGTCGGGGTTGGTGCGCAGAAACTTCTGTACGGCGTCGCGCCGGATTTCGACAGCGGTGCGTTCGTCGACGATGTCGAAGTCTTCGCTGAGGCCGGCAAGGCCGGGGCGTTCGCGCACGATGTCGTGGGCCAGGCCGTGCAGGGTGCGCACGCGATAGCCGACGCCGGGCAGCAGGCCGCCTTCTTCGGCCAACAGGCGGGCGATGCGGCTGCGGAAGTTCTCTACGGCGCTGTTGGTGAAGGTGACGACCAGCACCTCGCGGTCGTCGAAGGCGGCTGTGCGGGCGAGCTGCTGCACCAGCTTGGCCGCCAAGAGGCTGAGGGTGAAGGTCTTGCCGCTGCCGGGCACGGCGCTGACGCCCATGTAGCCGCCGGTATAGGATAGGATCTGCTCTTGCGCCGGTCGCGGGCGGAAGGTTTCAGCCATTCGCTATTTCCCCATGATCTGTACGCCGCTGGCGGTCGCCTCCGCCATCCAGCCTTCGACTGCGCCCGCGCCGGGGGCGAGCGGTCGCACGCGCCACCAGGTGAGGTTATCGACGATGGCCGGCCCGTCGACGATTTCGACGGCGTCGCCGGGCATGGCTTGGGCGACGACGTCGCCGGCCGGTTTGCCCAGGTAGCCGGGCGTGGCGCGGATGTTGACCAGGCTGGAGGTGATGTTGCGCACCTGTTCGCCAGGGCGGTAGGCGCCGAGGGCGGCTGTGTCGCTGCTCGTTTCTGCTTCGGGGGCCGCCGCCGGGACGGTGGGCGCGACGGGCGGCGGCGTCCATGCGACCGCGCTTTGCCCGCCCAGGTCGGAAATGTCCAGCCGGTTTAGACCTGTTAGGAAAACGGAGGCGGTGCAGGTGAGCGTGGCGAGCAGCAGAAAGCCGAAGGCGAAGCCGGGCCAAAACCAGTTGCGCGGGCGACGCGGGGCCGTAGGCTGCGCAACTGGGGATGAGGTGTCACCGGGTTGTGCGCTCATAGCGGATCAAGAAATGCCGGCCAAGCCTGGGAATGGGCGACCGGCATTTTGGGAACGAAACAGAGCGGGGCAGGGCCGGGGCCGAACTTACTCAGCGGACAGGTCGTCCAAGATGCGCAGCACGCCGACGGCGCCTCCTTTGGCGTCCAGACTGGAGTGCTGCAGCAGCACGCTGCACGTGCGCCCGTCATCCAGCTTGAGCGTCATTTTGCGGTCGCGGTGCAGTTCAACCATAGTCTTGCCGGCGTTCAACTGGCGGGTGCGAAAAAAGATGCGCTCCGGCGCAACCTTGTGGTTATCATTCATGCGGACCACGTCGACATGGTCAAACACTGCAACCGGTTCCGTCTTGCCCGGCATATATAGCATAGCTTTCATGGCGTCACCCTTGTAGACAGAGCCTGTCGAGTTCATTTCGCCGTCCGTGTGCGCCGTCATTGTAGCAAAGGCCGCCAGGGCGGGCAAGCAGGCGCGTGAGGAGGGTGCGTTTATTCGCCCTGCAGCGAGAGCAGGTAGGAGATGATGTCGGCCACGTCCTGGTCGCTCAGAGTCTGCTCGTAGATCTGGAGCATGATATTGGGCATATAGCCTTCCACCACGTAGTCGTTGGGATGGAAGATGCTGTTATAGAGGTAGGTCGCGGCGGATTGGTCTTCGACGCGCGTGGCCGCGGTTTCGCCGACGTTGTGCCAGGTGGGGCCGGCCATGACCTGATTGGGATTGAGGGCATGGCAGCCGATGCAGCCGTTGGTGAGGGTGAGTTGCTCGCCGCGTGCGGGGTCTGCGTCGGCCATGGCGGCGAGCAGGTTGTCGGGCAGGCCGTCCAACGCGGGGTCCTGCCCTGCAGCGGCTTCAGACGCCGGTTCGGTTGACACAGCTTCGGGTGTAGGCGTGTTTGTCGCGCGTGCCGGCGTCGGCGAGGGGAGGAGAACCCCAGCCTGCACCGTGGGCGTCAGGGTTTCCGTGGCGGCGGGCGTAACGGTCTCGTCCGGTTCGGCTGTGGCTTCGGCTTCTACGGTGGGCGTCAGTTCCTCGGTGGCGGCGGGCGTAACGGTCTCGTCCGGCTCGGCTGTGGCTTCGGCTCCTACCGTAGGCGTGAGGGCTTCCGTAGCGGCGGGCGTGACGGTCTCGTCCGGCTCGGCTGTGGCTTCGGCCTCCACGGTGGGCGTCAGGGTTTCCGTAGCGGCGGGCGTAACGGTCTCGTCCGGCGCGGCTGTGGCTTCGGCCTCCACGGTAGGCGTCAGGGTTTCGGTGGCGGCGGGCGTGACGGTCTCGTCCGGCTCGGCTGTGGCGAGCTCGACCACCGGCAATGAGGTCGGCGTCGGGGGCAGGGGCGTGTCGGTCGGCGGGGGCGCCGGCGTTGACGCGAGCGTTACGGCGAAGTCGGCGGGGCCAAAAGTGGGCACGCGTGTTGGTAGCAGGTCTTCATCTACGGTGCGTCCTCCGCATCCGGCAAGGATGATGGTGATGCCAAGTGCGATTGCAAGCGTGCCAAACCGTCTCATCGTTGTTCCCCGTTCTCGCATAAACTGGGCCGGCGGCGCCTGGATGATGGCCGCGGCGCTTGTTCAGTGTCTCACAAATTAGCCGCCTGATTGTGCCCTGATTGGGGAGGGGTGTCAATTTTCGGCGTTGGCGGGTCTAGGCGGCTGCACTTGCTCAATCGGCGCGGCTTTTGGGATGAATCCCTCTTTTCTGGCGCTGAATCTTCGCTATACTGGAAGTCTGCCGGTCGTGCTGCCGGCATGAACTTGTCGCCTATTCGAGCGAGGATGGATGATAGATGAGTGTGGATGCAGGTGCGTTTCGGGAGACGATGGCCCACTGGGCAAGCGGGGTGACGGTGGTCACTGCTATGGACGACGGTCAGCGCGTGGGCATCACAGCCAGTTCGCTTGCCAGCGTCAGCCTGAACCCGCCGCGGGTGCTGGTATGCGTGAGCAAGAAGCTGTACACGCACGGCGCTATCGAGTCCGGCGGGACGTTTGCCGTCAATATACTGGAGAAGAGCCAGCTAGAGTGGGGCATGCGCTTTGCGGGGCTGATGCCGGAAGTGCAAGACCGCTTCGAGGACATCGTGACGCAGACTGCGGTCACCGGCAGCCCGATTCTGCCGGGCGTGCTGGGTTGGCTCGATTGTACGGTGGCCCATGCCTACGACGGCGGCGACCATACGATTTTCGTGGGCAATGTCGAAGCGTGCGGTGCAAGTGAGGCGGGTTCGCCGTTGCTTTATTTCAACCGGCATTGGCGGGAACTGCACGAACCGGCGTTGGTTCTGGAGAGGCGCGGGGAGTAGCCGCCGCGTAGGATCTGCGCGGCGGAGGATAAACCGAGGGCTATTGCCCTCAGCAAACAAGGACGCGTGCGCCGGGCGTACGCGTCCTTGTCGTTTGTCTAGAATTGCGCCTGGTCGCTTATCACTTGCGCGGGATTGCGATCCAAAGGATGACGTAGGGCAGAATGCCCGGTACGCCGCCCGGCAGCAAGAGCAGCAAGAAGAGGACGCGGAACCAGAGCGGCCTGATGCCGAAGAACTCGCCCAGTCCTCCGCATACGCCGGCAATGACGCCGTTTTGCCGGCGCAATTTGTTTTTGACGGGTTCTGCCATGTTTGCTCCTTTCGGCGCGCTCGCCATGCGTCGAGTCACGAGTCACAAGTCACAAGTCATTCGTCAAGCACTACGCAGATTCCGGCCTCGGGTTTCGTTGCGCTAGCCGGAGTCGCTGAGGCGGAGTCGCTAGGCGGAGAGCCAGTAGGCCGGCTTTCCATCCGGCCAGGCTGCGGCGTAGCGCTCGATGATGTCGTCGAAGAGCTTGTCCCAACGCGGGTCGACGACTTGGCGGGCCGGGTCTGCGTCGTGCCAGGCCATCACCTCCTCCGCCCCGCGCGCATACGGAATCGTGGCGGCGAAGTCCGGCACAAGCCGCTTGACCTTGGCGTTGTCGAAGATGACGCTGTGGGCCTTGTCGCCCAGCAGGCCGGCGCCCCAGTCCGGGTCGTAGGCGTTGATCAGCGGCGAGGGGACATGCACCAGCTTCGGCTCGACGCCGGCCGCGCGGGCGCAGATGTGATAAAGCTGGTTCCAGGTGAGCAGTTCGTCCGAGGTGATGTGGAAGGCGTCGCCGATGGCATGGTTGTTGCCGAGCAGGCCGACGAAAGCTTTGGCGAAGTCGCGGTGATGGGTCATCACCCAGAGCGACGTGCCGTCGCCGTGCACGATTACGGGTTTGCCCTTGCGCATGCGGTCGACGACGGTATAGCCGCCGTTGAACGGGAACATGGTGCGGTCGTAGGTGTGTGACGGGCGCACGACAGTGAAGGGGAAATCTTCTTCGTGATAGGCGCGCACCAGCCGATCTTCGCACGCAATCTTATTGCGCGAGTAGAGCCAGAAGGGGTTGGCGAGCAGGGTGGATTCGGTGATGGGCAGGGCGTTGGGCGGTTTCTGATAGGCGGAAGCCGAGCTGATGAAGATGTATTGGCCCGTGCGCCCGCGGAACAGATCTAGGTCGGTTTCGACGTGATCGGGCGTGAACGCGATCCAGTTGACCACGGCGTCGAACTCAAGGCCGTGCAGGGCGCGGCGGGCGGATTCCGGGTCGCGGATGTCGCCCTGCAGGACATGCACGCCTTCGGGGACGGGGCGGTCGGTCTGGCCGCGGTTGAGCAGGTAGAGGTCGATGCCCTTTTCTACGGCCAAAGGGGTGCAGGCCGAGCTGATCTTGCCGGTGCCGCCGATGAACAGGACTTTCATGGGAACGTCTCCTTGTTACGGTGATGCCTGATTGCGGTGATGCCTGGTTGCGGTGATGCCAGAGCGTTTGTGCACGATGGATGTGGCCGGCTGGCGCAAGGCGGGATCGGTCGTGCAGCCGCCATAAGCGTACCAGCTTAGGGCGGTCTTGTCACGCGCATGCGGGAGGCTTCTGGACCTCCCGCATGTTGATCTGCGTATGGCGCTTTTGACCTTGCCTTGCTGCGTGCAGCGGTCAGGCTGGGTCGGGCTGGGGCTGGGCGAGCATGTGCCGGAGGTGTTGGCCGGTGTAGCTCTTTTCCGTAGCCGCGACGTGCTCCGGCGTGCCTTCGACGATGACGTAGCCGCCCTTGTTGCCGCCTTCCGGCCCCATGTCGATGATCCAGTCGGCGCTCTTGATCACGTCGAGGTTGTGCTCGATGACGAGGACCGTGTTGCCCATGTTCGCCAGTTCGTGCAGGACGCTCAGCAGTTTGTTGACATCCTCGAAGTGCAGGCCGGTAGTCGGCTCGTCGAGGATGTAGAGCGTGTTGCCGGTGGCGCGGCGGCTTAGCTCTTTGCTCAGTTTGATGCGCTGCGCTTCGCCGCCGGAGAGCGTGGTGGCGGGCTGACCGAGGCGGATGTAGCCCAGACCGACGGCGTTCAGCGTCTCCATCTTGTTGCGGATGCGCGGGATGTTCTGGAAGAAGTCGAGGGCTTCCTCGACGGTCATGTCGAGCGCCTCGGCGATGGACTTGCCGCGGAACTTGACTTCCAGGGTCTCGCGGTTATAGCGGCGGCCTTTGCACTCCTCGCACGGCACGTAGACATCGGGCAGGAACTGCATTTCGATGCGGATGATGCCGTCGCCCTTACAGGTTTCGCAGCGCCCGCCCTTGACGTTGAAGCTGAAGCGGCCTGCTTTGTAGCCGCGCGCTTTGGCTTCGGGCAGGCTGGCGTAGAGGTCGCGGATGTAGGTGAAGACGCCCACGTAGGTGGCGGGGTTGCTGCGCGGCGTGCGTCCGATGGGGCTTTGGTCGATGTCGATCACCTTGTCGAGGAACTCGATGCCTTCGATGGCTTCGTGCTTGCCGGGGCGGTCCTTGGCGCGGTACATGAGCTGGGCGAGTTTTTTGTAGAGCACCTCGACGACCAGGGTCGACTTGCCGCTGCCGCTGACGCCCGTCACGGCGATGAACTTGCCCAAGGGGATGCGCACGTCGACATCCTTGAGGTTGTTTTCGGCGGCGCCGCGGATCTGTAAGTAGTTGCCGTTGCCCTCGCGGCGTTCGGGCGGAATCTCGATGCGCCGCTCGCCGCGCAGATAGCCGGCTGTAAGGCTGTCGGGACAGCGCAGGAATTCGTCCCTGGGCGCGGAGCAGACGACCTTGCCGCCATGCTCGCCCGCGCCCGGCCCCATGTCCACAACCCAGTCGGCGGCGCGGATGGTGTCCTCGTCGTGTTCGACGACGAGGACCGTGTTGCCCAGGTCGCGCATGCCCATCAGGGTTTCGATCAGACGGGCGTTGTCGCGCTGGTGCAGGCCGATGCTTGGCTCGTCCAGGATGTAGAGCACGCCCATAAGCTGGCTGCCGATTTGGGTCGCCAGGCGGATGCGCTGGGCTTCGCCGCCGGAGAGCGTGGCCGCGGCGCGGCTGAGCGTGAGGTAGTCCAGCCCAACGTTGACCATGAACTGGAGACGGGCCGCGATCTCTTTGAGCACCTGGAAGGAGATGGATCGCTCGCGCGGGGAAAGGGGCGACGCGTCCAGATCGCCGTTGGGCGTTCGTCCATTAGCGGAAGACTCCGTCCGCCCGTTGAGCGCCGGGGCATTGGCGGAGGCCGTCTGCTGCGGCAAGCCCTGCAACTGTCTGACCCACTTGAGCGTGTCGTCGACGGCCATCGAGGTGATCTCGTCGATGCTGCGACCGGCGACGGTGACGGCTAGGGCTTCGGGGCGCAGCCGCTTGCCGCCGCAAACGGGGCAGGGGCGCACGCTCATATACTCTTCGAGCTTGTTGCGCACGTAGTCGCTGGTCGTCTCGCGCAGGCGCTTTTGCAGGTTGGGGATAACGCCGCTGTAGCCCGTTTCGTAGTAGCGCGTTTCGCCGCCGGTGGAGCGATATTCGATGCGGATTTTGTCCTGGCGGCGCGGCAGCCCGTTGAGGATGAGGTCGCGCTGCTTAGCGCTGAGCTCGCGCACCGGCACGCGGTAGGGGATGGCGTACTGGCGGCAGAGCGCGGACAGAATTTGCTGATAATAGCCGTCTTGGTCGCTGCCGTTGCTGCGCCGCCAGGGGCGAACCGCGCCGTCTTGGATGCTGCGTTCTTCGTCCAGAATTAGGTCCGGATCGAACTCCTGCAACGAACCGAGGCCGGTGCAGGTCGGGCAGGCGCCGTGCGGGCTGTTGAAGGAGAAGGTGCGCGGCTCGATCTCCGGCAGGCTGGCCCCGCACTTGACGCAGGAGAAGTGTTCGCTGAAGGTGCGGTCGCGCGGCGTGTCGGGGTCGGTGACGTCGACCGCGATCATCACGCCTTCGCCCAGGCGCAGCGCGGTCTCGACGGAATCGCTGAGGCGCGTCAGGTCGGTGCCTGGGGTCGGTTCTGCGTCGCCGTCTTCGCTAGGCTTGGGGTGGCGGACGATTAATCGGTCGATGACGGCTTCGATGGTGTGCATCTTGTAGCGGTCGAGGTCGGGCGGTTCGCTGACTTCGTAGATTTCGCCGTTGACGCGCACGCGCACGTAGCCCTGGCGCTGCAAGGTTTCGAAGACGCTCTTGTGGATGCCCTTGCGGTCCTTGATGATGGGGGCGAGGATGAGCAGGCGCGTGCCTTCGGGCATGTCCATGATGCTGTCGACGATCTGCGTGGCCGATTGTTGCGTGATGGGTTCGCCGCAGACGGGACAGTGCGGCTGGCCGATGCGGGCGTAGAGCAGGCGCAGGTAGTCGTAGATTTCGGTGACGGTGCCGACGGTGGAGCGAGGGTTGCGGCCTGCGCCTTTTTGATCGATGGAGATGGCCGGGCTGAGGCCCTCGATCTGGTCGACGTTGGGCTTTTCCATCAGACCGAGGAATTGCCGGGCGTAAGCCGAGAGCGATTCGACATAGCGGCGCTGGCCTTCGGCGTAGATGGTGTCGAAGGCGAGGCTGCTTTTGCCGCTGCCGCTGAGGCCGGTAATGACCACCAGCTTGTCGCGGGGGATTTCGAGGTCTACATTTTTCAGGTTATGTTCGCGCGCGCCGCGCACGATCAATTTGTCAAGCGCCATCGGGACTACTCCTCGCATTCCGTCTATCCGATATGCGAACGTCTGTTCTTGCGCGTGCCATTGTACGCCAATGCCGCAATGTATGCCAATTGGCGTGATCCGCGTAATAGGCGCGGACGAATCGCGCATTCTATCTATTCAATACACATCAATACGCAAGACGAATAAGGCGTCTGACAGGACGAATTAAGTAGCCTGTCAGACGCCTTATGGCGTTACGTTAGCGTCCGGCTCCGTGGCCGGGCAGGGTTATTGCGCGGCTACCGGAACCAGACCGGCTTCGAGGTCGCTGGGCAGTTTGGACAGG